>JAKLLO010000016.1 GCA_023150095.1 Zoogloea sp. | reverse complement strand
GGCTCTGGAAATGCTTGGCCAGCTTGCCGATGGAGGTGGTCTTGCCCGAGCCGTTGATGCCCGCAATCATGATGATGTAGGGCGTGTGGCCGCTGATCTCGAGGGGTTTCTCGAGGGGGGCGAGGATGTTCAGCAGGCCTTCGGAGAGCGCCCCCTGGAGCTGGTCGGCCGTCTCCAGCTTGTCGCGCTTCCAGCGCAGGCGCAGCTCCTTGAGGAGGTGCTGGGTGGCTTCGACGCCGCAGTCTGCCATCAGCAGGGTCGTTTCCAGTTCTTCGAGGAGGTCTTCGTCGATCTTGCGGCGGCAGAACAGACTGGTCAGGCCGCCAAGGCCACCACCGATCTGTTCCCGGGTGCGGGACAGGCCGGCCCGCAGGCGGTCCATCCAGGAGCGTTTCTTTTCGGGTTCGGGCGTGTCGGCCGCAGGGGCGGGGGCCGTCGCGGCCGGTGCGGCGACCGCTGCCGGGGGGGCAGGGGTGGCTGGAGCGGCTTCAGGGGCTTCGGGCTCCGGAGCCGGTGCGTCGCCCGGCTTCAGGGCTTTCTTGAGGAAACCAAACATGGAGTGGTGAGTCAGAAAGTGGGTCGATCGGGACGAGGCCGGGGGAAAATGCCCCTGCTTTGCCCGGTTGGCCGAGCTGCCGGAATGCCGCTATGATGCCGCGCCATACGCCGGCCGGTGGCCACCGTTTCCGAATTTTACCAGATGCTTCAAGAGCCTATGATGAATCGCAGATTGCGGGTCGCCAGTACTGCCCTTGCCCTCACCGCAGCCCTTGCCGGGCCGGTGTGGGCCAACCCTTTCGAGACGGCACTTCCCAACGGAATGAAGCTGATCGTCAAGGAGGATCGCAGGGCGCCGTCCGTCGTACATATGGTGTGGTACCGGGTGGGCGCGATGGATGAGGTGGATGGCACCTCAGGGGTCGCCCATCTCCTCGAACACATGATGTTCAAGGGCACAAAGAAGCTGGGCCCGGGGGAGTTCAACAAGCAGGTGGCGGCGGCGGGCGGGCGCGACAATGCCTTCACCAGCCACGATTACACCGCCTACTTCCAGCAGGTGCCCAAAGAAGCCCTGGGCCGGATGATGGCCCTGGAGGCCGACCGCATGGCCCACCTGCAGGTCACCGATGAATCCTTCAAGAAGGAGATCGAGGTGGTCAAGGAGGAGCGCCGTCTGCGCACCGACGACAAGCCGCGCTCCCTGGTGGTGGAGCAGCTGATGGCCACCGCCTTCCAGGCGCACCCCTATCGCCGGCCGATCATCGGCTGGATGAGCGACCTGGACAACATGACGGCCCAGGACGCCCGGGACTGGTACCAGCGCTGGTACGTGCCCAACAATGCCACCCTGGTGGTGGTGGGTGACGTGGATCACAAGGCGGTCTTCAAGGAGGCTGCGGCCACTTACGGCAAGGTCAAGGCCCGGCCGCTCCCGGTACGCAAGCCGCTGATCGAGCCCGAGCAGACCGGGCCTCGCCGCACGGTAGTCAAGGCTCCGGCCGAGCTGCCCTACGTGGCCTTGGCGTGGCGGGTGCCCACGCTGCGGGATGTGAAGGCGGATGGTGATTTCTACTCCCTGCAGGTGCTGGCGGCCGTGCTGGACGGCTATGAAGGCGCGCGGTTGGCAAAGAACATCGTGCGCGGCAGCCGGGTGGCGGTGACCGCCGGGGCCGGCTATGACGGCACTGCCCGGGGTGAGTCCCTGTTCTACCTGGATGGCGCTCCGGCCGCCGGGCAGACGCCCGCCGACGTGGAGGCGGCCCTCAAGGCCGAGATCGTGCGCATCCAGAACGACGGGGTGTCCGAGGACGAGCTGCGCCGGGTCAAGGCCCAGGCGGTAGCCGGTCAGGTTTACAAGCGTGACTCGCTGATGGGCCAGGCCATGGAGATCGGCATGGACGAGATGGTCGGCCACTCCTGGAAGGACGACGCCCAGATGCTGGAGCGCATCCGCGCCGTGACGGCTGCCGAGGTGCAGGCCGTGGCCCGCAAGTATTTCCGGGATGAGACCCTGACCGTCGCCCAGCTCGATCCCCTGCCGGTGGATCCCCAGGCTCGCGCCAAGGCCGCCGCCCCCCACCGCCACTGACGGCTCCCGAATTCGAGGTTGATTGATGATTTTCCAATGCAAACGTGTGGGGGCGGCCCTTGCGCTGACCTTCGCGACCCTCTCGGCCCAGGCCGGTATGACCATCCAGAACTGGACCGCAGCCAACGGTACCCGGGTGTTCTTCGTCGAGAGCCGGGCCTTGCCGATCGTCGATGTGCAGGTGGACTTCCGTGCAGGAGGCGCCGAGGTGGCGCCCGGCAAGGCCGGTCTTGCCGGCCTGACCCGGGGTCTGCTCGATACCGGCGCAGGCAGCCTGGACGAGGATGCCATTGCCAACCGGGTCGCTGACCTGGGGGCGCAGATCGGGGGGGGAGCGGACATGGACCGCGCCTCCGTGTCCCTGCGCACCCTCAGCACCCCCGCGGAGCGGGACGGGGCGGTGGATCTGCTGGCCACCCTGATCCAGCAGCCGACCTTCCCGGCCGCCGCGGTGGAGCGGGAGAAGGCGCGCAGCATTGCCGGGCTGAAGGAGTCCGACACCCAGCCGGACGCCATCCTGTCGCGCCGCTTTGCCGCGGCCGTCTTCCCGGATCATCCTTACGGGCGTCTACCTGCGGTCGAAACCATGGCTTCCCTCACCCGTGAGGATCTGGTGGACTTCCATCGGCGCCATTACACCGCGGCCGGCGCTGTGGTCAGCATTGTCGGTGATGTTTCACGCGGGGAAGCCGAGGCCATCGCCACCCGGCTCACCGGGGCCCTGCCGGCGGGGGAGGTGCCGGTGACGCCGGCCGATGCGGTGCCTGCCGCGGGCCAGACGATCCGTGTGCCCCATCCGTCGGCGCAGGCCCACATCGCCGTGGGCCAGCCGGGCATCCGTCGCGGCGATCCGGATTTCTTTCCCCTCGTGGTCGGCAACTACATCCTTGGTGGCGGTGGCTTTGTTTCCCGACTGACCCGCGAGGTCCGCGAGAAGCGAGGCTATGCCTACAGCGTCTATAGCTACTTTTCCCCGCAACGCAGCGTCGGCCCCTTCCAGATCGGCCTGCAGACCAAGGGCAGCCAAGCGGACGATGCCCTCAAGGTGGTGTCGGAAACCCTGGGTGCCTTCCTCAAGGACGGGCCGACCGACAGTGAGCTGAAAGCCGCCAAGGAAAACCTGATCAACGGCTTCGCCCTGCGTCTCGACTCCAACCGCAAGATGCTGGAGCAGGTGGCGGTGATCGGCAGCTACGGTCTGCCCCTTGATTACCTGGACACGTATCGCGACAAGGTGTCGGCCGTGACCGCCTCGCAGATCCGCGATGCGTTCCGGCGTCATGTGTCGCCCGAGCGCCTGGTGACCGTGGTGGTGGGCGGGGAGGGCGACAAGCCCGCCAACCGCAACGGGGCTGCCCGTTGAGCCGCATCCGCATCATTGGCGGGGAGTGGCGCTCCCGTCTGATTGATGTCAGCACCGTCAAGGGACTGCGCCCGACGCCGGACCGGGTGCGGGAAACCCTGTTCAACTGGCTGGGGCAGGATCTTGACGGCAAGACCTGTCTCGACCTGTTTGCGGGAAGTGGTGCCCTGGGCTTCGAGGCGGCCTCCCGTGGGGCAGAGCAGGTGACGATGATCGAGCAGGACCCGGTGGCCTGGGCGGCCCTCCAGACCAATGCAAAAACCCTACAGGCAGCGTGTGTACGGATTGTGCGGGGCGATGCGCTAAAATTCGCCCGTTCCGCTGATCGACGCTTTGACGTGGTCTTTCTTGACCCGCCCTATCGGGCCGGCTGGATCGAGCGGATGGCACTGTTTCTGCCCGACCTTCTCGGAGAGGGGGGCGTGGTCTATGTGGAAGCGGAATACAAGATCGAAAACATCGACCGATTGACGCGAGTCAAGCAGGGAACGGCCGGGCAGGTGTATTACCACCTCTTTGCCGCTGCACGCTGACAGACGCAAGATTGCGCCGACAGGGGAGGCCTGCAGCATGAGGGATGGCATCGCGGTTTATCCAGGGACGTTCGACCCCTTCACCAAGGGGCACGAAGACTTGGTGAGGCGGGCATCCCGCCTTTTCGAAGGTGTGATCGTCGGTGTTGCGGCGAGTGCCGGCAAGGGGCCGATCTTCACCACCGAGGAGCGGGTCGAGATCGCCAGGGAAGTGCTGGCGCCTTACCCGAATGTGGAGGTGAAGGGTTTTTCCTGCCTGCTGATGGACTTTCTCCACCAGAACAACGCGCGGGTCATCCTCCGGGGCCTGCGGGCCGTATCCGATTTCGAGTACGAGTTTCAGATGGCAGGCATGAACCGCAAGCTCTACCCGGATGTGGAAACGGTGTTCCTGACGCCGGCCGACGAGTACATGTTCATCTCTGCCACGATGGTCAGGGAGATCGCCCGACTCGGCGGTAACGTGAGCAAGTTTGTGCAGCCAGGCGTCTACGAGCGCCTGTGCCTGAAGATCAACAACAGTAGTAAGTAACGAGGAATTAAGCAAAATGGCCTTGATGATTACCGACGAGTGCATCAACTGCGACGTCTGCGAGCCGGAATGCCCGAATGGTGCCATCTCCCAGGGTGACGAGATCTACATCATCGATCCCGACAAGTGTACCGAGTGTGTCGGCCACTTCGACGAGCCCCAGTGTCAGCAGGTCTGCCCGGTGGACTGCATTCCCTTCAATCCGGAACACCCGGAGAGCAAGGATGACCTGATGGAGAAGTTCCTCAAGCTGACCGCCGACAAGTAAGCACGCCGGCTGCGCAGGAAACAGACAGGGCCGGGCTCCCCCGAGGGGAGTCCGGCCCTGTTGCCGTACATCGGTTGGTGCGTGCCCGGCCGGCGGTGGCCTCAGGCGGCCAGTGCCGACGGGGCATTGCTGCCCGCCGGCATTTCCAGGGCCAGTTCGATGCGCTCGGCCAGGGCATTGAGCTGGGCCACCTGGTGGACCAGCAGATCTTCTGCCTGCTGCAGTTCCCGCACCCGGTCTTCAAGGGTGTCGGTGGCCTGGTGGATGCGTTTCACACTCTCCAGGCGGCGCTTGAGCTGGAGCTGATATTCGCGCACCTGGGTCTCCAGCGGCGCCATCACGGCCCGCAGCCACTGCTCCGCATCCCGGTTGGCGATCTCGAAGGTGCGCCGGGCCTGGACGGCCACGGTTTCGAAGAACTTCTGGGTGAGGGTGTGCTTCTCGGTGGTGACGATGGTCAGCACGGTATTGAACTGGTTGTTGAAGGCTTCTTCGAGGCGCTCGATCTCCTTCTCGTAGCGCAGGGTCGAGAAGGCCGTGGGGGCCGCCAGCTTGAGGCCGTGCTCGACGGTGAAGCGCTTGTACATGGCGTCGAGCATTTTCGAGATCTCGCCGATCTCGTCGGTGGACTTCTTGAGGTTGCCGCGCAGGTGCTGGAAAAAGCCCTTCATGGCGTCCCGCAGGCCGCGGGAGAAGGCGGCGTCGAGCATGGCCTCGCGGGTGCGACGGGTCTCGTCGCGCAGGGCGTCGAGGCCCAGGTGGCCGAAGAGGTTGTTGGACAGGCTGGAAAACACGCTGCGCACGGCGTAGTACTTCTGCAGGCCCTGTTCGAACTCGTCTTTCTCGGAGCGCACCTTGCGCATCATGTATTCGATGACGTTCTGGTTCTTGCCGCGCAGGTCGGTGAGTTCCTGGAGCTGCTCACGCAGGCCGGAAAGGCGGGCGTTGAGGAGCTCGCGGCTGCGGCTGACGATGTCGGTCACGTCGCCGTGGGTGTTGTCGCGGACGATGTCGCGCTTGGTGGGGAGCAGCTCGGTGGACAGGGCCCGTTCGAGGCTCAGGATGCGGCTGCGATCGAGCAGCTCGGGGTCGTCGTTGACCTTGGCGACCAGCCCCTTCTGGGCCGATACCGGATAGACCTGGGCGGGTGAGACTTCGAGGGTGCTGGCGACGCTGGCCACCTGGCCGGCAATCTCCCGCTCGATGTCTTCCTCGCTGCGCAGGCCGTCCCACAGACCGTCGATCTTGTTGAGGGCGATGATGCGCCCGCGCTGCCGGCGCCCCGCATTGACGTGCTCCCGCCACACGGCCAGGTCGCTCTGGGTGACGCCGGTGTCGGCGGCCAGGATGAACAGTACCGCGTGGGCGTTGGGCAGCAGGTTGAGGGTGAGCTCGGGCTCCGCGCCGATGGCGTTGAGGCCCGGGGTGTCGAGAATCACCAGGCCCTGTTCGAGCAGCGGGTGAGGGAACTGGATGATGGCATGGCGCCAGCGCGGGATTTCCAGCTTGCCCTCGGCATCGGGGCGGATGCCGTGGTCGCCGCTTGCGTCGATGGGGAAACCCAGCTCTTCGGCTTCGGCCTGGCTGGCCAGGCGGGTTTCGCCGACCTGGGCGAGGGCCTGCTGCAGGCTCTCGGCCGAGCTGGTGTCGAGGGGGCGGGTCTGCCATTCCTCGGGGTAGCGCTTGAGTTCGGTGATGCTGGCGTTGGTCTTGCGGCTCTCGATGGGCAGCAGGCGGATTTCCGGCTTGTCCCCTTCCTTCCATTGCAGCTCGGTCGGGCACATGGTGGTGCGCCCGGCGCTCGAGGGCAGGATGCGGTTGCCGTAGCCGGCAAAGAAGACGGCGTTGATGAGCTCGGACTTGCCTCGGGAGAACTCGGCCACGAAGGCGACGATCAGCTTGTCCTCACGCAGGCGGTCGAGCAGGTACTGGAGGCGCAGATCGGACTGGGCATCGCCGATCTCGTTGAGCTGCAACCACTTGCGCAGCTCCCCGATTCCGGAGGCCACATCTCCCCGCCACTGGGTGTAGGCAGAGAAGTGTTCAGCGAGCATGTGTGCGTCTTTCACGGGCTTCATTCCTGGCTGGGCGCCGCTACGCCGGCAGTAATCGTCAATATTGTTAGCATAAACGGGATCGGGGCCGACCGAAACCGTTTCAGCGCTGGCAGCGCGGGCAGTAGAAGCTGGCCCGCTGCCCCATGATGCGTTTGCGGATCGGAGTGGCGCATTTTCGGCACGCCTCGCCCTCGCGGCCGTAAACGAAATACTGCTGCTGGAAGTAACCCGGCGAGCCATTGCTGCCGACAAAATCCCGCAGCGTGCTGCCGCCGGCGGCCAATGCATCGTGCAGGGTTTCGCGAATGCACCGGGCCAGGCGGGCGCAGCGCCGGGGGCCGAGTTCGCCGATGGGCGTGGTGGGGTCGATGCCGGCCCTGAACAGGCTCTCGGAGGCGTAGATGTTGCCGACGCCCACGATCTGGTGGCCATCCATCAGAAAGAGCTTGGCCGGTGTCTTGCGGCCCTGCGCGGCCGTGTGCAGCCAGGGGCCGTCGAAGCCATCGTCGAGGGGCTCGATGCCGAGCCTCTCGAGCAGCGGATGGGGCGTGTCACCGCTCTGCCACAGCACCAGTCCGAAGCGGCGGGGGTCGCGCAGGCGCAGCGCACGCTCGCCGAAAAGGATGTCGAGGTGGTCGTGCTTTGCCGGTGGTGTCGCTGTGGGCACGATGCGCAGGCTCCCCGACATGCCCAGGTGCACCAGCAGGCTGCCATCGGGAAAGCGCAGGAGCAGGTACTTGGCGCGGCGTTCCACAGCGAACAGGGTCTGTCCGCGGAGGAGGGAATCCAGGTTTTCAGGTATCGGGTGGCGCAGCCGGGCGTTGCGGACGATGGCGCCGGTGCTGCCGAGGTGGGTCAGTTCGGGCGCGATTCCCCGGCGGGTGGTTTCGACTTCAGGCAGTTCGGGCATGGGGAAAACGGGGCGGAGGGGCTCGCTTGCTGGGCTTGGGGAAACCGCCTAACATCCGGCGAACCCTATTGTAGCTGTGCGATCAAAGACCATGTCGCGCCGCTGCGCGCTTTTCGGGACGGCGGCCGACCGAACCCCGAACGCCTTTCAGAGACATCCATGAAGCCTACCTTTCGCCTTGTTCAAGCGGCCGGATTGCTGGTCACCCTGCTCGTCTCGGCCGGCCTGTTCGCCGGGGCAGCCCATGCCCAGCAGGATGCGCCCGGAAACGACGCGGCGAAGGAGGCCTATCCCGCCCAGGAGCTGACACCGCAGATCCTGCACCAGATGATGCTTGCCGAGGTGGCTGCGGCCCGTGGGCAGACTGCGATGGCCGCTCGCTCCTACCTGGATCTGGCACGTCGTACGCGGGATGGGCGGATTGCCCGGCGCGCCGCCGAGATGGCGCTGTTCTCCCGCGAGTCGGATCTGTCCAGCGAGGCCGCGCGGCTGTGGCTCGAGATCGAGCCCGGCTCGGTCCAGGCACAGCAGCTCACCTCCGGAACCCTGGCCAGCACGGCCCGCATCGACGACTTGCGCGCCCATCTTGCCGAGGCGCTGACGCGTCAGGGTGATGCCATCGGTCCGGCGCTGCTGGGGCTCAACCGGGGGCTGGCACGCATTCCCGACAAGCCTCTCATCCGGCGCCTCGTTACCGAGCTGACCGAGCCTTACCTCAATTACCCGGAGGCCTGGTTCGCCCGCGCCAATGCGGCTTTCGTGGCGGGCGACGGGGCCGCCGCGTCGGAGGATCTGGATGGAGCCCTACGCCTGCGCCCCGACTGGGAGCAGGCGGTGGTCCTCAAGGCCCAGTTCGAGCATGAGGCTTCCCCAGGCTCTGGCATGCGGACCTTGCAGGCCTACCTGGAAAAGCATCCGGATGCGCGCGAGTCCCGCATCACCCTGGCCCGGTTCCTGGTGGCGGGCAAGCAGTTTGCGCCGGCCAGGGCGCAGTTCGAGCAGATCCTCACGCGTCAGCCCGACGACAAGGACGCCATTCATGCAGCGGGCCTGCTCGCCATGCAGCTGGGGGATGGCGCCGGAGCGGAGGCGCATTTCCGCCGCCTGCTCGATCTGGGTTTTGCCGAAGAAGACAGCATCCGCAGTTATCTCGGACAGATTGCGGAGGAGGCAAAGCGTTACGACGAAGCGATCGGCTGGTACAAATCCGTAACCCCCGGTAGTCGTTATGTTGCGGCCCAGGCGCGGGTGGCCCAGATCATGGTGAACCGTGGGCAGACCGCCGAGGCCCGGCAGTATCTGCAAACCCTGGCCCGTGACGCGGCGCCGGCCGAGCGTCAACAGTTCGTTCTGGCCGAGGCGCAGATTGCCCGCGATGCAGGGCGTAACGAAGACGCCTTCAATGTTCTGGACGAGGCCTTGCGGGGTGATCCGGAAAGTGCCGAGCTTCTCTACGAGTCTGCCTTGATGGCCGAGCGCATTGGCCGTCCCGAGGTGATGGAAGGGCGGCTGCGCAAGCTGATTGCCCTCAAGCCCGATCATGCCCACGCCTACAACGCGCTGGGTTATTCCCTGGTGGATCGCAACCTGCGGCTCGATGAAGCCGAGGGCCTGATCCGCAAAGGCCTCGAGATCGCTCCGAACGATGCTTTCATCCTGGATAGCCTGGGGTGGGCCCTGTATCGGCGTGGAGACCTGAACGGCGCCCTTGCCCAGCTCCAGCGGGCCTTTGAGTTGCGGGCCGATCCGGAGATCGCCGCACACCTGGGGGAAGTGTTGTGGATGATGGGGCGGCGTGACGAGGCCGCCCGTACCTGGAAGGATGCCGCCAAGGCAAATCCCGACAACACGGTGCTGGCCGACGTCATCAAGAAGTTCAAGCCTTGAGAGCGCTTGCCCTGATTTGCGTGCTGGGTCTGGCCGCTTGTGCCACGACCCAGGACGCTCCGCCCCGTGCCGCCTTGCGGAGCCTGGCCGAAATGCCCCGGTTTCAGCTCGAAGGACGTCTGCAGGTGCGCGACGGCGAGCGCAGCGCCGTGGTGGGTGTCGATTGGCAGCACGCAATCGAGCAGGATGTCTGGTTTTTCACGGGGCCCCTGGGCCAGGGGCTGGCGAGCATAGAAAGCCAGGCCGGCAGGGCACGCATGACCCTGTCCGACGGTAGTCGGGTCGAAGCGGATACGGCGGCCGAGCTTGCGGAGCGTGTGCTCGGCATCAGCGCCCCCTTCGCCGAACTGCCCCGCTGGGTCACCGCGCGGGTGCGCGAGGGCGCAGAGGTGCGCCAGCTCGACGCCCTCGGGCGTCCGCGCCAGGTCATTGATCGCGGTTGGACCATCGATTACACCGAATACACCGGAGAGGCGCCCGACGACCTCCCCCGCAAGCTCGACGTTCATCGGGGCGATACCCGCCTGCGCCTGATCGTCGACAGCTGGAACCCCTGACATGCACGCCATTCCCTTCGACCCTGTGGCCACGGACGTGCGCCTGCCGGCGCCCGCCAAGATCAACCTCTTTCTGCACATCGTCGGCCGCCGCCCGGATGGTTACCATCTGCTGCAAACAGCCTTTCGCCTCCTCGATTGGGGGGACGAGATCCACCTCTCGCTGCGCAGCGATGGCCGCATCCTGCGCACCACCGATGTGCCGGGGGTTCCGCCCGAGGCCGACCTGGTGGTGCGCGCAGCGCGGGCCCTGCAGGAGGCAACGGGCGCAACGCAGGGGGTGGATATCGGCGTATACAAGCGCATTCCCATGGGCGGTGGGCTGGGAGGCGGGAGTTCGGATGCGGCCACCGTACTGATTGCCCTCAACCGCATGTGGGGCTGCAATCTGCCCGGAAAACGCCTCCAGGAGATCGGTTTGCGCCTGGGGGCCGATGTGCCTTTCTTCGTGTTTGGTCAGACCGCTTTTGCCGAAGGCGTCGGAGAAGCGCTCCAGGCCTTGAGGGTGGCTCCGGCCTGGTATGTGATGGTGGCGCCGAAGGTTGCCGTGCCCACTGCCGAAATTTTTTCTGCAGAAGAGTTGACGCGGAACACCGAACCCATAATAATGCGCGCCTTCGCAACACACACAACGCGGAACGACATGCAGGCAACAGTCTGCAAACGGTTTCCCGAAGTGGCTGAAGCGCTGGTCTGGTTGTCGCAGCATGGGGCAGCAAGAATGAGCGGTTCAGGGGCCTGTATCTTCGCCCCCTTCGATTCGGAGGAGGAAGCAAGTCAGGTTGCCGCAGCAGCCCCGCAGGGCTGGAAGGTCTGGGTAGCCGCAGGGCTCGACAGGCATCCACTGCAAGGCTGGCTTGTGTGAGGTGGTGAAAACGATTTTTTGGGGAGTCGCCAAGTTGGTCAAGGCACCGGATTTTGATTCCGGCATTCGAAGGTTCGAATCCTTCTTCCCCAGCCAAATTCAGCGGGCAGGCCAAAAACCTGCCCGTTTTGTTTTAAGCTGTTCTAATTCGTTGTAACGAGAGGTGATCATGGCTTCGGGCAGCCTGATGGTTTTCACCGGCAACGCCAATCCCAAACTGGCCGCAGATGTGGTGCGTCGTCTTGGGAAGTCTCTGGGTTCGGCCACCGTTGGTCGTTTCTCGGACGGCGAAGTCAATGTCGAACTTCTCGAGAACGTGCGTGGCAAGGATGTCTTCGTCCTGCAGCCGACCTGCGTTCCCACCAACGACAACATCATGGAATTGCTGATCATGGTGGATGCGCTGAAGCGGGCCTCCGCTGGCCGCATCACTGCAGCGATTCCCTATTTCGGCTACGCTCGTCAGGATCGTCGTCCCCGTTCGGCCCGTGTGCCCATCACCGCCAAGGTGGTGGCCAACATGCTCCAGGCCGCCGGCGTGCAGCGTGTCCTCACCGTCGATCTCCACGCCGACCAGATCCAGGGCTTCTTCGATATTCCGGTGGACAACATCTACGCGGCCCCCGTGCTGCTCGATGACCTGGAAAAGCAGAAGTACGAAGACCTGATGGTCGTGTCGCCGGACGTCGGCGGCGTGGTCCGGGCCCGTGCCTTCGCCAAGCGCCTCGAGTGCGATCTGGCCATCATCGACAAGCGTCGTCCCAAGGCCAATGTGTCCGAAGTGATGAACATCATCGGTGAGGTCGAAGGCCGTACCTGCGTGATCATGGACGACATCGTCGACACCGCCGGCACCCTGTGCAAGGCCGCCCAGGCGCTCAAGGAAAACGGCGCCAAGCGCGTGATGGCCTACTGTACCCATGCCGTGCTGTCCGGCCCGGCGATCAGCCGCATCAATGAGTCCGATCTGGACGAACTGGTGGTGACGGACACGATTCCGCTGTCCGATGAAGCCAAGGCCTGCAAGCGGATCCGCTTCGTGTCGATCGCCGAGCTCCTCGCCGACACCATCCTGCGGATCAGCAACGAAGAGTCCGTCAGCTCTCTCTTCAACGAGTAATAGACCTGTTTTCAAGCCGGTGGGTGCAAACCCGCCGGCTTTTTTCAGCCCGCCTGGTCGCGGACGGGCCCATCAACTGGAGTAGTGAACATGACCATTCAATTCAACGCCACGACGCGCGTTCTGCAGGGCACGAGTGCGAGCCGCCGCCTGCGTCGCGCTGGCAGTGTTCCCGGCATCGTCTACGGTTCCGGCGCCCCCGCCCAGATCGAAGTCGACCACAACGAGATCTTCCACGCCCTGCGCAACGAGGCCTTCCACGCCTCCGTGCTGACCATGGTGCTGGATGGCGCCAACCAGTCCGTGATCCTCAAGGACACCCAGTGGCACCCGTACAAGCAGCAAGTCCTGCACCTGGATTTCCAGCGCGTTGACGCCACCCACAAGATCCACGTGAAGGTGCCCCTGCACTTCATCAACGCCGACATCGCTCCGGGCGTCAAGCTCGAAGGCGGCATGGTTTCCCACCCGCTGACCGAACTCGACCTCGAGTGCCTGCCGGGCGACCTGCCCGAGTTCATCGAAGTGGACCTGAAGGACCTGAAGACCGGCTCCTCCATCCACGTTTCCGCCCTGACCCTGCCGAAGGGCGTGAAGGCCCTGACCCACGGTGAAGACCCGGTCGTGGCCACCATCCTGGCGATCCGCGGTGGCGACGAAGCCGCCGAGGAAACCCCGGCTGCCTGATCGACCCTCGGGGTTGCAGGGCCACTGACGCCATGAGCCAGCTTGCACCGAAGCTCATCGTCGGCCTTGGCAACCCCGGTGCGGAGTACGCTGAAACCCGGCATAACGCCGGGTTTTGGTTTTGTGAGCGCCTGGCCCGCGAGCTGGGCGTCTCATTCAGCAAGGAAGCGCGCTTCCACGGCCTCGCCGCCAACGCCCGTACCGACGGCGTGTGGCTGCTGATGCCCCAGACCTTCATGAACCGGTCCGGCCAGTCGGTGGCCGCGCTTGCCCGTTTCTACCGGATCAATCCGGCCGAGATTCTCGTCGTCCACGACGAGCTCGACATCCCGCCGGGCCAGCTGCGCCTCAAGTTCGGCGGCGGACTCGGTGGCCACAACGGCCTCAAGGACATCACCGCCCATCTGGGCACCCAGGATTTCTGGCGCCTGCGGGTTGGCATCGGCCATCCGGGCGACCGCAACGAAGTGGTCAACTTCGTCCTCAAGCCGCCCCGGCGCGAGGAGTCCGAACTCATCGGCGAATCCCTCGATCGCGCACTCCTCGCCTGGCCGCTGATGGCCAAGGCCGACTGGAACGCCGCGACCCAGCGCCTCAACACCCGCCCCGCTGCACCCAAAGCCGCCCGTTAGGCACGCAAGTCGCTAATTATTGTGTTCCGGCGTAAAGCTTGACGACCGCTGGCCGTAGACCCGCCCATCAAAGGGGTGAGTGCCTGCTGCGCTCGTCCACCGAAGGGGACATGTAAATGCGCAAGTTGTCGGATACGCCAATCTGGTTGCGGCTGACCGGAGCCATCTGGCTCATGCTGGTCATCGCCTGGGGCGGCATGATCGCGTGGGAAACCAAGGTCAATCGGGAAACCGCCATCGATCAGGCGCAGGATTTCGCCAACTCGATCCATGAGATGACGATGGCCGGGCTCACCGGGATGATGATCACCGGCACGGTCGGTCAGCGCGAGGTTTTCCTCGATCAGATCAAGCAGCTCAGCGTGATCCGGGAGCTGCAGGTGATTCGTGGCGATGCGGTCACCCGCCAGTTCGGCGCCGGCAACCGCACCCAGCCCGCACTCGACGCGGACGAGCAGTCTGCCATGACGACCCGCAAGGAGGTCGTGCAGGTGGAGCGCGACGCCCAGGTCGGCGAGTACCTGCGGGTCGTCAAGCCGGCCCTCGCGTCCGAGAACTATCTGGGCAAGAACTGCATCTCCTGCCATCAGGTGCCGGCTGGCACCGTGCTGGGCCTTGTCAGCATGAAGGTGTCCCTCGAGAAGGTGGACGCGGCCGTCGAGCGTTTCATGTGGCAGCGCATCGTTGCCGCGGCACTGATCAGCCTGCCGCTGATCGCGTTCGTGGGCTTCTTCGTACATCGCGTGGTGGTGATGCCCCTCAACGAGATGAACCGCAGCCTCGCCGAGATCGCCAAGGGCGAAGGTGACCTGACCCGCCGCCTCGACGTGGCCGGCAAGGATGAGATCGGCCAGACTGCGACGACCTTCAACGAGATGCTCGCCACCATCGCCCAGCTTGTCCGTCAGGTCAGCGAGGCCGCCGGTCGGGTGATCGGCTCGTCCCACCAGCTGGCAGCAGGGGCGGCGCTGGTGACGGAGGGCTCGCGCCGGCAGCACGGGTTGTCCGATCAGGCGAGTGAGGCCGTGGCCCGGATGACCTCCAACATTTCGGATGTGACCAGCAGTGCGGAGCAGGTTCATGTGCGCTCCCAGGAGAGCCTGCGCAGGGCCGGGGAGGGCAGCAAGACGCTCGATTCCCTCGTTGCCGAGGTCAGTCACGCCGAAGGCGCGGTACGTCAGATGGCCGATTCGGTGGAGCAGTTCGTTCAGTCGACCTCGGTCATCACCACCATGACCCGCGAGGTGCGGGAGATTGCGGATCAGACCAACCTGCTCGCGCTCAATGCGGCCATCGAGGCCGCCCGCGCCGGTGAGCAGGGCCGCGGCTTTGCCGTGGTGGCCGACGAGGTGCGAAAACTGGCCGAAAAATCCGCCCGTTCTGCGGGCGAGATCGACGCGGTCACATCACAGATTTCACGCCAGTCGGTGGCGGTGCGCGACGCCATCCACGCCGGGCTCGATCACCTGGCGTCGAGCCGGGAAGCGGTCGGCACCGTCTCCGCGGCCATCGAATCGGCGAACGAATCCGTGGTGGCCGTCGGGCGCGGGCTCGACGAGATTGCCGTTGCCACCGAGAACCAGCGCCGGGCCAGCGAGGCTGTCGTCGAGAGTATCGGCGCCATCACCGAGACGGCTCGCGAGAACGACTCCGCCGTGGAATCCACGGCTCGCGCAGCTCGCGACATGGAAACGCTGGCCAGTCAGCTCCAGCAGACGGTGTCCCGCTTCCGGGTGTGATCCGTCTCCAGACCGGAGTCATTCAAAAGGCCGGGGCTTCCCGGCCTTTTTCATCGGGGAATGACAAATGCGCGGTGAGCGGGAAAACGTCACGCCGCAGGTGGCCGACATGCTTGCGCGGGCGTGACAATTAGCCACAATCGGAGGTTTGGATGCACGACCTCCGGCTTCACGCGGCGATGGTCGTCAGAACCTGATTCAAGGGAACCCATGCAACTGCGCTACCTGGTCGTGCTCGCGACGGCAATTGCTGTCTTTCTGGTGGGTGCCCTGCGGCCGGCCTATAACTTCGACATCATCGGCTACGTGGCGACCGCCCACTACAAGCAGGGGCTGCGGGGCGAGGCGCTGGCGCAGCGCACCTACGCCGAGGTGAGCGCCGAGATCGGCCCCGCCCGCCTGTCGGCGCTGCTCAATGGCCCCTACGGCGCTACAGTGCGCAGCGACCCCGTGTCGCTCGAGCAGCAGCTGCCCTTCTACACGATCCGTCAGGGCTATGTGTGGCTGATGGAACTCGCCCACAAGGCGGGGGTGGATTACGCCCGCTCCTCCTATCTCATCTCGGCCTTCTTCCAGGCGGTGTCGGTGTTGCTGCT
Source organism: Zoogloea sp. (assembly GCA_023150095.1). Classification (GTDB taxonomy): domain Bacteria; phylum Pseudomonadota; class Gammaproteobacteria; order Burkholderiales; family Rhodocyclaceae; genus Zoogloea. The sequence continues at coordinate 39,195 of JAKLLO010000016.1, read as the reverse complement.
GGGGCTGATCGCAATGCGGGCAGGGGTGTCGCCGTGGGTGGTGCCGGGCGTGGTGTTCCTCGCCAACTATGGCGAGCTCGCCCAGCTTTCCACGCCCGACGCGATGGCCTGCGCCTTCTCCCTTGCGGCCACCTGGCTGGCGCTGCGGCGTAGCCCGTGGGCCTGCCTGTTTGCGGTGGCACTGCCGCTGGTGCGAACCGATTTCGTGCTGTTCTCGGCGCTGCTGATGGGAGTGCTGTTCCTCCAGGGGCGTCGCCTCGTCGCGGTGGGCGGGCTGGTGGCCGCGGTGGCCGCTTACGTGCTCAACAACAAGCTGAACGGCGGCTACAGCTACCTCACGGTGTTCCACTTCACGCTGATCGGCCTCGATCCCTATCCGGCCAAGCTGGTCGTCTCCACCAACCCCGCCGACTACCTGGCGGCCTACGGGCGGATGCTCAAGACCGTCGCCCGCAGCCCCCACGTGGTGATCTATTTCGTCGCGGCCTGCCTGGCGATCATCCACCGCAAGGCGCTATCCGGATTGCTGAAGGGCGCGGCGGAGCGCCAGGCCGACCAAGCCGCGCTGTACCTGCTCCTGCTGGTGCCGGCGGCCTTCGTGGTGGCGCACCTGCTGCTGCTGCCGATCTATACCGAACGCTACTTCGCCAGTCCGGTGTCGCTGATCCTGCTGTGGGTGATCCAGATGATGTCCCGCAGCGGCGGCCTGCCGGCAGCCGGCGCAGAGGCTGCACGTTATTGATGCAACGCAGGGCGGCGGAACCGGCTCAACGCGCTAGAATGGAAGATTAGTAGCACCCCATCAGTTGAAGACGGAGTTTCCCGAGATGCCCCAGTATCGTTCCCGCACCTCCACCGCCGGTCGCAACATGGCCGGCGCCCGCGCCCTGTGGCGCGCCACCGGCATGAAGGACGGCGATTTCGAAAAGCCGATCATCGCCGTGGTCAACAGCTTCACCCAGTTCGTGCCGGGCCATGTGCACCTGAAGGATCTGGGCCAGCTGGTCGCGCGCGAGATCGAGGCCGCCGGCGGCGTAGCCAAGGAATTCAACACCATCGCCATCGACGACGGCATCGCCATGGGTCACGGCGGCATGCTGTACTCGCTGCCGTCCCGCGATCTGATCGCCGACAGCGTCGAATACATGGCCAACGCCCACACCGCCGATGCGCTGGTGTGCATCTCCAACTGCGACAAGATCACCCCGGGTATGCTGATGGCCGCGATGCGCCTCAACATCCCCGCGATCTTCGTCTCCGGTGGCCCGATGGAAGCCGGCAAGGTGAAGTGGGAAGCCAAGGTGATCTCGCTCGATCTGGTCGATGCGATGGTCAAGGCCGCCGACAGCAGCTGCTCCGACGAGGAAGTGGACGCCGTCGAGCGCTCCGCCTGCCCGACCTGCGGCTCGTGCTCCGGCATGTTCACCGCCAACTCCATGAACTGCCTGACCGAAGCCCTGGGCCTGTCGCTGCCCGGCAACGGCACGGTGGTCGCCACCCACGCCGACCGCGAGCGCCTGTTCAAGGAAGCCGGCCGCCGCATCGTCGATCTGGCCCGCCGCTACTACGAGCAGGACGACGCCTCGGTGCTGCCGCGCTCCATCGCCACCTTCAAGGCCTTCGAAAACGCCATCAGCCTCGACGTGGCGATGGGCGGCTCGACCAACACCGTGCTGCACCTGCTGGCCGCGGCCAAGGAAGCCGGCGTCGATTTCACCATGAAGGACATCGACCGCATCTCCCGCAAGGTGCCCTGCCTGTGCAAGGTGGCGCCGGCGGTGGCCGACGTGCACATCGAGGACGTGCATCGCGCCGGCGGCATCATGGGCATCCTGGGCGAGCTGGCCCGTGCCGGCCTGCTCCACACCGATCTGCCCACCGTCCACAGCAAGACCATGGCCGAAGCGCTGTCCACCTGGGATGTGATGAAGGCCCACGACGCCGGCGTGTTCAACTTCTTCAAGGCCGCGCCGGGCGGCGTGCCCACGCAGGTGGCGTTCAGCCAGGATCGCCGCTGGAACGAGCTCGACCTCGACCGCAGCCACGGCGTGATCCGCGACAAGGCCCACGCCTTCAGCCAGGACGGCGGCCTCGCCGTGCTGTACGGCAACATCGCCGAGAAGGGCTGCATCGTGAAGACCGCCGGCGTGGATGAATCCATCTGGACCTTCACCGGCCGTGCCCGCGTGTTCGAGAGCCAGGAAGACGCCGTGGCCGGCATCCTCGCCGACCAGATCGTCGCCGGCGACGTGGTGGTGATCCGCTACGAAGGCCCGAAGGGCGGCCCGGGCATGCAGGAAATGCTCTACCCCACCAGCTATCTGAAGTCCAAAGGCCTGGGCAAATCCTGCGCGCTCCTCACCGACGGGCGCTTCTCGGGCGGCACCTCCGGCCTGTCCATCGGCCACGCTTCGCCGGAAGCCGCCTGTGGCGGCGCCATCGGCCTGGTGGAAGAGGGCGACGTGATCGAGATCGACATCCCGAACCGCCGCATCAATCTGGCCGTGGCCGACGACGTGCTGGCCGCCCGCCGGGCTGCCCAGGACGCCCGCGGCTGGAAGCCGGTGAGCCGCGAGCGCGTGGTGTCGGCTGCGCTGCAGGCTTACGCCGCGCTCACCACCAGCGCCGACACGGGCGCGGTCCGCGACGTCACGCAGATCCAGCGCTGATCCTCGCTGTTATCGCTGCAAGGAAAGCCCGGCCCCGTGCCGGGCTTTCTGCTTTTGCGGTGTGGATTTCGTCCTGATGCAGGCCGGATTTCCGAAGGATTGTGTCCAGTTGTGAAACGCTTCGTGGGTGCCAGGGAAATGTACGGGTAGACTCCGCCCACTTCCCGAATCCATCCCTCCATGAAGCATGGTTCTTGCGATTTTTCCGTGGCATCGCTGCCGCTTGCGTCCGTGAACAACTGCCAGATCCGCGCAGTTGCCGGGCGCGACGAGTGGGAGCGGCTGTTCGCGCGTCTGCCTGCGCCGGCGATCGTCCAGGCGTGGAGCTACGGCGAAGCCAAGGCGGCGGGCGGCTGGCGGGTGGAGCGGCTGGTCTTCGAGCAGGGCGGTCAGCCGGTGGCGATCTGTCAGGTGCTGGTGAAGCGGGTGCTGGGGCTGCCGGTGGCGGCGCGGATCAACCGTGGGCCGCAGTTCCTCGCGCTCCGGCCCCAGGAGTCGGAGGTGCGCGCGGTGTACGCGACGCTGCGCAAGCGCTGGCGCTTCGGCCGGCGTGGCCTGCTGGTGCTGGCGCCGGGCCTTGCGGATTCGGACGAGCACCGCCAGTGGCTGCGTGAGGCCGGTTTCATCGCCCGTGGTACGGCGGGCTGGTGCTCGGCGGTGCTGGATCTGACCGAGGATGCCGCCACCCTGCGCAAGCGGCTGGCGTCCACGTGGCGGACCCAGCTCAACGGCGCCGAGCGGGGCGGGCTCGAGTTTGAAATCTCGGACAAGTCCTGCGCTTTCGACTGGATGCTGGCCCGTCACCAGGAAAACATGCGCGACAAGGGCTTTGCCGGCACGTCGCCGGACTTCCTGCGGGCGCTGCGGGAGCGGGCGCCGGAGGATGTCTTCGTGTGCCGGGCGCTCCACGACGGCCAGCCCCTGGCCGGGATGATCGTGTTCCGCTTTGCCCGGAGTGCCGAGTATTTCGTCGGCTGGTTCGGCCCCGAAGCGCGCCAGAAGAAGGCCGGCAACTTTCTGATGTGGAACGCGCTGCTTTCCATGCAGGCCCGGGGGTGCGAGCGCTTCGATCTGGGCGGCTATTCGTCGTCCGACGGCTACGGCCGCTTCAAGCAGGGGCTGCGCGGCAGCGAGTACCGGCTGCTCGAGGAGTGGGTCGCGTTCTGATCGCGGCCCGCCCAAACCACCTCAGTCGAACTTCTTCTCCATGAAGGTCGCGGCGCCCATCGCCGGATCGAGCTCGTAGGCCCGGAAACCGAAGCCCACGTAGGCATCGTAAGCGCCGCGGTTTCCCGTCAGCACTTCCAGCGTCAGCTTGCAGCAACCGCGCGCCCGTGCCACCGCTTCTGCGTGGGCCAGCAGCTGGCCGGCAAAGCCGCGTCGGCGATAGTCTGCATGCACCACGATGTCGTGGATGTTGAGCAAGGGCCGGCCCGCAAACGTCGAAAACCCCTCCACGCAGTTGATCAGCCCCACGGGGCGTCGCGCTGCGCCTGATTCTTCCAGATATCCCAGATGGCACAGCACCGTCGGCCGACGCTGGATTTCGTCCGGCAGGCGGGCGCGCAGTGCGTCGTCCATTGGCCGGCCGTTGCCGGTGGGGCCGCGCATGTAGTGGTCGAGGAGGAACAGGAAATCGGCGGTCTGCGTGGGGTCGTCGAAGTCGACGGGCTGGATGGTCAGGGTGGTCATCTGAGGTGATGGGGGCTGGTTAGTGGGTTTCCGATTGGCTGGTCAGCGGCTTGTCGGTCGATGTGGGCGGACGCCCTTCATGGCGCCGCGCCGGGATTAAGTCATTGCACGGAAAGGATTTTCAATCCTGGCCCGGACTGGGCACGGAACTTGTTAATTCCCCTGATGGCGATGCGGCATTGTCGGCCCGGCAGTGTCGCAGCGGATCAGAAGATATCCGGGCGTGATGTTCCAGGAGGGGAGGGCTGACGTCCATGACCGAAACATTTTACGAGGTGCTGCGCCGGCAGGGGATTACCCGACGCAGCTTCATGAAGTTCTGCAGCCTGACGGCCACGTCGCTGGGGCTGGGTAGCGCGTTCGTGCCGAAGATCGCCCACGCGCTGGAGACCAAGCCGCGTACGCCGGTGATCTGGCTGCACGGGCTGGAGTGCACCTGCTGCTCCGAATCCTTCATCCGCTCGGCGCATCCGCTCACCAAGGACGTGGTGCTGTCGATGCTGTCCCTCGACTACGACGACACCCTGATGGCCGCCGCCGGCCACCAGGCCGAGGCGATCATCGAAGAGGTGAAGAAGAAGTACAAGGGCAACTACATCGTGGCGGTGGAGGGCAACCCGCCCCTCAACGAGGACGGCATGTTCTGCATCCACGGCGGCCGGCCGTTTGTTGAGGTGCTGAAGGAAACCTGCGCCGACGCCAAGGCGATCATCAGCTGGGGCGCCTGCGCGTCCTACGGCTGTGTGCAGGCCGCCAAGCCCAACCCGACCCGGGCGACCCCGGTGCATCAGGTGATCACCAACAAGCCGATCGTCCGCGTGCCCGGCTGCCCGCCGATCGCCGAGGTGATGACCGGCGTGGTGACCTACATGCTGACCTTCGACCGCATCCCCGAGCTCGACCGCCAGGGCCGGCCGAAGATGTTCTACGGCCAGCGCATCCACGACAAGTGCTACCGCCGCCCGCACTTCGACGCCGGCCAGTTCGTCGAGAACTGGGACGACGAAGCTGCGCGCAAGGGCTACTGCCTCTACAAGATGGGCTGCAAGGGGCCGACCACCTACAACGCCTGCTCGTCGATGCGCTGGAACGGCGGCGTGAGCTGGCCGGTGCAATCCGGCCACGGTTGCATCGGCTGCTCGGAAGAAGGCTTCTGGGACAAGGGCAGCTTCTACGACCGGGTGACCGACATCCATCAGTTCGGCGTCGAGGCCAATGCCGACAAGATCGGCGCGACGGCCGCCGGCGCGGTGGGCGCGGCAGTGGCAGCCCACGCGGCGGTGACGGCGCTGGCGCGCGCCCGCTCGCAGCAAGACGACAAGAATTCGGGAGACAAATGATGACGGTGCTGGAAACCCAGGGCTTCAAGCTCGACAACTCGGGCAAGCGCGTGGTGGTCGATCCGGTGTGTCGGATCGAGGGCCATCTGCGCGTCGAAGTGAACATCGACGAGAAGAACGTGATCCGCAACGCGGTGTCGACGGGCACCATGTGGCGCGGGCTGGAGGTGATCCTGAAGGGCCGCGACCCGCGCGATGCGTGGGCCTTCACCGAGCGGATCTGCGGCGTGTGCACCGGCACCCACGCGCTCACCTCGGTGCGCGCGGTGGAAGACGCCCTCAACATCAAGATCCCCGAGAACGCCAACATCATCCGCAACCTGATGCAGCTGGCGCTGCAGGTGCATGACCACCTGGTGCACTTCTACCACCTGCACGCGCTCGACTGGGTGGATGTGGTGTCGGCCCTGAAGGCCGATCCGAAGAAGACCTCCGAGCTCGCCCAGAGCATCTCGGCCTGGCCGCTGTCGTCGCCGGGCTACTTCCGCGACGTGCAGAACCGCCTCAAGAAGTTCGTCGAATCCGGCCAGCTCGGCCCCTTCATGAACGGCTACTGGGGCAGCCCGGCCTACCGCCTGCCGCCGGAAGCCAACCTGATGGCGGTGACGCACTACCTGGAGGCGCTCGATTTCCAGAAGGAGATCGTCAAGATCCACACCATCTTCGGCGGCAAGAACCCGCACCCGAACTGGCTGGTGGGTGGCGTGCCCTGCGCGATCAACCTGGAAGGCACGGGCGCGGTCGGCGCGATCAACATGGAGCGGCTCAACCTGATCGCCTCGATCATCGACCGCTGCATCGAGTTCATCGACATGGTGTACGTGCCCGATCTCGTCGCCATCGCCAGCTTCTACAAGGACTGGACCTACGGCGGCGGCCTGTCGAGCCAGTGCGTGCTCTCGTACGGCGACATCCCGGACGTGGCCAACGACTACTCGGCCAAGAACCTGCTGCTGCCCCGCGGCGCCATCATCAACGGCGACCTCAGCAAGGTGCATGAAGTCGACCTGCGCGACCCCGAGCAGGTGCAGGAGCACGTGGCGCACAGCTGGTACAAGTACGCCGACGAGACCCGCGGCCTGCACCCGTGGGACGGCGTGACCGAACCCAACTTCGAGCTGGGCAAGGCCACCAAGGGCACCAAGACCAGGATCGAGAACCTGGACGAAGCCGGCAAGTACTCGTGGATCAAGGCCCCGCGCTGGCGCGGCCACGCGATGGAGGTCGGCCCCCTGTCGCGCTACGTGATCGGCTACGCCCAGAACAACCCCGAGTTCAAGGAGCCGGTGGACAAGCTGCTGAAGGATCTCGGCCTGCCCCTCAAGGCGATCTTCTCGACCCTCGGCCGCACCGCGGCGCGGGGCCTGGAGGCGTCCTGGGCGGCGCATAAGTCGCGCTACTTCTTCGACAAGCTGATGGCCAACCTGAAGGCCGGCGATCTCTCCACCGCCAACATCGAAAAGTGGGACCCCTCCACCTGGCCGAAGGACGCCAAGGGCGTGGGCTTCACCGAGGCACCCCGCGGCGCGCTGGGCCACTGGATCCGCATCAAGGACACCCGCATCGACAACTACCAGGCGGTGGTGCCCACCACCTGGAACGGCGGTCCGCGGGATGCCAAGGGCCAGATCGGCGCCTTCGAGGCCTCGCTGATGGACACCCCGGTGGCCAAGGCCGACGAACCGCTGGAAATCCTGCGCACCCTGCATTCCTTCGACCCGTGCATGGCTTGCTCCACCCATGTGCTGTCGCCGGACGGGCAGGAAATGGCATCGATCAAGGTCCGCTGAACGGGAGGCCGTCATGCTTTCACAACAAGACATGCTGGAGGCCGAACGGCACGGCCGGCAGGTACGTTCGATCTACGTGTATGAGGCGCCGGTGCGCCTGTGGCACTGGATCAACGCCCTGGCGATCGTCGTGCTGGCGGTGAGCGGCTACTTCATCGGCAAGCCGCTGCCGACGATGCCCGGCGAGGCGTCGGACAACTTCCTGATGGGCTACATCCGCTTCGCCCACTTCGCGGCGGCCTACATCTTCGCGGTGGGGCTGATCGGGCGGGGTTACTGGGCGTTCGTGGGCAACCACCACGCCCGGCAGATCTTCAAGCTGCCGATCACCAATGGACAGTGGTGGAGCGAGGTGTTCTTCGAACTGCGCTGGTATCTGTTCCTCGAGAAGCACCCGAAGAAGTACGTCGGCCACAACCCGATGGCCCAGCTGATGATGTTCTTCTTCTTCACCGTGCTGGCCTTCGGGATGCTCTTCACCGGCTTCGCGCTGTACAGCGAAGGCCTGGGGCTGGGCTCGTGGGCCGATCGGCTGTTCGGCTGGGTGCTGCCGTTGCTGGGCGGGTCGATGCAGACCCACAGCCTGCACCGGCTGGGCATGTGGATCATGATGAGCTTTGCGGTGGTGCACATCTACGCCGCGATCCGTGAGGACATCATGAGCCGCCAGAGCCTGATCTCCACGATGGTGTCGGGCTGGCGGATGTTCAAGGACTGACCCACCGCCCGCATGTGCTGCAAACAAAAATGGCCCGGTTTCGACCGGGCCATTTTTGTTGGTTGGCTGCGCCGCGTCAGGCGATCGAGAACACGTAGATGAAGGACGCGGTGACCAGGATCAGCGCCGCGACGATGGCGCCGCCGGTAGCCAGGATCGAGGTGTAGCTGACGATCGCGAAATGCCGGCCGCAGTTCTTGCAGCGGAAATACTCGGTGAAGTTGATGCCGGCAAACTTGTGCGGATGCATCTTGGAGCGGCGCACGTTGCTGCTCTTGCAGTGGATGCAGTGGGGCGCAGCCGACTTGAACAGCTTGACCGCCCGGGCCGGCTTGCGCTTCTCGAGCACCTTCTTGCCGAGCCGCGCGGGCGGGACGGACTCGGGCGGCATTTCGCTGTCGGGCGCGTCGGCCTTGACCGTGGCGAGCTTGCTGTTGGCCTGGGCGCGGCGGTAGAAGAAGAAGGCAAAGCCCCCCGAGATGAAGGCCACCAGGCCCACCAGGCCGACCTTCAGGAAGGGCCCGACCACGCGCCAGATGGCCGCCGGGTCGAGGGGTTGGGGCGCGGCAGGTGCGGCGCCCTGGGCTGCCCCGGGCGCTGCGCCGGGGGGGGCGGTCATGGCGGCGCTGCCCAATGGGGTTTGCCCGGCCGCGCCGCTGCGGATCTCCTTCAGCTTCTCGTGGCCATGCCAGGCTGCCTGGACCGGGCTCATGCCCGCGCGGGCCAGCAGCACCGCGTCGTCAAACACGAAGCCGGCTTCCCACCAGGCCAGCCGGTCGGCCGGCGAGAAGCCTTCGCGCTTCCAGGCGGCCGGATCGGAGTGGTCCATCTCGGACATCATCGAGCGGCTCTGGCGGGCCGAGTCACGCCACTGGCGCGCTTCGTCGGCGTCGAAGCCCTTGTCCGACCAGGTGCGGGCGACGACCGGCTCGAAGCCGGCGGAGAGCCAGTTCATGCCTTCCTGGGGCGTGAAGCCGTAGTTCTGCCACTCCCGCGCCTCGACTGGCTTCATGCCGGTATCTTCCCAGCGGGTCACCTTCGGCGGCGCCGGCAGGGTCGTGCCGCCCGCCGGGGTGGTGGCGGCCTGTGGGCCGGGTGGCGCCGCTTCTGCCTTGGGGAGAATGGGTTCGCCCACCGAAACGGACAGGGCCGGAAGCGGCGAGGCGAGCAGGGCGAGGGCCGAAATGGCCGGGAGAAGGTTTTTCATGGGCAGGAACGATAAATCAGCGCAGGCGAGAGCGGATTGTGAACTCATGCGGCGACGCGACAAAAGTCATATTTATCGAGACCCTGCAGAAATTCACTCAAAATTCATGGGATTTAACACTCGCGGCGCTCAGGGCCTGAAATGTCGCGTAAATGGCAATGTCGTGGGTTGCGGATTGTGCATCGGGTGCAAGCGATGTTTGCACGTTCTGGATGTACTGGAAGTCTGCTTTCCGTTTTGCTTGCCCGGCGGTATGCCTGTGTGCGCTAAGGCCTTGTCCCATAAGCGGCTTCGCGTCTTGGAGTGCGGCAAGGCCAGCCGGCACGGAACTTGATTGAAGTGACCACCTTCCTGTTTCCGGAAACGCCATGACCGGCCATCCTTCCATTCTCGTTCTGGGTATCGGCAACCTCCTGTGGGCCGACGAAGGCTTTGGCGTGCGCTGCGCCGAAGCCCTGGCCGAGCGCTTCGCGCTGCCGCCGCAGGTCACCGTGATGGACGGCGGCACCCAGGGCCTCTACCTGCTGCCCTATGTGGAGGACGCCCGCCGCCTGCTGGTGTTCGATGCAGTGGATTACGGCGACGCGCCGGGCACGCTGCGCATCGTCGTCGGCGACGAGGTGCCCCGCTTCATGGGCGCCAAGAAGATGAGCCTGCACCAGACCGGCTTCCAGGAAGTGCTGGCCTCGGCCGAACTCCTCGGCCGCCTGCCCGACGAGCTGGTGCTGATCGGCTGTCAGCCGGTCGAGCTGGAAGACTTCGGCGGCAGCCTGCGTGACGAGGTGAAGGCCCAGATCGGCCCGGCCCTCGATGTCGCCTGCGAATGGCTCACCCGCTGGGGCGCCGCGCCGGTGCCGCGGGCGGATGCCGGCCCGCGCCTCAACGCCGCCAGTCTGACCATGGACGCCTACGAAGCCGGCAGGCCCAGCGAGCAGGACGCCTGGCGCGCCGGCGACGCCCGCTTCATCCGGGAGGACTGAGCCATGTGCCTCGGGATCCCCGTGCAGGTCATCGAAGCGTCCGGCTGGACGGCCCTCTGCCAGGGGCCGGACGGCGAGCAGACGATCGACCTGGTGCTGGTTGGCGAACAGCCGCCGGGCACCTGGCTGCTCACCTTTCTCGGTGCCGCCCGCGAAGTCATCGACGCGGAGCGCGCCCACGCCATCAACAACGCGCTGGCGGCCCTCGGCGCCGCGATGCGTGGCGACCAGGCCGGCATCGACGCCCTGTTCGCCGATCTGGTCGAGCGCACGCCGACTCTCCCCGCCCACCTAACGGAGCCCCAATGAGCGCCCAGTTCGCCCCGCCCCCGTCGTCCCTCGACAAGCTCGACGCCGCCCTCAAGCGCCTCGCCGAGCGCAACGGCTTTCTCCGCCTCGCTGACGAAGCCGCGCTGGATGCGGCCCTCGACGCCGATGGCCTCGCCGTGCTGCTCCTCACCGACGACCCCCAGCGCAGCCCCGAATCCCTCGACGTGGCGGTGGTGCTGCCCGAAGCCCTGCGCGCCCTCGGCGTGACGGCCCGGGGCCTCGCCGCCGGTGCCGACCTGAGCCCCGCGCTGGCCCGCCGTTTCGGCGTCAATCGCTACCCGGCGGTGGTTGTGCTGCGGGGCGGCGCCTACCTGGGCGTGATCTCCGGCATCCTCGACTGGAGCCCCTTCGTCACCGAGCTCGCTCGGATTTGCGCCCTGGCGCCCAGCCGTCCGCCCATTTCCATCGCCACCCAGGCCACCCGGAGCTGCGCATGAAACCCTTCCCGATCCCCGTGGTGCCCGTCGGCCCCGGCACCCAGACCGACGAATCCCCCGAATACCTGGCCATGCCCAGCGGCATGAACACCTTCCGCGCGCCGCGCCTGCCGGAGTCCGTCAGCGACGCCGATCTCACCCGCGCGGCCGACCTCCTCGACCACCTGCTCGCCGACATGCGCGCCCGGCCCCTGGGCGCTGCCCAGCCGGCGTCCGTCGATCTGGCAGCCGAGCCCCGCGGCGTGCGCGACCTGCTCACCGAATCCCTCGGCTTCGGCGAAGTGTCCGCCTTCACCCTGGCGCCGACCCGCATCCGCGCCCAGGAAACCGCCTTCGCCGCCCTCTGGCGGGTGCTGGAGGAGGGCGTCGACGGCCGCATTGTCGCCGACCGGCTCGAAGCCAGCCCGGTGCCGGCCGAGCTCTACGCCGCCATGCGCGCCACCACCCTGCCGGCGCTCACCCCGCCGCCGCTCACCGCCGGGATGATGAACGGCGAGGCGCTGCTCGCCGAAGTCCAGCAGCAGTCCGCCCGCCACGTGGCCGGCCAGCCTGCCCACGTCATCAACCTCACCCTGCTGCCGGTGAGCGAGGCCGACCTGGACTACCTCTACGGCGCCCTCGGCCACCGGGACGTGTCGATGCTCTCCCGCGGCTACGGCAACTGCCGCGTCACCAGCACGCGGCTCGCCAACGTGTGGTGGGTGCAGTACTTCAACAGCATGGACACCCTGATCCTCAACACCATCGAGGTGGTGGACATGCCCGACGTGGTGCTGGCCGCCGACGAGGACTACGCCGACACCATCGAGCGCCTGGGCGAATACATCACCATGCTGCGGGAAAGCTGACGATGTTCGAAGGTTCCTTCCTGGGCGATGGCGAAAAACTCGCCGACGACGACCGGCTGGAGTGCGGCATCTGCTGGCAGGTGTACGACCCGGCCGAGGGCGACGCCCACTGGGGCATTCCGGCCGGCACGCCCTTCGCGCAGCTGCCCGAGCACTGGCGCTGCCCCAACTGCGACGCCCCGCGCCACAAGTTCATGGTGCTGAAGGACTGATCCGTGCCCGCCCAGCCCACCGCCGCCCAGCTGGCGGCCCGCATCGAAGCCCACTACCGCGCCGTGGCTGCCGGCCCGATGGCCGACGTGCCCCTGTGCAACCCGCGCCTGTCGGTGCGCGTCGCCCGGCTGGTGGAGTGGGACGGCGTGCGCGTGGCCGCGCTGGTGATGCCCTGGGCGATCAACCTGCTGATCCTGCCCGGCAGCGCGCCCTGGCAGACGGCCGAGTCGCTCGCCAAGATCCGCTGGCGCTTCCCCAGCGGCGACTACGAGTTTGTGTACGGCACCGACGTGGGCTTCGGCCCCTATCAGGTGTGCTCGCTGTTCTCGCCGGCGCTGGAGTTCGACGCGATGGAAACCGCCTGCGACACCGCCTCGGCGGCGCTCATCGCGCTGCTGCAGGCGCCGGTCGAGCCCGTCGAGGCCCGGCCGGACGCCGACGTCTCCGGCCGCCGCCGCTGGCTCTTCGGGCGCCACGCGGCATGAGCGTCGCCGTCCACCATCCCGTGACGAGGCGCCCCCTGTGACCCAGTCGGTGCTCGCCGGCAGCCTGCGGGTTGCCGCGCGCTGGGACGCCGGCGCGTTGACCGGCTGGCACGTGCAGCTCGTCCGCCCGCCGGTGGCCCGCGCCCTGGTGGGGCTGGCCCCGGCCGAGGCGCTGGCCCGCGTGCCCCTGTATTTTTCCCTGTGCGCCCGGGCCCAGCGTGAAGCCGGCCGGCTGGCCCTGGCCGCCGCCGGCTGCGTGGTCGATGCGCCGGTGCCGTCGTGGCAGCTGTGGGCCGAGTGCCTCCACGAACACCTGTGGCGGCTGCTCCTCGACTGGCCGCGGCTGGCGGGCGAGCCGCCCCGCGCCCCGGCCTTCGCCGCCTGGCGCGCCGCCCGAAGCCTGGGGCAGGCCGCTGTCATCGACGCCACCCGGCAGATCAGCGCCGAACTGCCGGCCACCGCCGAGGCCGCCGATCAGCTCGCCGCCTTTGCCGCCGCCGCCCGGGCGCTGGAGGAGGATCGCCCCTACCCCTGGGGCAGCGCCGGCAATCCGGGTGCGGGCGCGGGCGAGGCGTGGGTGCACACCGCCCGCGGCCGCCTGCGTCACGCTTTGGGCGTGGCCGACGGTCGGATCGCCGCGTGGCGGATCGACGCGCCGACGGATCGCAATTTCACCGACGAAAAGGGTATCGTGGAGCGCCTGCCGGCCCGCCTGCCTTCCCTGGATGCGGCCCGCCGCGCAGTGGAGACAGCCGTCCTGCAGCTCGACCCCTGCGTGCCTTACACCGTGGAGATCGTGGATGCATGAAATGTCGCTGGCGGAAGGCATCCGCCAGATCGTCGAGGACGCCGGGCGCGCCCAGGGTTTTCGCAAGGTGAAGACGGTCGTGCTGGAAATCGGCCAGCTTTCGTCGGTCGAACCCGAGGCCCTGCGCTTCTGCTTCGACGTGGTGATGAAGGACAGCATCGCCGACGGCGCCGCCCTCCAGATCGACGCCGTGCCCGGCCAGGGCTGGTGCATGCAGTGCGCCATGAGCGTGCCCATCGGCGCGCTGTATGATCCGTGCCCCAATTGCGGCAGCTACCAGGTGCAGGCCACCGGCGGCACCGAGATGCGGGTGAAGGAACTCGAAATCGAATGAAGCCGAGATGAACGACGCCCCCCGATGTGCCTGCGGCACGGAGGGTCGGCTGGCACCGCCGACCCGTTCGGCAGGCATGGCGCAGTGCGCCATGAATTCCCCACCTCACCCCCCAATGGGGGGCAGGTCGGCCGCTTCGGAGCGGCCGCGCGCGGCCGACCTAGGGTTGGGGGTCGGGTGTTGCAGTCGTGCGCTGGGGTGGTATCGGGGTGGTAAGTGAGGCAATGGAGAACTGAGATGTGCAATGTGTGCGGCTGCGGGGCCGGTGAAACCCGTATCGAAGGCGAAGCGCTTGACCGGGATGGTCACGCCCACGAACACGTGCACGCCGATGGCACCGTCCATCGCCACGCCCACGGCCACGATGGCGAGCACGCCCACAGCCACCAGTGGGTGCCCGCCGGCACCCACGGCCATGCGCACCAGCACGCCGACGGCAGCTGGCACACCCACGACCACGTGCACACCGCCGACCACGCCCATTCCCACGCCGAGGATGCCGGCGACGGCAGCCTGCACTACGGCCACGGCCCGGCCGGCGCCCACGCCCCGGGCATGAGCCAGGCGCAGATGGTCAAGATCGAGCAGAACATCCTCGCCAAGAACGACGGCTACGCCGAGCGCAACCGCGGCTGGCTGGCCGACCGGGGCATCCTGGCCCTCAACCTCGTGTCCAGCCCCGGCTCGGGCAAGACGACCCTGCTGGTGCGCACCATCGACGCCCTCAAGGCCCGCCCGGGCGCGGCGCCGGTGGCGGTGGTCGAGGGCGACCAGCAGACCAGCTTCGACGCCGAGCGCATCCGCGCCACCGGCGCCCCGGCGCTGCAGATCAACACCGGCAAGGGCTGTCACCTGGACGCGCTGATGGTCGGCCATGCGCTGGAAAAACTCGCCCCGCCCGACGACAGCGTGCTGCTCATCGAGAACGTCGGCAACCTCGTCTGCCCGGCCGCCTTCGACCTGGGCGAAGCCGCCAAGGTGGTGGTGCTGTCGGTCACCGAAGGCGAGGACAAGCCCCTCAAGTACCCCGACATGTTCGCCGCCGCCAGCCTGATGTTGGTCAATAAGGTTGATCTATTGCCCTACCTGAGCTTCGACGTCGCCCGCGCCATCGACTTCGCCCGCCGCGTGAACCCCCAGCTGCAGGTGATCCAGGTGTCGGCCACCACCGGCGCCGGTTTCGACGAATGGCTGGGCTGGATCGATGCGCGCCTTGCCGCGGCCCGCGCCGCCCGGGTGGCCACCGTGGAGCAGCTTCGGGCGCGCATCGCTGCCCTCGAAGCGCAGCTCGCCGCGAAAGGCTGACCCGCCAATGCTGATCGTCGTCGACCCGACCCGCGTCGCCCGCCGCCTGCGCGTGCGCGGCGTGGTGCAGGGCGTGGGCTTCCGGCCCTTCGTGTACCGCTTCGCCAACTCCCTCGGCCTCGTCGGCTGGGTGCGCAACGACGGCGGCGGGGTGGAGATCGAGATCCAGGGCAGCGAGCCCGTGCTCGACGCCTTCACCCAGTGCCTCGCCAGCGAGGCGCCGCCCCTGGCGCGGGTGGACGCCATCGAGCCCGAGGTGATCCCGCCCGACCATTCCCGCAAGGATTTCACCATCCTGCCCAGCGCCGAAGGCGAGGTGGCCACCGCCATCGGCCCCGACGTGGGCGTGTGCCGGGCCTGCCTTTCCGAACTCTTCAACCCGGACGACCGGCGCTGGCGCTACCCCTTCATCAACTGCACCCACTGCGGCCCGCGTTACACCATCACCCGCAGCCTGCCCTACGACCGGGCGCGCACCAGCATGGCAGCCTTCGAGCTGTGCGAGGTTTGCGCCGCCGAATACCGCCACCCGGGCAACCGGCGTTTCCACGCCGAGCCCAACGCCTGCCCCGAGTGCGGCCCGCGCCTTTCCCTGCACGAGCCCCACGGCCTCACCGCGCTGGCCCGCGACCCGCTGGCCGAGGCGGTGCGCCGCCTGCAGTTGGGCGAGATCGTCGCCATCAAGGGGCTGGGTGGCTTCCACCTGGCCTGCGACGCGTCCAACGCCGAGGCCGTCGCCCGCCTGCGCGAACGCAAGGCGCGCCCGCACCAGCCCCTCGCGCTGATGGTCGCCAACGTCGCCAGCGTGGCCGGCCGGGTGCGCATCAGCGCCGCCGAGGCCGCGGTGCTCGAAAGCCCCGAGCGCCCCATCGTGCTGCTCGCCAAGCAACCCGGCTGCGACGAGGCCTATCCCGGCATCGCGCCCGATCTCGACGAGCTGGGCGTGATGCTGCCCGGCACGCCGCTCCATTACCTGCTGTTCCACGAGGCCGCCGGCCGCCCCGCCGGCACCGCCTGGCTCGACCAGCCGCAGCCCCTGGCCCTGGTGATGACCAGCGCCAACCCCCACGGCGAGCCCCTCGTCCAGCGCAACGACGAAGCCTTCGAACGCCTCGCCGACATCGCCGACGTGCTCCTGATGCACGACCGGGACATCGTGGTGCGCTGCGACGACTCGGTGCTGCGCCTGCGCCCCGATCTGCCCGCCACGCCGGGCGAAGGCGACGGCAAGAGCGCCGGCGTGCAGTTCCTGCGCCGCGCCCGGGGCTTCACCCCGCTGGCCATGCCGCTCGATGCCAGCGGCCCGGCGGTGCTGGCCTTCGGCGCCCACTACAAGGCCACGCTGTGCCTCGCCCGCGGGGCCGAGGCGTTCTTGTCCCAGCACATCGGCGGGCTCGACAACCCGGCCGCCTGCGCCGCCCTCGACGAGGCCGCCGAACACCTGCAGGCCATCCTGTCGGTGCGCCCGGCCGCCGTCGCCCACGACGCCCACCCCGATTACTACTCCACCCGCGCCGCGCTGGCGCTGGCCGACGCGCTGGATGTGCCGTCCATCGCCGTCCACCACCACCACGCCCACATCGCCGCGGTGTGCGCCGAGCATCGCCTCGACGGCCCGGTGCTCGGCTTTGCCGCCGACGGCGTGGGCCTCGGCACCGACGGCCTGCCCTGGGGCGGCGAGCTGCTCTACGTGGATGGCGCCGAGTTCCGCCGCCTGGGCCACCTCAGCCCGCTGGCCCTGCCCGGCGGCGACCGGGCCGCCCGCGAGCCGTGGCGCGTCGCCACCGCGGTGCTCCACGCCCTCGGCCAGCGCGACGAGGCCGCCCGCCGCTTCGCCCACCAGCCCGCGGTCGAGCAGGTGCTGGCGATGCTCGAGCGCGGCGTGCGCTGCCCGCCCACCACCAGCCTCGGGCGCTGGTTCGACGCCGCCGCTGGGCTGCTGGGCGTGTGCGACGCCACCAGCTTCGAGGGCCAGGCCGCGATGCGCCTCGAAACCCTCGCCCGGCGCCGTGGCCAGACCCTGCCGCTGGCCGGCGGCTACCACATCGACACCCGGCCCGATGGCCCGTCGGTGCTCAACCTCTACCCGCTGCTCCACCAGCTGGTGGGCGAGACCGACGCCGCCCGCGGCGCCAGCCACTTCCACGCCACCCTGATCGACGCCTTCGCCCAGTGGATCGGCGACGCCGCCCACGCCACCGGCCTGCGCCGGGTGGCCCTGGCTGGCGGCTGCCTGCTCAACCGCGAGCTATCCATCGGCCTGCGCCACAAGCTCGCCACCCGCGGCCTCGCGGTGTTCGAAGCCCAGCACGTCCCGCCCGGCGACGGCGGCATCGCCCTCGGCCAGGCCTGGGTGGCGCGGGAAGAACTCCGCCGGGGGCTGCTGTGAGCAAGCTGAACGCCATTCCGGCCAGCGTGCGCCGGCTGGAGGACATCCCCAACGTGGGCAAGGCCGTCGCCGACAGCCTGCGCCGGATCGGCATCGACGCCCCGGCGCAGCTTGCCGGGCGCGATCCCTTCGAGCTCTACGCCGAGTTCAACGCCGTCTGCGGCATCCGCAGCGACCCGTGCCTGCTCGACACCTTCATCGCCGCCACCCGTTTCATGGGCGGCGAGCCGGCCCGCCCGTGGTGGGCCTACACCGCCGAGCGCAAGGCGCGCCTCGGTGGCAGCGACTGAACCCCAAGGACTGAACCCATGTGCCTCGCCATTCCGACCCGCGTGGTCGAACTCCTTCCCGACAGCCAGGCCGTCGTCGATCTCGGCGGCGTGCGCAAGACGATCTCGCTGGAACTCGTCGACGGCGTGGTCGTGGGCGACTACGTGATCGTCCACGTGGGCTACGCGCTCACCCGGCTCGATCCGGAGGAAGCCGAGCAGACCCTCGCCCTGATGGCCCAGGCCGGCATCGACGTGGGCGCGGAGGCCGCATGAAATACGTGGATGAATTCCGCGACGGCGACGTGGCCCGCGGCCTCGCCGCCGCCATCGCCCGCGAAGTTGAGCCCGGCCGGCGCTACGCCTTCATGGAGTTCTGCGGCGGCCACACCCACGCCATCTCCCGCTACGGGGTGGCCGACCTGCTGCCGCCGGAAGTCCGGATGATCCACGGCCCCGGCTGCCCAGTGTGCGTGCTGCCCATCGGCCGCATCGACCAGGCGATCCAGCTGGCCCTCGCCGAAGGCGTCACCGTGTGCACCTACGGCGACACCCTGCGCGTGCCGGCGTCCGAGGGGCTGTCGATGCTCCGCGCCCGGGCCCGCGGCGCCGACATCCGGATGATCTACTCCGCCGCCGACGCGCTGGCCCTGGCCCGTAAGGAGCCGAACCGGCAGGTGGTGTTCTTCGCCATCGGCTTCGAAACCACCACGCCGCCCACCGCGCTGGTGATCCGCCAGGCGGCCGAGCTGGGGCTCACCAACTTCTCGGTGCTCAGCTGCCACGTGCTCACCCCGTCGGCGATCACCGCCATCCTCGAGTCGCCCGAGGTGCGCGACCTGGGCACGGTGCCGCTCGACGGCTTCATCGGCCCCGCCCACGTGAGCACCATCATCGGCAGCCGGCCCTACGCCCACTTCGCCGAGGAATACCGCAAGCCGGTGGTGATCGCCGGCTTCGAGCCGCTGGATGTGATGCAGGCCATCCGCATGCTGGTGCGCCAGGTGAACGAAGGCCGCGCCGAGGTGGAGAACGAGTTCACCCGCGCTGTCACCGAAGACGGCAACCTCAAGGCCCAGGCGCTGGTGTCCGAGGTCTTCGAGCTGCGCCAGGCGTTTGAATGGCGCGGGCTGGGCATGGTGCCGTACTCGGCCCTGCGCATCCGCGAGCGCTTCGCCGCCTTCGACGCCGAGGCGCGCTTCGGGCTCGTCTACCAGCCGGTGCCGGATCACAAGTCGTGCGAGTGCGGGGCGATCCTGCGCGGGGTCAAGACGCCCCTCGACTGCAAGCTCTTCGGCACCGTGTGCACCCCCGAAACGCCGATGGGTTCGTGCATGGTGTCGTCCGAGGGCGCCTGTGCCGCGCACTACACCTACGGGCGTTTCCGCGACATCCCGGTGATGGCCGGCTGAGCTTCCGTGGCGCCCGATCCTTTTATCCACTTCGGTTCCGAAGATGACGAACGTCGCCCCCGGGCGGGGGGCGCGCATCGGCTCGGGGCTCAACCTTGCGCAAACTTCGCCGATACACGGGTGATAGGGCCCCTTTCGAGGCCCGCAAGGAGACAAGAAGTGAACCTGTTCAGCAAGCTGCGCGCCGCGCAGCAGCCTGGCGTGCATACCCTGCAGTGCCGCGCCGCCGATGTGTCATCGACCCTCGCTGCGGCGGCCATCAAGCCCACCTTCATCAGCGCCTACGTGTCGCCCCACGTGGATATCGAGCCCGTCGCCCGGGCGGTGAGCGGGCGCTTCCCCGGGGTGCCGGTGATGCTGTGTTCCACCGCTGGCGAACTGTGCAGCGGTTCCGGTCCGCTTTATTGCGCCACCGGCAACAGCTGGGATCGGGTGGTCATCCAGTGCTTCGACGCCTCGCTCATCGCCCGTGCGCAGGTGGTGGCCGTGCCCCTGGGCAGCGAAGACCTGCGCCGCGGCCAGCGCGACATGCCGGTGCGCGACCGGGTCGCGGCCCTCGCCAAGCGCATCCGCGATGTGCGCATGGACATCGACGTCGACCACCGCGACACCTTCGCCCACATCCTGTTCGACGGGCTGTCGGCGTCCGAATCCTTCTTCATGGAGGCGCTCTACGAATCCGGGCGCTTCCCGTGCCTGTTCGTGGGCGGTTCGGCCGGCGGCAAGTTCGACTTCAAGAACACCTGGATCCACGACGGCACCCGCAAGCTCGAGAACCACGCCCTGATCGCCTTCCTGAAGGTGGCGAAGGGCACACGTTTCGGCGTCCTCAAGAGCCACAACTTCGAGCCCGACGGCGCCCGCTTCCCGGTGATCGGCGCCTCGCTGGAGCAGCGCTACGTGAGCCAGGTGATCGCCGAGGACGGCAGCATCGTGTCCTTCATCGACGCCCTGTGCCGGCACTTCCGCTGCCAGCCTCACGCGCTCGAGAGCAAGCTGGCCGACTACTCCTTCGCGATCAGGGTCGGTGAGGAGCTGTTCGTCCGCTCGGTGGTGAATGTCAATCTCGACGCCGGGCGGGTCAATTTCTACTGCGACATCTCGCCGGGCGAAGACCTGCTGCTGGTCCGCCGCACGGGCCTCGCCCAGGCCACCGAGCGCGATTTCAAGGCCTTCATGAACGGCAAGCCGGGCCTGCCGGTGGCCGGCATCCTCAACGACTGCATCCTGCGCCGGCTCTACAACGACAAGGAGCTCGCCCGCATCGGCGACGTGCTGCCCGGCGGGCAGATGGCCGGCTTCTCCACCTTCGGCGAGATCCTCGGCCTCAACCTCAACCAGACCCTCACCGCGGTGTTCTTCTTCCGGGTGCCCGAGGGCGCGCCCTTCCGCGACGAGTTCGTGGACAACTTCGTCGCCCACTACGGCGAGTTCAAGGCCTTCTTCCTGCGCCGCCAGAGCAACAAGTTCGTCGGCCTGTCGCGGGTGATCGTCCGCCAGATCGCCGATTACCAGTCCGAGCACTTCGACAGCCAGTTCGACCCGACCGGCCTCGACGACAACATCTCCCTGGTGGTGCGTGGCCTCAACAGCCTGGGCCAGACGCTGCATTCGTCCTTCGCGCTGCGCAACGACACCGCGCGCCAGCTCGAAGCCTGCGCCGGTGATCTCTACGCCTCGGTGGGCGATCTGGGCGGCCACATCGACGAGCAGGGGCGCGTCATCCATGACGCCGGCGCGATGGTCACCAACCTCACCAACCAGGCCGCCGGTGCCGCCGACAGCGCCCGCCAGCTGGCGCTGGCCAGCGGTCGCATCCAGGGCGTGGTCGAGGTGATCCAGCAGATCGCCGACCAGACCAACCTGCTGGCCCTCAACGCCGCCATCGAGGCGGCCCGGGCCGGCGAGGCCGGGCGCGGCTTTGCGGTGGTGGCCGACGAGGTGCGCAAGCTCGCCGAGAAATCCCGCACCAGCGCCGGCGAGATCGGCGCCGACATCTCGTCGCTGGCCGGCGAGATCGGCCGCGTGGCCCAGGAGATCGAACGCCAGTCTGGCGACGTGTCGCGCCTGTCCACGCTCCTCACCGACATCGAGACCATCAGCAGCCAGACCGCCGGCAACGCCGACCACACCCGGGCGGTGGCCGACACCCTCAGACACCTCACCGAGAACCAGCTGACCCAGGCCTGATCCGCTCCGGCACGTGCGCGCGTGCCGGGCCGGCCGGGCCTCCGACCGAAACGACACGCGCCCATGAAGAAAAACTACGTCCGACCCCTCGACCTGCGTCACGGCAGCGTCGACCTCTCCCACGGCGGCGGTGGCCGCGCGATGGTCCAGCTCATCAGCGACGTCTTCGGCAAGGCCTTCGACAACGAATGGCTGCGCCAGGGCGACGACGGCGCGGTGCTGCCGGCCCCCGGGCCCGGCGAGCGGCTGGTGGTCGCCACCGACGCCCACGTGGTCTCGCCGCTGTTCTTTCCCGGCGGCGACATCGGCTGCCTGGCGGTGCATGGCACCATCAACGACGTGGCGGTGATGGGCGCCCGGCCGCTGTATCTGGCCGCCAGCTTCATCCTCGAAGAGGGCTTTCCCCTCGCCGACCTCGCCCGCATCGTCGCCAGCATGGCCGCCGCGGCCAGGGAGGCCGGCGTGCCGGTGGTCACCGGCGACACCAAGGTGGTCGAGAAGGGCAAGGGCGACGGGGTGTTCACCACCACCACCGGCATCGGCGCGCTGTCGGCTGGCCGCCAGCTCTCCGGCGCGAACGCCCGGGCCGGCGACGCGGTGATCGTCTCCGGCACCCTCGGCGATCACGGCATGGCCATCATGGCCCAGCGCGAGAACCTCGCCTTCGACTCCGAAATCCGCTCCGACACCGCCGCGCTGCACGGCCTCGCCGCCGTGGCGATGGCCGCCGCGCCCGGCCTGCGCCTGCTGCGCGACCCGACCCGTGGCGGGCTCGCGGCGACCCTCAACGAGATCGCCCAGCAGTCCGGCGTCGGCATCGTGCTCGACGAGGCGGCGATCCCCGTGGACCCGCAGGTGGCCGCCGCCTGCGAGTTCCTCGGCCTCGACCCCCTCAACATCGCCAACGAAGGCAAGCTGATCGCCGTGTGCCCGGCCGATGAAGCCGACGCGCTGGTCGCCGCGCTGCGCGCCCATCCCCTCGGCGCCCGCGCCGCCCGGGTGGGCGAGGTCATCGCCGACGATCACCGCTTCGTGCAGATGAAGACCGCCTTCGGTGGCCGCCGCATGGTGGACTGGCTCGCCGGCGAGCAGCTGCCGCGCATCTGCTGATCCCGTTTTTCCCCTTTCCGGAGTGCCCGCCATGTTCATCGCCATGAACCGCTTCCGCATCGCCCCCGGCCGCGAGGCCGAATTCATCGAGATCTGGAAAAAGCGCGAGTCCCACCTGGACGAGGTGCCCGGCTTCCAGTCCTTCAACCTGCTGCAGGGGCCGACCACCGACGCCTTCACGCTGTTCGCCAGCCACTCGGTGTGGGAATCCGCCGCCGCCTTCGAGGCCTGGACGCGCTCCGAAGCCTTCCGCAAGGCCCACGCTGGCGCCGGCTCCAGCCGCGACATCTACCTGGGCCCGCCGCAGTTCGAGGGCTTCGAAGCCGTTCTGTGAGCGCCGCCCGGCCGCCCGCCTGGGCAAGGTTCCAACTGTGACCCCAATGCGCATCCTCGTCCTCTGCCACAGCTTCAACAGCCTCACCCAGCGCCTCTTCGACGCGCTGGCGGCGGACGGCCACGAGCTCTCGGTGGAGTTCGACATCGCCGACTCGGTGACCGAAGAGGCCGTCGCGCTGTTCCAGCCGGACCTGCTGCTGGCGCCCTTCCTCAAGCGGGCGATCCCCGAATCCGTGTGGTCGCGCCTGCCGTGCCTGATCGTGCATCCGGGCATCGTCGGCGACCGCGGCCCGTCGGCCCTCGACTGGGCCATCCAGCGCGGCGAGGCCGAGTGGGGCGTGACGGTGCTGCAGGCCGAAGCCGAGATGGACGCCGGCCCGGTGTGGGCGAGCCGCGTCTTCCCGCTGCGCGCAGCCACCAAGGCCAGCGTCTATCGCAGCGAAGTGACCGACGCCGCGCTGGCCGCGGTGTGCGAGTCCCTGGCTTGCTTCGACGACTGGTGCGCCGGCCGCTGGCAGCCGCAACGCCCGCAGCCCGACGACCCCGCCGTGCGCGGCACGCTCCAGCCGCTGATGCGCCAGCTGGATCGCGCCATCGACTGGGCCCGCGACGACACCGCGACGATCCTCGCCCGCATCCGCGCCGCCGACGGTTTTCCCGGCGTCGCCGACGCGCTGTTCGGCGAGCCCTGTCACCTCTTCGACGCCCACCCGGCGGCGTCTGAGCCCGGCGCAATAGCCGACGCAATACCCGGCGACCTGATCGCCCGCCGCGACGGCGCCGTGCTCCGCGCCACCCGCGACGGTGCGCTGTGGATCGGCCACGTGAAGCGCGTGGGCGGCATCAAGCTGCCGGCCACCGTCGCCTTCGCGGCCGAGGCTGCCAAGCTGCCCGAGCGCCCCGCGCCGCTGATCCGCGACGCCGCCGACTGGGGCGAGCTGCGCTACCGGGAGGAGGGCGCCGTGGGCGTATTGAGCTTCGACTTCTACAACGGCGCGATGGCCACCGACCAGTGCCGGCGCCTCATCGACGCCATCGACTTCGCCCGCAGCCGGCCCACCCGTGTGCTGGTGCTGGAAGGCGGGGCGGATTTCTGGTCCAACGGCATCCACCTCAACCGCATTGAGGCCGCGCAGCAGGCCGGCGGTTCGGCGGCGGATGAATCCTGGGCCAACATCAACGCGATGGACGACGTGTGCCTCGCCATCCTGCAGCTCACCGACCGCCTCACGGTGGCGGCAATGCGCGGCAATGCCGGCGCCGGCGGCTGCTTCCTGGCGCTGGCGGCCGACCACGTGTGGGCGCGGGAGGGCGTCATCCTCAACCCCCACTACAAGAACATGGGCAACCTGTACGGCTCCGAGTACTGGACCTACCTGCTGCCGCGCCGGGTGGGCGACGCCGCCGCCCGGGCGATCATGGCCGAGCGCCTGCCCCTGGGCGCACCCCGCGCCGCGCAGGCCGGCCTGATCGACGCCGCCTTTGGCGCCGACCGCCCGGCCTTCGAGGCCGAGGTGCTGGCCCGCGCCCAGGCGCTGGCCGCCGCGCCCGACTACGCCGAGCACCTCGCCGCCAAGCAGGCGAGACGCGCGTTTGATGAAGCCGCCAAACCCCTCTCCGCCTACCGGGACGAAGAACTCGCCCGGATGCGCCGCAACTTCTACGGCTTCGACCCCAGCTACCACGGGGCACGCTACCATTTCGTGATGAAGAGCCCCCAATCCTGGACGCCGCGCCACCTCGCCCGGCACCGCGACCGCGCCGGGGCCAGCCCAGCCAAGTGATGAACAGCCCGACCAAACCCGCCCCCCGATTGCCGTCCGTGCTGGTGGTGGACGACGAAGTCCGCTCCCAGGAAGCCCTGCGCCGCACCCTCGACGAGGAGTTCGAGGTGTTCACCGCGTCCTCCGCCGAGGACGCCTGGAAGATCCTCGAGCGCGAGACGGTGCAGGTGCTGCTGTGCGACCAGCGCATGCCCGGCGAGTCCGGCGTGTCCTTCCTCAAGCGGGTGCGCGAGCAGTGGCCCGACGTGGTGCGCATCATCATCTCGGGCTACACCGACTCGGAAGACATCATCGCCGGCATCAACGACGCGGGGATTTACCAATACCTGCTCAAGCCCTGGCAGCCCGACAGCCTGCTGATGGCCATGCGCAACGCCGCCGAGCTGCACCGCCTGCAGGCCGAGAACCAGCGCCTGAGCCTGGAGCTGCGCACCACCAGCCCGGTGCTCAAGAAGCGCGTCGAGATGAAGTACGAGCGGGTCAAGCGCGAGTTCGGGCTCGACGGACTCACCCGCGCGCCCGACAGCCCCCTCAACCCGGTGTGCGACCTGATCGCTCAGGTGGCGCCGTTTGATCTGTCGGTGCTCATCTCCGGCGAATCCGGCACCGGCAAGGAGATGATCGCGCGGGCGATCCACTACCGCAGCCGCCGCGCCGACAAGGCCTTCGTGGTGGAAAACTGCGGCGCGCTGCCCGACGAGCTGCTGGAGGCCGAGCTCTTCGGCTACAAGCGCGGCGCCTTCACCGGCGCCTATGAAGACCGCACCGGCCTGTTCCAGCAGGCCGACGGCGGCACGCTGTTCCTCGACGAGATCGGCGAAACCTCGCCGGCCTTCCAGGTCAAGCTGCTGCGGGTGCTGCAGGAGGGCGAGTTCCGCCCCCTGGGCAGCCCGCGCCCGGTGACGGTGGACGTGCGCGTGATCGCCGCCACCAACCGCGATCTGGAAACCGAGGTGCGCGAAGGGCGCTTCCGGGAGGATCTGTACTATCGCCTCGCCATCGTGCCGATCCACGTGCCGCCGCTGCGCGAGCGCCCGATGGACATCCCGCTGCTCGCCGAGCGCCTGCTGGAAGTGAGCCGCCGGGCGCTGGGCAAGGACACCGAAGGCTTCACCGCCGAGGCGCTGGCCTGCCTGTCGGCCTATCGCTGGCCGGGCAACGTGCGCGAGCTGCAGAACGCCATCCTGCGCATGCTGGCGCTGGCCACCGAGCCGCGCCTGGGCGCCCACCTGCTGGCGCCGCGGGTGCTCCAGGCCGGCGCCGACGGCCGCCCCGACGCGCCGCTGGACGCGCTCGCCGCGGTGGGCTTCTCCGGCACCCTGCAGGAGCGCGTCGATGCGCTGGAGGCCCGCGTGCTCAAGGAGACCCTGATCCGTCTGCGCTGGAACAAGACCCGTGCCGCCAACGAGCTGGGCTTGTCCCGCGTCGGCCTGCGCGCCAAGCTGGCCCGCTTCGGCCTCGACGGCGGCAAGGGAGGAGACGACGAATGAATGATTCCGCGGGGGCGGCTTCAGCCGCCCATCACCTTCCGGCGCCGGTGCCACGATGAACCTCCTGTGGCTCCAGTCCGGCGGCTGCGGCGGCTGCACCATGTCGCTGCTGTGCTCCGGCGCGCGGGACGTGCTGGGGCTGCTCGGCTCGGCCGGCATCACGCTGGCCTGGCATCCGTCGCTCTCCGAAGCCTGCGGCGACGAGGTGCGTACTCTGCTGGCGGAGTTTGAATCCGGCGCCCGGCCGCTGGACCTGCTGTGCGTAGAAGGCTCGCTCCTCACCGGCCCCAACGGCAGCGGGCGCTTCCACATGCTGGCGGGCACCGGCCGGCCGATGATCGACTGGGCCAAAAGCCTCGCCGCCCGCGCCCGCTACACCCTGGGCGTGGGCACCTGCGCGGCCTACGGCGGCATCACCGCGGCGGGCAACAACCCGGCCGGCGCCATCGGCCTGCAGTACGACGGCGACCACCGGGGCGGCCTGCTGGGGGCCGACTACCGCTCGGCCGGCGGCCTGCCGGTGATCAACGTGGCCGGCTGCCCGACCCACCCGGACTGGGTCACCGACACCCTGCTGGCCCTCGCCCTCGGGCAGTTCGGCGAGGCTGACATGGACGCCCTCGGGCGCCCCCGCTTCTACGCCGACCAGCTGGTGCATCACGGCTGCAACCGCAACGAGTTCTACGAGTTCAAGGCCAGCGCCGAGAAGCCCGGCGACCTGGGCTGCATGATGGAGCACCTGGGCTGCAAGGGCACCCAGGCCCACGCCGACTGCAACACCCGGCCGTGGAACGGCGCCGGCTCGTGCACCAACGGCGGCTACCCGTGCATCAGCTGCACCGAGCCGGGCTTCGAGTCGCCGGGCCACGCCTTCGACCGCACGCCCAAGGTGGCCGGCATCCCCATCGGGCTGCCGTCCGACATGCCCAAGGCGTGGTTCGTGGCGCTGGCCGCGCTGTCCAAGTCGGCCACCCCGGCGCGGGTGCGCCAGAACGCGGTGGTCGAAACGCCGGTCCTCGCGCCGGCCATCCGCAAGACGGGGCTGAAGTGAACGACGCCCCCCGACGCGCCTGGGGTGCGGAGGCCCGGCTTTGCATGGCCGGGCCGTTTGGCAGGCATGGCGCAGTGCGCCATGAGTTCCCTGCCTCACCCCTCCGCGTGGGGGCGGGCCAGCCGTTTCGGGGCAGCCGTGCGCGGCCGGCCCCGGTGGCGCTCAGGCAACGGGAGTATTGAATTGAATCGTGTGGTCGTTGGGCCCTTCAACCGTGTCGAGGGCGACCTGGAGGTGAGCCTCGATTTCGAGGGCGGCCGGGTGGTCGCGGCCTACGTCAACTCCCCGCTGTTCCGCGGCTTCGAGCAGATACTGATCGGTCGCGAGCCGATGGACGCGCTGGCCATCGTGCCGCGCATCTGTGGCATCTGCTCGGTGTCCCAGTCGGCGGCGGCGGCGGCGGCGCTGGCCGATCTGGCCGGCGTGCGGCCCACGCCCAACGGCCAGCGGGTGAGCAACCTGATCCTGGCGGCTGAGAACCTGGCCGACCACTTCACCCACTTCTACCTCTTCTTCATGCCGGACTTTGCCCGGGACGCCTACCGCGGTCGCCCGTGGTTCGACGCCGCCGCGGCGCGCTTCAAGGCCACCACCGGCAGCGCCACCGCCGACGCCCTGCCGGCCCGGGCGGCCTTTTTGCAGATCATGGGCAGCCTGGCCGGCAAGTGGCCCCACAGCATGACGCTGCAGCCCGGCGGCGTGGCCCGGGCGCCCCAGATGGCCGAGCGCCTGCGCGTCTTCGCGGCGCTGCGGGAGTTCCGCGCGTGGCTGGAGCGGCACCTCTTCGGCGACCGGCTGGAGGCCATCGCCGGCATCGACTCGGTTGCCGCCCTGCGCCGCTGGATGGACGCCCGGCCGGCCACGGCGAGCGACTTCCGGCTGTTCCTCGCCATCGCCGACGACCTCAAACTGGCCCAGATCGGCCGTGCCACCGACCGCTTCCTCAGCCACGGCGCCTATCCCAAGGACGCCGGCTGGCTCTTCCCCCGCGGCGTGCTCGACCTGCCCGCCGGCGCGCTGCAGCCCTTCGAGCCCGGCGACGTGCTGGAGGACGTCTCCCACGCCTGGCTGGAGGCCGATGTGCCGCGCCACCCTTCCGAGGGCGACACCCGCCCCGTGGAGCACAAGGACGGCGCCTACACCTGGTGCAAGGCGCCCCGCTGGCAGGGGCAGGTGGCCGAATGCGGCGCGCTGGCCCGCCAGGTGGTGGCCGGCCATCCGCTGATCCGCGAGCTGGTGATGGAGAACGGCGGCAACGTGGCGAGCCGCGTGATCGCCCGCCTGCTGGAGCTGGCGCTGGTGGTGCCGGCGATGGAGCAGTGGCTCACGGCGCTGGACGACGGGCCGTTCTGCGAGCAGGTGATGCTGCCCGCCGACGGCCGCGGCTGCGGGCTGGTGGAGGCCGCCCGGGGCGCGCTGGGCCACTGGCTCACGGTGCGCGGCGGCCACATCGTGCGCTACCAGCTCATCGCCCCGACCACCTGGAACTTCTCGCCCCGCGACGCGGCCGGCACACCCGGCGCGCTGGAGCAGGCGCTCGTCGGCCTGCCGGAAGCCGCGCCGCTCCTGGTGCAGCACGTGGTGCGCAGTTTCGATCCCTGCATGGTGTGCACCGTCCACTAGCGTCAGCGTTCGTCCATCCGTGCCGCGTGATTGATCTGCGCAGGCGAGGCTGCCTTCAGGGACGTGGCCTTCCGTCGAGCCGTGCCCGACCTCGCGGGCGCCGACCTTGGGTGCTGGCTCATCGACATCGGCTCCCGCCGACCCCTCCGACACTGTCCGCCACCCCCCTAGGGGGTCGCCGTCACCCCTTGCCGACTCATTTTGAGGCGACGTCGGGTGGCGCCGAGGCGACTTCGGCTTGGCCGAACCCGAAGTCGATGAGCGTTTCTGCCCGCAGGGGGTTGGCGGCACTCCCCTCGTGGGTCGGATTTCATCGACGTCGGGTCGGATTTCATCGACGTTGGGTGGAATTTCATCAAGCCCGGGTTGGCCGACGTCGGCTTCGATGGGCCGTCACCCGTGCCCGGTGGGCGATTCCCCGGCCGAGCCTGCGGCCCATCCCCTGCGGGCATTTCCGCCTGTCGGCATCCGTGCAGGAAAGGTCAAGGCCGCGGGCCGCGAGCTTCAGCGTTCGTCCTTCCGCCCGCCGAAGCGGTTGCGCGGGCCGTCGCCGCCACGACGTTCCGGCAGCCCGACGCCGGGCTGGGCCTGGGGTTGCGGCTGGGGCGGCGGGGTGAAGCGGTTCTCCTGGCGGGGCGCTTGGGGTGGCGCGATTTGCGGAGCTGCGGGTGCAGGGGCCGGCGCAGGTGCTGGCGCAAAGCGGGGCGGGACGGGTTGCTGCTGGGCGCCGTCGTTGCGCCGCTCGCGGTTGTCGTCAGCGCGCGGGTTGAAGTTGCGGCCGGGTTCCTGGTGGAACTGGGGCGGTTGCTGGGGTGGCTGTTGGGGCATCGGTGCCGGTGCGGCCTGGGGCCTGTCGCCGCGGTTGAAATCCCGGCGCGGGGGCTGGTCGTTGCCGCGCCAGCGGTCGTCGCGACGATCGTTCCACCGTTCATCGCGCCGGTCGTCACGGGGCGGCATGCCCGGCTGCACCCAGCGGGGCGGGTAGGGCGCCTGCCAGCCGTCGTGGGGGCGGGGCGGGGGCGGGATGAAGCGCGGTGGCGGCGGCGGGAGCTGGCGCCAGCGGTATTCGTCGAACCACGGCTGGTGGCGGTAGTGGCGTCCCCAGTAGTCACCGACGAAGAAGGTGACGAGGGGAATCCCCAGGGACGGCCCGTAATCCGGCACCGGCAGCGCGTTGCCCATCCAGCCGTAGGCCAGGCTCGGCCCGTAGGCCCAGCCGCGCAGGCCGTCCTGCAGCATCACGTCGCACCACATGTAATCGGCCAGGCAGCCGATGACGCTCACCTCCAGCCCCGGATGGACCGCGGCGATCACCGGGTAGTCGGGCGCGGGGCCGGCGAAGAGCTGGGCGGGCTGGGTGATGATGGCGTTCTGCGCGGCGGCGCTGAGGGGCAGGAGCAGGGCGGCGCTGCCCGCCAGGACGGCGAGGGGGCGGCGCAGGGAGGACAGGCTGGGCATGGTGTTTCCCGTAGGTGATCGACCTGCCGGAGAGGCGGCGGGCAGTGGCATCTTAGTGGGCTGGCGGAGCGCCGTCGCCATCCTTGTGTAAGCACAGGTTTCACGACGGGTGCGGGCGTAAGGATGGGCTGTCGTCCCCCTGTCTGGTGGTCAAGTCGGCTGGGGCGGCGCCGTTGAATCGGGCAAGTCACTGCCCTTCGAGGAGCCCGCCATGAAAATCGCTTCCGCCGATCTGAGCCTTTCCGCTGCCCATCTCAGCACCAGCCGGGTGGAGGTGGCGGAGCGTCTGCGGGCCTGGGTGGGCGCCCGGCCGACGGAGGATGCCGAGCGCCCGACAGCCCGCAGTGTGGTGGTTTCAAACGCGGCCCGCCAGGCACTGGATCTCGACAAGAGCGCTGCCACCGACGCCGCTGGAAAGATCGACGGTGATGAGGCCGACATCGACCCGCGGCTGGCGCTCATCAAGTCCATCGTCGAGATGATGACCGGCCGGCGCATCGAGGTGATGTCGACGACCGACATGGCGTCCGGCCAGGTCGCCGATCCGCCGGCAGCCCCGCCGCCGCCCGATTTCGGCATCGAGTACGACCGCAGCGAGACCCGCGAGACCTTCGAGGCCAGCAGCTTCGAGGCGAGCGGCACGATCCGCACCGCCGACGGCAAGGACATCCAGTTCAGCGTCGGCCTGTCCATGAGCCGCAGCGAGACCGAAACCAGCAGCGTGAGCCTGCGCGCCGGCAACGCGGCGGTGAGCAAGGATCCGCTGGTGATCAACTTCGGCGGCAATGCGGCGAGCCTCAGCAGCCAGCGCTTCCGCTTCGACCTGATGGGCGACGGCAAGCAGGTGGACATGCCGCGCCTTGCCGGTGGCAGCGGCTTTCTGGTGCTGGATGCGGTGGACTCGGGCAAGGTGCAATCAGGCCGCCAGCTGTTCGGGCCGGCGAGCGGCGACGGCTTCGCCGATCTGGCCGCGTACGACAGCGACGGCAATGGCTGGATCGACGAGGCCGACCCGGTGTTCGGCCGGCTGGGCGTATGGACGCCGGATGCGAAAGGCGGCGGCGATGTGGCCAGCCTGGGCGAGCGCGGCGTGGGGGCGGTTTACCTCGGCCGTAGCGCGACGCCCTTCAGCCTCAAGGAGGGCGGGGCCGAGCTGGGTGCGGTGCGCAGCTCGGGCATCTGGGTGAGCGAGGACGGCACCGTGGGCACCGTCCAGCAGGTGGATGTGAACGTGTAGCGCAGGCGCGTCAGGCCTGGGGCGCGGTCTTGGCGACGAAGCCCGCGGGCACCGGCGCCGCCTTGCGCTGCTGGTAGTCGAAGAAGATGATGGCCTTGTCGGTGGCGCGCCACACCAGGTCGCAGCCGTATTTGTTGAAGTCGTCCGGGGTCATCTCGAACACCAGCACCTCGCCGTGGAAGGCCTCGGACTTGTACTGCACCGCGGCGTCCGCCACCACGATGCCGACGCCGTCCACGTCCAGCTCGGTGTAGCCCAGCGACTTGAAGAAGCGCACCCGCGCCTCGGACACCAGCGACAGCAGCGCGGCGTTGTCCAGGTGGTGGCCGTAGTTGATGAGGCCGATGTGGATCGGCACCTCGGTGGAAAACGCAAAGCGCGCGGGCAGTTCGATCTTGATGCGGGCCATGGGGCGATCTCGGCGGAAGTCGGAAAGGCCGGATTATGGCATCGCGGCCGGCGATTGCCGCCGGCGGTGGGGGCGGGCAGAATGACCCGCCTGTCCTGCCCGGAGCCCATCGTGGAACGCTTCACCATCTCGCTAGACGAAGACCTGGCCCGCGCCTTCGACGCGCTGATCGCCGCGCGGGGCTACTCCAACCGCTCGGAGGCGGTGCGCGACATCCTGCGCGCCCAGCTCGAACAGAACCGCCTGGCGCGGGAAGAGGCGCCCCACTGCATCGCCAACCTCTCGTACGTGTACAACCACCACGAGCGGGAGCTCGCCGAGCGCGTCACCCACGACCAGCACGAACACCACGACATCTGCGTGGCCACCTTGCACGCCCACCTGGATCACGATAACTGCATGGAGAGCGTGATCCTGCGCGGGCCCACCGCCCAGGTGCGGGCCTTTGCCGAGGCGCTGATCGCCAGGCCCGGCGTGCGCCACGGGGCGCTCAACCTCGTCACCGCCGACTTCCGCAACCAGCCCCACAGCCACGGCGAAGGCGAGCACAGCCATACCCACCCCCATCCCCACGGCCACTACCGGCCGCGGTCGTAAGCAATGGCCAAGCCCGAGCGTCCGTTGCCCGATTCGTCCGCCCTGCTGGCCGCCGCGCCGGAAGGGGTGGGCGAGGGCGCCTGGATCGACGTGATCCAGAAGATGGACGAGGTGTATTCCGACCTTCTCCAGTACGAAGTCGCCCTCGAAGAGAAGAACGCCAAGCTGGAGGAGAGCCAGGGTTTCATCCTGTCGGTGCTCACCTCGATCTCGGACATCCTGGTTGTGTGCGACCGCAGCGGGCGGATCGACGACGTGAATCGCTCGCTGGAAGTCTTCACCGGGCGGTCGGTGGAGCGCCTGCGCGGCACCCTGTTCTTCGACCTGCTGGCCGATCCGGCGGCGGTGGATGTGGCCAAGGGCCTGTTCGCCCTGCGCAGCGACGCGCCGGTGCACGACTGCGAGCTGGCCCTGCGCGCGGCCGATGGCTCGGCGGTGCCGGTGTCCCTCAACTGCACGCCGCGCTATTCGTCGGTGGGCAAATCGCTGGGCGTGGTGGTCACCGGCCGGCCGGTGGGCGAGCTGCGCAAGGCGTACTCGGCCCTGCGCCAGGCCCACGACGACCTCAAGCGCACCCAGCAGCAGCTGCTCCACTCCGAGAAGATGGCGTCCCTGGGGCGGCTGGTGGCGGGCGTCGCCCACGAGCTCAACAACCCCATCAGCTTCATCCTCGGCAACACCCACGCGCTGCGTCGCTACGCCTCGCGGCTGGGGGAATACCTGGGCGCCGTCCACGCCGGCGGCGTGCCTGACGACATCCAGGCCCTGCGCGAGCGCCTGCGCATCGACCGCATCCTGGGCGATCTCGATCCGCTGATTGAAGGCACCATCGAAGGCGCCGAGCGTACCCGCGACATCGTCGATGGGCTCAAGCGCTTCTCGGCGCTGGATAGGGACGAGAGCAGCCGTTTCGAGCTGGGCGCGGTGGTCGAGCGCTCGGTGACGTGGGTGTGCAAGGCCGCGCCGGAGCGCTTCGAGGTGACGGTGGACATCCCCGACAGCCTGTCGGTGGTGGGTGCGTCCGGCCCGATGCAGCAGGTGGTGATGAATCTCGTCCAGAACGCCGCCGACGCCACTGCCGGCCAGCCCACCGCCCGTCTGCGCATCACCGGCCGCATCGAGGGCGACGCCGCCGTGCTGCGCTTCCACGACAACGGCCCGGGCATCGACGCGCGGCACCTGCCGCACATCTTCGACCCCTTCTTCACCACCAAGCCGGTGGGGCGGGGCACCGGGCTGGGGCTGTCGATCAGCTACGGCATCGTCGAGCGCCACGGCGGCGTGCTGCAGGCGGGCAACCATCCCGCTGGCGGCGCCGAGTTCGAGCTGCGTCTGCCCCTGGCTGGAAACCCGGCTGCCTGATTGGTATCGCGGCTGGTCATCGTCTGATCGGTTGATTGGCTGCGCCGGCCGGTTTTGTGGGCGCGATGTCTTGGCACGGATGTTGTATGCACTAAAATTATTTGTTCATACGCGCATCCGGAAAACCGCCATGACCGCCCTGCCTGCCGACGGACTCGCCCTCGTCCTGCTGGTCTTCGTTTTCGGTGTGAAACACGGCTTCGATGCCGACCACCTCGCCACCATCGACGGCCTGACGCGCTTCAACGCCCGCGCCAACCCGCGCTGGGCGCGCTTTTGCGGCACCCTGTTCTCCCTCGGCCACGGCGCGGTGGTGGTCGCCATCGCGCTGGCGGTGAGCCTGCTCTCGCGCCACTGGACGACGCCGGAATGGCTCGAAGTCTCCGGCGCGTGGATCTCCATCGGTTTCCTCACGCTGCTGGGCGTGCTCAATTTGCGTGCAGTGCTGGCCGCCGAGGCGCACGAAATGGTGCAGCCGGTCGGCCTCAAGGGGCGCTGGCTGGGGCGTCTCGGCCGCGTCGCCCACCCGGCCGGCGTGGCGCTGGTGGGCGCGCTGTTCGCGCTGTCCTTCGACACGGTGAGCCAGGCTGCGCTGTTTGCGGTGGCCGGCGTGCAGGCCGGCGGCGCCGCCCACGCGGTGGGGCTGGGGCTCACCTTCATGCTCGGCATGCTGCTGGCCGATGGCGCCAACGGCTTCTGGATCGCCCGGCTGATCGCCCGAGCCGACGGCACCGCACGCATCGCCTCCCGGGTGATGGCGCTCGCCGTGGGCGGCATGAGCCTGCTGGTGGCCGCCTGGGGAACGGCGCGGATGGCCTGGCCGGGCATCGAGGCCTGGGGCGAGGGCAAGGAGCTCGCGCTGGGTTTTGGCGTGATCGGCGTGATCTTTCTGAGCTTTCTCCTCGGCATTCATCTGGCCCGTGATCCCGCGCCGGAGGGGGCGGGCTGAGGCCGTTTTTTTTCGTTCCATGGTAAGATAAAAATGAAATTTCGCTTAATTTTGCGTGCGGTGCCCATGACTGCAGGCGTATTCCTCGCCGGGAATGGGGTGGCCGGTGGTGTGCCGACCCTGGAGACCGTCGAGGTTCAGGCTGGCAGCACCGATCTGATCGGTGTGGCAAGCAGTGCCACCGAGGGCACGGTGAGCGGCAGGCAGCTTGCCACCCGCCCGCTGCTGCGCCCCGCCGAGGTGCTGGAAACGGTGCCGGGCCTGATCGTTTCCCAGCACAGCGGTGACGGCAAGGCCAACCAGTACTACCTGCGCGGCTTCAACCTCGATCACGGCACCGACTTCGCCACCTGGCTGATGGGCATGCCCCTCAACATGCCCACCCACGCGCACGGTCAGGGCTACACCGATCTCAACCTGCTGATCCCCGAGCTCGTCTCCTCGGTGCGCTACCGGAAGGGGCCGTACCACGCGGCGGACGGGGATTTCTCGGCGGCCGGCTCGGCGCGGCTCGATTACTTCCGCAGCCTGCCGGCTGATTTCGTGCAGATCGAGCTGGGCCAGCATCACTACAACCGGCTGGTAGCGGCAGGCTCTCGTCCGCTCACCG
Organism: Zoogloea sp.; assembly: GCA_023150095.1. Lineage (GTDB taxonomy): Bacteria > Pseudomonadota > Gammaproteobacteria > Burkholderiales > Rhodocyclaceae > Zoogloea. The sequence continues at coordinate 3,763 of JAKLLO010000016.1, read as the reverse complement.
ACGGCGGGCCGGTGCTGCTGGGCGCCATCGAAGCCGCCTACAACAACGGGCCGTGGGCCGAGCGGGAGAACCTGCGCAAGCTGAACGGCGTGCTCCGGCTGTCGTCCGGCAGCGTCGACAATGGCTGGGCGGCCACGCTGATGGCCTTCGAGTCCCACTGGTCGGCCACCGACCAAGTGCCCCGGCGGGCGGTGGAGCAGGGGCTGATCGGCCGTTTCGGTAGCCTCGATCCCGCCAGCGGCGGGCGCACCCGCCGCGCCAGCCTGTCCGGCGAATGGGCCGCAAGCGATGCCAGTGGCCGCAGCCGGGCGAGCGCCTACTTCATCGACTACGGCCTCGACCTGTTCTCAAACTTCACCTACGCCATGGACGATCCGGTGCGGGGCGACCAGTTCGAGCAGGTGGATCGTCGCCAGGTTGTTGGCGGTGGCGCCAGCCGCACGTGGTTCGCCGACTGGGCGGGCCGGCCGGTGGAGCTGACCCTCGGCAGCCAGCTGCGCCATGACCACATCGGCCAGGTCGGCTTGTTCCTCACCGAGGCCCGCCAGCGGCATACGCAGGTGCGCAGCGACAAGGTGGATCAGACCAGCGTCGGCGTGTATGGCGAAGCCCAGGTGCAGGTTCTCGAAAAGCTGCGCGCCACCCTCGGGCTGCGTGCCGACCAATACCGCTTCCAGGTGACCGGCGACGACACGCCCATCGGCGCGGCCAACAGCGGCCGGGCGGACGCCTTTCTGGCGGCGCCCAAGCTTGGCATCGTCGCCGGCCCATGGGCCCGGACCGAGCTCTACGCCAACTACGGCCACGGCTTTCACAGCAACGACGCCCGCGGCACGACGATCCGCGTGAATCCTGATCCGCGCAGTGCGGAGTTCGGCGATCCCGTGGCGCGGGTACGACCCCTGGTCCGCGCCCGTGGTGGCGAGCTGGGGCTGCGCAGCGCGCCAGCGGCCGGCTGGGTGACGACGCTGGCCCTGTGGCGGCTCGACATCGCCTCCGAGCTGCTGTTCGTCGGCGACGCCGGCATCACCGAGCCGAGCCGGCCGTCCCGTCGTCAGGGCGTGGAGTGGACCAACCTGTGGACGCCGCTTCCGGGCGTGAGCGTGGATGCGGATCTCGCGGTGTCGAGCGCGCGCTTCCGGGATACGGATGCGGCCGGCGCGAGGATCCCGGGTGCCGTCGGCGTCGTCGCGTCGGTGGGGGTTGGCGTGGACCCTGGCGAGCGCTGGTTTGGCGGCCTGCGCCTGCGACATTTTGGCGCACGCCCCCTGATCGAAGACAATTCGGTACGATCCGCGCCCTCGACCTTGACCAATCTTAAGGTAGGCTTCCGCCTGGACAGGAAAATCACCCTGTCGCTGGATGTGCTCAACCTGTTCAACCGTCGGGTGAGCGACATCGATTACTACTACGAGTCCCAATTGAAGTCCGAAAGTCTCCCCGTCGCCGACATCCACACCCACCCCACGGAGCCCCGTACCCTGCGGCTGGGGCTGCGCGTTGCACTGTGATCTCTGATCGCAGCCTGGTGATGGCGGTGGGCGCATCCCTGTGCGTCCATGCGCTGGCGCTCGGCATGGGCGGCGGATTGAAGTCGTCGGTCACCGAGCCGCCGCGCCTCCTCGAAGCCCGGCTGGTGCAGGAAATCCTGCCCGAGAAGATCCCCGAGAAAGCCCACGTCGAACCGCCACCGCCCCAGCCGCGGCAGCACAAGCCGACACCGGCTGAAACGCCGCATCCGCCCAAGGCGGTTACCCGACCCGAGCCCGTCGTGCCCCAGCAGCGGCTGGTGGCCGAGGCGCGGGCCGATCATCCCGCGCCGGCCATCGCCACCGCGCCCAGCCCGGCACCGGCGGTGGCGGCACACCAGACGCCGGCCCCGGTTGCGGTCGCTGCTCCGCCCGTCGCGGCCGCTGCCGCGGCGAGCTACACGCCGCCGAGCTTTGGCGCCAGGTATCTCGACAACCCCAAGCCCGGCTATCCGATGATCGCCCGGCGGCGTGGGCTCGAAGGCACCGTCCGTCTCGATGTGCGGGTGTCGGCCGAAGGCATTCCGGTGGCCGTGAAGGTGCGCGAGAGCGGCGGACATGAATCCCTCGACGAAGCCGCCGTCACCGCCGTGTGGCACTGGCGTTTCGTGCCGGCGCGGCGCGGTGGCGAAGCGGTTGAGGCGTCGGTGGTGGTGCCGATCCGCTTCCGCCTCGGCCCCGAAGACGCCGGCTGATCAGCGCGCGTCGGCCGCCAGTTCGTCCAGATCGGCTTCGCCGAGCCCAAATTCCTCGGCCACGTCGTCGGCCCAGTCCACCCAGTCCGGTGAAATGCCGTCCCGCACGCGCCGCCCGGCCGCCAGCAGGCGGGCCAGCCGGCGGGCTTCGTCGCCGAGCCGTCGTGACAGCTTCGGATCGTGGTGAGCGCGGATCGCCTCGCACACCTCCACCGGCAGCTTCCAGTTGCGTGCCACGAGATAGCCGGCGGCGGCGTGGTCGGTGCCGCTGAGGGCGTCGAGCGCCCGGGCTCCGGCTTCGAGGGTCGGCCCTTCGCCAATCAGCAACGCGGCGTGCTGGGGCGACCGCCTCAGGACCACCGCAATCCCCGCGTCCTGCATCAGGGCCGCCAGATAGGCGGTGTCGGCCAGCGACTTGAAACGGGTCGCCCGCGCCACCGCAAAGCTGTACTCCGCAGCCCGCGCACAGCCGGACCAGATCGCGTCCACAACCCGCGGGTCGAGCCCGTCGTTCTGGGCCTTCAACGCCACGCTCGCGGCGGTTGCCAGCGTGCGGGTGCGACCGAGCATGGCGATCGCCTCCTGGGCGGTACGAGGGGCGCTGCGGGGCCGGAACACCGGCGAATTGGCAACCCGCAGGAGTGCGCCGGTGATCGCCGGGTCCTGGTTCACCGCCTGCGCCATCTCACGGGGGCCGGCGTCCTCGCTTGCTGCCGCTGCCCGCAGGCGCAGGAAGCCCGGGCCCGGGGCCGGTAGCACCACCCCGCTGGCCAGAACCGCATCGACCAGAAAATCCTTGTCCATTGACATGCGTTATCCGACAGCTTGATCGTCGAATCGGATTAAAGCACAGCGCAAAGAAGAAAAACGACGATTGTGTTTGACAATCCGGAAGTCGGTGACTAAAATGCGCAGCTTCTCGCTTGGAGGGGTTCCCGAGCGGTCAAAGGGATCAGACTGTAAATCTGACGGCACTGCCTTCGAAGGTTCGAATCCTTCCCCCTCCACCAACGGTTTAGCTGTGTGCTCCGTCCGTGAGTTACGGTAACGCGAGCGGTGATGTGAGTCGTACGTTGTATAGCGCGGGTGTAGCTCAATGGTAGAGCAGAAGCCTTCCAAGCTTATGACGAGGGTTCGATTCCCTTCACCCGCTCCAGGTTGCGTGTGTGAGGCCCATGTAGCTCAGTGGCAGAGCACTCCCTTGGTAAGGGAGAGGTCGGCAGTTCAATCCTGCCCATGGGCACCAACGATTCAATGGTGCGGCGTTCAAAGTAGTTTTCCAATTTCCTGATTTTTTTGCGGAGTTGATGATATGGCCAAGGAAAAATTCGAGCGGAAAAAGCCGCACGTAAACGTCGGCACGATTGGTCACGTTGACCACGGCAAGACCACGCTGACCGCTGCAATCACGACCGTTCTGTCGCGCAAGTTCGGCGGCGAGGCCAAGGCCTACGACCAGATCGATGCGGCGCCGGAAGAAAAGGCTCGTGGTATCACCATCAACACCGCGCACGTCGAGTACGAAACCGAGAGCCGTCA
>JAKLLO010000232.1 GCA_023150095.1 Zoogloea sp. | reverse complement strand
CCTTCGCTGCGGGCCTTGAGCCATTCCTGGATCACGATGGCCACGAACGGCAGCGCGAACACGCCGCTGGCCACGAGGATGCTCCAGATGCCGTTGTTGACCACCCAAGCCACCAGGGTCAGGTAATACTCCAAGTAGTCCGTGGTGTAGAGCGTCATGCCTGCCTCCCGGTCTCAGCCGTGCGGCAGCAGCTGGCTGGCTTCCAGCGCGACCACGGCGATGACGGCCGCGATCTCCGTGCGCAGCAGGCGCTGATGCGTCTCGCGGGACGGCTCCCGCCGCAACAGGCGCCGACGCATCCACCACCAGCCGTAAGCCGTCGCTCCGTAGAGGCACAGACGCCACACGAAGAAGTGGCCGGCGTGCGCCTGCAGCCAGTGCTGCCAGCCCTCGACGCCGCCGACCACGTGGATGCCGGCGATGTTCACCGCCACCGCGGCGGCGACCACCAGCAAGGTCCACAGCAGCGCCACGCCGACGCGGCGGTTGAACAGCCATGGCAGCCGCAGCCAGGCGAGCCGGCTCATGGCGTACCGCTCCGCGGCTTCTGGACTTCCCGCAGACGGTCGCGCGTGGTGTCGCCCTCGAAGACGCCGCGCGAGCCGGCAGCGCGGGTATTGTGGCGCTGGATGATCGCCATCGCCGAGTTGCCGGCCAGCGTGCGGCGCAGCTCCAGCTCGGTCTTGAGGTTGTTGATCTCCTGCTCCAGCGCGCTGTTCTCCTGGTCGACCGCCTGCACGGCCAGCTCGTTGGCGGCGACGTTCGGCTCCTTCTTGCCGGTCAGCAACGTGCGTTGCAGCAGCAGGGCCTTCTCCAGCACGCTGGACAGCGCCGCCTCGGACGCGAGGCGCCGGCCCAGCACGTCCTGGTCGGGCTCGTCACGCAGGGCCTCGATCACGCCGCGGGTGATCGGCAGCGAGCTGCTGCCGGCTGCGTCGAGATTGGCCAGCGTCGTCGGCCGGGCGCCCGTCACCAGTTCCTGCAGCGCCTGCAGCTTGGTCTCGTACTCTTCCTGGATCATTGGCGTCAGCCCGACGCCAGGCGTGGTCTGGGTCTTCGTGCAGTTTTCGCAGGTGCGTTGCTCGCGTTCGCCCAACACGCGGGTCGCCCAGTCGGCGGCCGCCTGGGGCGAGGACCAGGTTTGGCAGGTCAGGCGGTTGCCGCAGGCGCTGCGCGCGATCGACGAGGTATCGGTGGCGTTGCGCCCGTTGAGCAGGTTGTAGCCCGCTCGCGTCACATCACCGACCACCTTGATCGAACTCTGGCCGGAGCCGCCCGCGTTGCCGCCGCCGACCCAGGGCACGCCGTTGTTCCCTTTGTTGGACTCGGCTTGCTCGATGGCGGAGACGGCATCGGTGCTGCTGACCGCATCCCGCAGCGCCATCCCCTCGGCGAGTTGGTCCCAGCCGGCTTGGCCGCCGGCCATGTCCGCCATCCGATTGGCGATGGCCCGGCAGGTCATCTTCGAGCGGTCGAAGTCCATGCGTGCCTGGAGGATGCCGTTGGTCAGCAGGTTGTAGAGCCCCGGGTCGGCGCGCTGGATGATCAGGGCCGGCAGCGAGGCCACGGCGCTGGTGGCGTTCTGGATCACGTTGCTCATGATCGTCTGGAAGCCGTTGGTGATGCCGTTGAGCTGGTTCTGCAGCGTCGTGGTGATGCTCATGTCGCCGCAGATCAGGTTGCTGTTCCAGCCGACGCCGACGCCGATGCTCTGCATGTTGCCGGCACCACCCATCGACACGGCCCGGCCGCCGCCGATGCTGTAGAGCACGTCGTCGCCGATCACGCTGCCGCTGACGTTCACGCCATTGGGGTCGATGCGGGTCTGCGCCCAGGCGACGCCGACGACCAGCGTGATGGCCGCCACGAGCAGCGTGGCCCGCAAGGGCGATTTCGCGCGGTGCAGGAAGTCAGGGAGGGAGGCGTTCATCGTGGGTTCCTCACATGAAATCGACGCTGCCGAGGAAGACCTGGCCACGGCGCCGGCAGCAGGAGTACGGCCGCCACAAGGCCCAGGCGTAGTCGCCCTGCTGGGCCTGCACGCGGGTGCGGCTGTGCGGGAAGACCACGCAACTGTTCGAGAGCGTGGGCGTCAGCTCCTGCCACTTGCCCGTCGAGGCGTCGGTCTCCATCAGCGCGCCGGCCGGCCAGTAGCCGTCGCGGGCGTTGGCCAGCAGAGGCTGGTACACGTGAATCTGGTTGCGGCGCGTCACGATGTCGCCCGCGCGCTGCGCGACCACGGCGCCGCTCTTGTGGTCGTCGGTCTGGTGCAGGAAGCCACCACGGGGATACACGTTGCCCCAGAGGTTCAGGCCGGTGCGCGTACCGATTTCGCGCCGGCCGGGGATGAGCGCTTCGGGGTAGAACGCTTCCGGGATGTTGTAGCGCCAGGCGATCGTGTCGAGCGTGCTCAGCAGATACGGCATGAAGGCCGTGCCAGCGCCTTCGCAGGTGTAGCCGGAGGCGCTGGCGAACTGGCTGAACACCATCCCGGCCGGATGGCCGATGACATCGGCGTTCTTGAACTTGGCGAGGTTGTTCTCGTTGTCGTTATTGGTCGTGCCGTCACCGCCAGCCTTCGCGGTCGGGTTGGGCATGCTCATCGCCCTGACTTCCAGCCACGGGTTTTCGCCGGTGTTCGAGTAGCTCGACACCACCGCATCGGGGACGTAGTGGCGCACCTTGATGGAGGTGCGCACCGAGCAGCCGAAGGGCGTGCAGTACAGCCAGTAGCAAATACCTGCGACGCGGTACTCCAGGCAGTCGGGGGACAGCGCAGACGAGACGATGGTGGCGGTGTCCAGGGCGAACGTCGATGTGGCCGCGCCCAGCAGCAGCGAGGCGGCGGTGGCGCGCAGACGCCGGGACGCCAGCAGGAGGCTCATGGCTGCGTGCTCCGGTAGGCGTTGATGCGCGCGACGGCGCGGGGCACGTCGGGCTCGCCGTAGACCACGTAGCGTCGATCGACCACCACGGCGGGAATCTTGTCGATGCCCAGTCCCCAGGCATCCGCGACACCTTGGTAGGCGTGGCCGATGCGGCGTTGAAGGGCCTCGCCGCCGTCATGCAACCGCTGCCGCACCAGGGCTGCAGCCTGTTGCGGGTCGGCCGGTAGGTGCGCGGCGAGTTCGACCTCGATGCGCGTGGCCTGGTCCAGCTCGATGATCCGCACGCCGGCTGGAGCCTGCACCGGATGACGGCTGTCGGTGACGACGAGCACGTCGGCTGCTGCAGTCTGGGTAAACATGAACAGCACTGCCCACAGTCCGGGCGCAATGCTGATGGTCGGCAGCCGGGGCGAAGCCTTGAAGACGGGGGCCGGCATATCGGGCGTCCTTGGAGTCGATCAAAGTCACAGTCGACTTCAAGTGCCGATCTAGCGCGACAAAGAAACCGCATCCGGCCCCTGCCGGTTTCATACCCTATGCCGTTGTGAGCGTTGTGATTGCCTCCTGTCGGAGGCGGAGATCAGGTGCGGGACGCTGAGGTGCCCGCGAACCCAAGAAACGCATGCTGTAAGCGAATCGGCATCGACGGCTTGGAGCGTGCGTGTAGGCTCTGCCAAGTCCCGTCACTGATGTCGCTCGGGGCGAGGCGATCTACCGAGCGCGAAACTCTTCTCAAGTAAGCGTTGACGCCATCCGCGGATTCCGAAGGAACGCCGGCAAGAACGTACCCCACCATGAAGCCGATAGCATGGTTCTCGCCGTACTTCTCCTGGATGAATCGATCCATGCCCTCGACGACGTACTCTCGACACAAGTGAGTGTCCGACCCGGCGATTCGTTTGCATTCGATGATCGCGTGCGGATCATGCTCCTGCGTGCGCAAGAAAATTTCGACGAACGCCAGCGGGATGTCGGTACGTCCGTCTGGCAGCATCACGTTGCTTTTAGATCGCGATTCCGTGCCAGGCAGCACCATGATCTGCTTCCACGGGGAGTTCTTCAGCGCAATGCGCATCCCGTCCCGCAGGCGCTCGGTCATGATTACCTCTCCAGCGTTGGCATTCACGTCCTCGGCTGCGCATGCTTGCTGCCAACCTGCGGCCAGTGTCAGCAGAATGACCGCCACAACCTCGGGCTCAAGTTCAATGAACTCTCTGCCCAGTGCAGGAGGTGTCTCATAGGGGATCCTCAAACTTTGCCCCCTGAAAAGCTCTCCGCGACCACTGCATCGGCATCTTCCAGTGCCGCTATGCCCATCCAGTAGCGCCGCGCTGCTGGCTTGATGATCACGACTTCGTTGCGTCCGTGTACTCGCAATTCCCGCTCTGCACTGAGCGCGGTCGCAATCTTGACTTTCAGGCGCCTGCCGATACGTGCCAGTACTTCACCCAATTCGCCTTGTGGTGCCACGACGCTCACGCTCGCATTACCCGGCCCCTCTTCCAAGACAAAGCGCACGACGCGCAAGGCCGAACTGCTTGGCAAGTCGAGCACTTCGGCGCGCATGTGCCGCTTATTGCGAACGGAAAGCCAATCCTCGATAACGGACAGGAACGTCTTGGCATACGCCGTGACCTCAGTACGACTGTCCGATGGCTCCACGGATGAGTCGCGGCCGGTTTCCCATTGCCACCCGGCGCGAAGGAGGCCGTCTCGAATGACAGTTCGGTCGGCATCGTTCAGTTCGTACAGATCGAAGACAGCTTCGTCCAGTTCAGCCCATCCCCTCTCGTCGGTGCCGTTGGCGCGCAGATTCTTCTCAATCTGCAGCAGGCGCTGGCCAGCCTCAGATTTCACT
>JAKLLO010000231.1 GCA_023150095.1 Zoogloea sp. | reverse complement strand
CGCCGAGTCGGTGCTGGCCCTGGAAGAAGCGCTGTTCTAAGCCGACCGGGGAGGCTCCGGCCTCCCCCGGTTCAGGATTTCGTAGGGGCGACTTCAGTCGCCCACAGATGTCAGGCCGAGCAGCCGGGCGTGCGGATGGGCGACTGAAGTCGCTCCTACGGCCCCACCCCAGCCTGGCTCAGGCATCAGCACCACCCTTGAATACGCACCCGCAGCAACCCGGTTTCTGGAGAAAACAGCAATGACGCGTGAAGCGATGGAATACGACGTGGTGATCGTCGGCGCCGGCCCCTCTGGCCTGGCCGCCGCGATCCGCCTGAAGCAGCTGGCCGAGAAGGCCGGCCACGAGCTTTCGGTGTGCGTCGTCGAGAAGGGCTCCGAAGTGGGCGCGCACATCCTCTCCGGTGCCGTCATCGAGCCCCGCGCGCTGGCCGAGCTGTTCCCCGACTGGAAGGAGCGCGGCGCGCCCCTCAACACCCCGGTCACCGAAGACCACTTCTACTTCCTCTCCACCGAGAAGGCCTACAAGCTGCCCACGCCGCCCCAGATGCACAACGCGGGCAACTACATCGTCAGCCTGGGCAACGTGGTGCGCTGGCTGGGCCAGCAGGCCGAAGAGCTCGGCGTCGAGATCTACCCGGGCTTTGCCGCGGCCGAAGTGCTGTTCCACGAGGATGGCTCGGTGAAGGGCATCGCCACCGGCGACATGGGTGTCGAACGTAACGGCGAACCCGGCCCCAACTACCAGCAGGGCATTGAGCTCCACGCCCGCCAGACCGTCTTCTCCGAAGGCTGCCGCGGCTCCCTCACCAAGGGCCTGTTTGCGCGCTACAACCTGCGCGACGGCGCCGACCCGCAGACCTACGGCATCGGCATCAAGGAGCTGTGGGAAGTGCGCCCCGAGGTGCACAAGCAGGGCCTCACCATGCATACCGTGGGCTGGCCGGTGTCCACCGACGTGTACGGCGGCTCCTTCCTGTATCACCTGGAGAACAACCAGGTGGCCGTGGGCTTCGTGGTGGGCCTGGATTACAGCAACCCCTACCTGTCGCCCTACGAGGAGTTCCAGCGCTTCAAGACCCACCCGGAGATCCGCAAGGTCTTCGAAGGCGGCCGCCGCATCGCCTACGGCGCGCGGGCGCTCAATGAAGGCGGCTTCCAGTCGCTGCCCAAGCTGTCCTTCCCGGGCGGCGTGCTGATCGGCGACACCGCCGGCTTCCTCAACGTGCCCAAGGTCAAGGGCACCCACATGGCGATGAAGTCCGGCATCGTGGCCGCCGACGCCCTGTTCGCCCACCTCACCTTCGAGGGCCAGACCGGCACCGAGTGCATCGCCTACCCCGAGCAGCTCAAGCAGAGCTGGCTGTGGGACGAGCTGTACACCGTGCGCAACATCCGCCCGAGCTTCCGCTGGGGCCTGTGGGGCGGCATCGCCTACAGCGCCATCGACACCTTCCTGCTCAAGGGCCGCGCCCCCTGGACGCTGCGTCACCACGACGACCACACCCAGCTCAAGAAGGCCGCCGACTGCCAGCCGATCGTCTATCCCAAGCCCGACGGCAAGATCAGCTTCGACCGCCTCTCGTCGGTGTTCATCTCGGCCACCAACCACGTGGAAGAGCAGCCCTGCCACCTGCGCCTGAAGGACGCCTCGGTGCCGGTGAGCGTGAACCTCGCCCTCTACGCCGCCCCCGAGACCCGCTACTGCCCGGCCGGCGTGTACGAAATCGTCGAAGACCCGAGCGGCCCGCGGATGCAGATCAACGCCCAGAACTGCCTGCACTGCAAGACCTGCGACATCAAGGACCCGACCCAGAACATCAACTGGGCCGTGCCCGAAGGTGGCGGCGGGCCCAACTACCCGAACATGTAAGCAATAACCACGGCAAGACCGGGGGAGAACAGCACTCACCCCGTAACAACAACCACAACCTCAAAAACCCGCCGCATATAAGGAGGAATCATGTCGGCAGACATCTACAAGAAAGTCCGGGCGAACCCCAAGTTCGCCGAACTTGAAGGCAAGCGCAGCCGTTTCGCGCTGCTTCTCACCGCCATCGTGATGGCCAGCTACTACGGGATGATGATGATCGTCGCCTTCGCGCCCGAGGTCATGCGCACCCCCATCTCGACCGGCTCCACCCTCACCATCGGCGTGCCCATCGGCGCCGCCATCATCATCGGCTCCTGGCTGCTGACCGGCTGGTTCGTCAATCGCTCCAACGGCGAGTTCGACGCCATCAACAACGAGATCGTCCGGGAGGCCACCAAGTGATCCAGCGCAAACACCTCCTCGCCGCCCTCGCGGCCACCCTCGCCGGTGGCGCCGCGCTGGCCGCCGACGCCATGGGCGCAGCCCAGAAGCAGCCCCTCAACCTGACCGCCATCGGGATGTTCTTCATCTTCGTGGTGGCCACCATGGGCATCACCTACTGGGCCGCCAGCCGGACCAAATCCACCGCCGACTTCTACACCGCCGGCGGCGGCATCACCGGCTTCCAGAACGGCCTCGCGATTGCCGGCGACTACATGTCCGCCGCCACCCTGCTGGGCCTGTCGGCGATGACCTTCTCGAAGGGCCTCGACGGCTTCATCTACGCCATCGGCTTCTTCGTCGGCTGGCCGGTGATCCTGTTCCTGATGGCCGAGCGCCTGCGCAACCTGGGCAAGTTCACCTTCGCCGACATCGCCTCCTACCGCCTCGACCAGGGCACCATCCGCACCTTCGCGGCCTTCGGCTCGCTCACCGTGGTGTGCTTCTACCTGATCGTGCAGATGGTCGGCGCGGGCCAGCTCATCAAGCTGCTGTTCGGCCTCGACTACGCCACCGCGGTGGTCGTGGTGGGCGTGCTGATGGTGGTCTACGTCACCTTCGGCGGCATGATCGCCACCACCTGGGTGCAGATCATCAAGGCCTGCCTGATGCTCTTCGGCGGCACCGTGCTGCTCTTCCTGTCCCTCAGCCAGTTCGGTTTCAGCCTCGAAACCGCGGCCCAGAAGGCGGTTGAAGTGCACAAGGACGGCATCAAGATCATGGGCACCGGCTCGCTGATGGCCGACCCGATCACCGCCGTGTCCCTGTCGCTGGGCCTCGTGTTCGGCACCGCCGGCCTGCCCCACATCATGATGCGCTTCTTCACCGTGCCGAACGCCAAGGAAGCCCGCAAGAGCGTCTTCGTGGCCAGCGGCTGCATCGGCTACTTCTTCATGGTGGTGTGCGCCCTGGGCCTGATGGCCATCGTGATCGTCGGCCAGAACCCCGAGTTCTACGAAGGCGGCAACATCGGCGGCAAGCTGATCGGCGGCGGCAACATGCCGGTGATGCACCTGGCCAAGGCCGTGGGCGGCAACCTGTTCCTGGGCTTCATGTCCGCGGTTGCGTTCGCCACCATCCTGGCCGTGGTCTCGGGCCTGGCCCTGGCTGGCGCCTCGTCCATCGCCCATGACCTCTACGCGCGCGTGATCCGCAAGGGCACCGCCAGCGAAGCCGAAGAGATGCGCGTCTCCAAGCTGTCCACCATCGGCCTGGGCGTGGTTGCCGTGCTGCTGGGCATCATGTTCGAGAAGCAGAACATCGCCTTCCTCGTCGGCCTGACCTTCGGCATCGCCGCCTCCACCAACTTCCCGATCCTGATCCTCTCCATGTACTGGAAGGGTCTGACCACCCGCGGCGCGCTCCTCGGCGGCCTCGCCGGTCTGATCTCGGCGGTGTCCTTCGTGGTGCTGTCCAAGGCCGTGTGGGTGGTGGTGCTGGGCAATGCCGCGCCGATCTTCCCGTACGAACAGCCTGCACTGTTCTCGATGCCGCTGGCCTTCTTCTTCACCTGGCTGTTCTCGGTGACCGACAGCAGCGCCCGCGCCAAGACCGACAAGGCCGGCTACGACGACCAGTACGCCCGTTCCCAGACCGGCATCGGCGCCGCTTCGGCGAGCGCCCACTAACGCCGCCGGGCGCGCTGCGCCCGGCTAAAACGAGTGTCTTCTCTTCTCCCTCCCAGGAGATTTTCACGGCGCCCCGCAAGGGCGCCGTTTTTTTGTCCACCGCTGCCTGCCTGAGCTGCGCACCGGGGCCGGCACCCGATCCTGCCGCTGGCGCAGTCGCCACGCCAGCGCCGGCCTTCGCCGCGCTGACAGTGGATGCCTCAGCGCGCAGCCGCACAATCATTGCGCGGACCACGGATATCCTTGCTCACGCGGGAAAACACGATGCGGACGCCCGCGTGGTCAATACACCGGCGCCGACATTCAATACGCGGTGGCGCGACATCAACTCCACCAGCGGCGTGGTCTTCACACCGGCACCGGATATCCATATCACCGCTCGAGATGTCATCACGCAGGCAGCAGACATCGATATCGAGGTCCGCGCGATCAATACACCGACGCCAACATTGAATACGCACGGGCGAGACATCACCACGCCGGGGCCGACATAAGCCTCCGCGCGACCGAGATCGCCGGCGAACACGGTCGAAGTGCAGGCGCGCAGGCTGCTGCCCGGCGTGCGCACGCGCCGCCACCCATCCGGCGAGGCCGATTGCCGCAGTCCACGGCGCGGAAGTGCACCATCCGCCCCGGGCTACCACACCGAGGCGCGGTTGAAGTCGCGTGCCGCCGCGGGCCCACGCATCCCGGACGAGCACGCAAAACCACGGCCAGTAAACGCAACAAACCCCGGTCGCCTTGCGGCGAACCGGGGTTTCTGATTTCCGTGCCAGCCGGATCAGGGATCCGGCCGGTGGATTCAGGGCTTAGTGACCAGAGGCACCAGCCGCACCGATACCGGTTTCGGAACGGATCAGCTGGGCAGCAAAGTCAGCACGTTCCTGCTGGGCGTTCGGGCTGCGGTCGAGCAGCGAGAAGATCCAGATACCCACGAAGCCG
>JAKLLO010000230.1 GCA_023150095.1 Zoogloea sp. | reverse complement strand
GGGGCGAATTCATTCGCCCGCGGACTTCGATCAACCGACTGCGGGCGAATGAATTCGCCCCTACGTTATTTACTTGGCGGCCATGCGGATCGCGCCGTCGAGGCGGATCACTTCGCCGTTGAGGTAGGCGTTGCTGAAGATGTGCTCGACCAGCGCGGCGTACTCGGCCGGCTTGCCCATGCGGGAGGGGAAGGGAACCATCTTGCCGAGGGCTTCCTGCACGTCGGCGGGCATGCCGAGGAGCATCGGGGTTTCCATGATGCCCGGGGCGATGGTCATCACGCGGATGCCGGAGCGGCACAGCTCGCGGGCGATGGGCAGGGTCATGGCGACCACGCCACCCTTGGAGGCCGCGTAGCCGGCCTGGCCGAGCTGGCCGTCGAAGGCCGCGACGGAGGCGGTGGAGACGATCACGCCGCGCTCGCCGCCGGCGTTGGGTTCGTTCTTGCTCATGATCTCGGCGGCGAGGCGGATCATGTTGAAGCTGCCGACCAGGTTGATGTTGATGGTGCGGGCAAAGGATTCGAGACGGTGGGCGCCTTCGCGACCGACGACCTTCTCGGCCGGGGCGATGCCGGCACAGTTGACCAGGCCACGCAGGGTGCCCATTTCGGTGGCAGCAGCAAAACAGGCCTTGGCGCTGGCCTCGTCGGTCACGTCGGTGGTGACGAAGCGGGCGCCCAGGCCGAGTTCGGCAGCCTTGGCTTCACCGGCTTCCTTGTTCACGTCGGCCAGCACGACCTTGCCGCCGGCATCGACGATCATCTTTGCAGTGGCGGCACCCAGGCCGGAACCACCGCCGGTCACCACGAAAACGTTGTCCTTGATCTCCATGTATCGCTCCTGTTTCTGTTGTGATTTTTCGATCGGACGGAAGGCCGTGCCGGGATGGCGTGCGCGCTCCGCAATGGCCGTGAACTCTAGGCACAAGCGGGGCCGGCTTCCATGCCGAAATCGATCAATGTGAATGGTAGAATTTGCCACATTGCAGAGCAGCAAACAGGCGGGCAATTGCGCCTGTCATCCCGCTCATTCTCACCCTTTTTCGTCTGCCAGCCTTTGATGCGTGCACCCACTTCCGACAAGGGCACCATTTCCATCGCCTTCGTGCTGGAGGCGCTGGCCGGGGTGCGCGAGCGGGGGCTCGACGCCGACGGGCTGCTCCAGCAGGCGGGCATCTCGCCGGAGCTGCTGGACGCGCCCCAGGCGCGGGTGTCGTCGGTGCATTACGCCACCCTGTGGCACCTCATCGCCGAGGCGCTGGACGACGAGTTCTTCGGGATGGATTCCCACCCCATGAAGGCCGGCAGCTTCACCCTGCTGTGCCACAGCGTGATCCACTGCGACACCCTCGAGCGCGCCCTGCGCCGCGCGCTGCGCTTCTTCCGGCTGGTGCTGGACGATTTCGAAGGCGTGCTGGAGCGCGACGGCGACACCGCCCGGGTGGTGCTCGCCGAGCGCCTGCCCGGGCCGCGGCGGGCGTTTGCCTACGGCACCTTCCTGATCATCCTCCACGGGCTGGCGTGCTGGCTCATCGGGCGGCGGATCACCCTCGACCACGCCAGTTTTCGCTGCGCCGAGCCGGATTTCAGCGCCGAATGGCGGGTGCTGTTCTCGCCCGACCTGCGCTTCGGCGAGGCCGAGACGGCGATCAGCTTTCCGGCCGAATACCTCGACATGGCCAACGTGCAGAACGAGCGCACGATGAAGGTCTTCCTGCGCAGCGCGCCGGCCAACTTCCTGGTCAAGTACCGCAACAGCGACGGCCTGGTGGCGCGCATCCGCCGCCAGCTGCGCCACATCCCGCCCGACACCTGGCCGGATTTCGAAACCCTCGCCCAGCAGCTGCACAGCTCGGTATCCACCCTGCGCCGGCACCTGATCGACGAGGGCCAGTCCTACCAGTCGATCAAGGACGACCTGCGCCGCGACCTGGCCATCAGCCAGCTGTGCCACTCCGAAAAATCCGTCCTCGACATCGCCCATGACCTGGGCTTTGCCGAAGCCAGCGCCTTCCACCGGGCCTTCAAGAAATGGACCGGCGCCCGGCCGGGCGAATACCGCCGCGCCGTGGCCGGCCAATAGACGCAAGGGGCGCCATGGGCAACCACCACAAATCCGGCTCCGTGGCGCGCCGTTTCCGTTTTCCGCTCCACGTCCACATCTCGACCCTGTTCTTCCTGCTGGTGCTGGCGGTGGGAGCGAGCATCGCGTGGGTGTCGTACTCGCGCAGCGCCCACATGCTCGAGCGGGCGGCGGGCGACCTGCTGGTGCGCATCTCGCGCCAGACGGTGGTCGAAACCGAGATCCTCCTGAGCCCGGTGGGCACCGCGGTGCGCCTGCTGGGCCTGCAGCCGGTGGCCCGGGCGACGACCCTCGCCGAGCGCCGCCAGGGGCTGGCCAGCCTGCGTGAGGCGCTGATCGCCTCGCCGTCGGTCACGGCCTTCTACGTGGGCTACGGGGACGGCGACTTCTTCATGCTGCTGCGCCTCGCCGACGACGGCGACCGGAAGCTGGTGGACGCGCCGCCGGGAGCCGCCTATCTCATCCAGAGCATCGACGGCGACGAGGGGCGCTTCATCTATCTCGATGCCGACCTGAACGAACTGCACAACGCGCTGCGCCCCGACTACCCGCGCAGCTACGACCCCCGCCAGCGTGGCTGGTACGCCGAGGCTCTGCGCCACGGCGAGCCGGTGCAGACCGCGCCTTATCTGTTTGCCTCGACCCGCCGGCTGGGCGTGACGGTGGCGAGCCGGGTGGCCGGCAGCAGTGCGGTGGTGGGCGCCGACATCCGCCTGTCCACGCTGGACGAAACCCTGCGCCGCCAGCGCATCACGCCGGGTTCGCACCTGGTGCTGTTCGACGATGAACAGCGGGTGGTGGCCTATTCCGAGCCCGGCTGGCTGCCTGAGGCGCGGCCCGGGGCAGAGGGCGCGCGGCCGCGGGTGTCCGATCTGGGCGACGGCCCGCTGGCGGCCCTGGCCGCGGCGCCGGCGGGCGAGGGCGAGCTGCCGCTCACCGCCTTCAGCACCGCCGGCCGGCGCTGGCACGGGGCGGTGGCCCGGCTGCCGGTGCAGGGCGGGCGGCCGATGCACCTCGGCGTGATGATCCCCGACGACGAGCTCCTCACCGACGCCCGTCAGGTGCGCAACCGCGCGCTGCTGGCAACGCTGCTGGTGATGCTCGCCACGCTGCCCCTCACGTATCTCACCGCCAGGCTGGTGTCGCGGCCGATCCGCGCGCTGGCCGACGAAACCGCGGCGATCCGCCGCTTCGATTTCACCTCCGACCTGACCACCCGCTCGGTGGTGCGCGAGGTGGATGACCTGGCCGCCGATCTGGCCTCGATGAAGGGGGCGGTCCGCCACTTCCTCGACATCTCGGCGACCATGGCGCGGGAATCGAACTTCGACCGCCTGCTGCCCCGGCTGGTGGACGAGACCGTTGCCGTGACCGGCGCCCGGGCTGGCGTGCTCTATCTGGCCGACGACGACGGCGCGACGCTCGAGCTGGCGTCGCTCCGCCGGGCCGGGGACACCAACCTGCCGCGGGACGCGGCGCCGGACGGGGCCGCAATGGCCGGGCTGGTGGGGCCGGCGGCGCGCTCGGGCGTGGGCAGCATCGATGTGGGCGCCGATGGCGTCGGGCGCAGCTGCGCCGGGCTGACCGAGGCGCTGGAGATGCCTCGGCTCGCCTATCTGGCGGTGCCGCTCCTCGCCCGCGACCAGACCCGCATCGGCCTGCTGGTGCTGTGGTTCGACGCCGAGCCCCAGCGGGATCTGGTCAACTTTGTCGAGGCGCTGTCGGGGGCGGCGGCGCTTTCGGTCGAGACGCGCGGCCTGATCCGCGCTCAGAAGCGCCTGTTCGAATCCTTCATCCAGATGCTTGCGGGCGCCATCGACGCCAAGAGCCCCTACACCGGCGGCCACTGCGCCCGTGTGCCGGTGCTCACCAAGCTGCTCGCCCGCGCCGCCTGCGACGCCA
Source organism: Zoogloea sp. (assembly GCA_023150095.1). Taxonomy (GTDB): domain Bacteria; phylum Pseudomonadota; class Gammaproteobacteria; order Burkholderiales; family Rhodocyclaceae; genus Zoogloea. The sequence continues at coordinate 930 of JAKLLO010000230.1, read as the reverse complement.
CCGACGGGCCGTTCAAGGATTTCCAGCTCGGCGACGACGACTGGGAGGCCGTGCACATCGCCGCGTGGCTGCACGACTGCGGCAAGGTGGCGACGCCCGAGAGCATCGTCGACAAGGCCACCAAGCTCGAGCTGCGCTACAACCGCATCCACGAGATCCGGATGCGCTTCGAGGTGAAGAAGCGCGACGCCGAGATCGCCTGCCTGCAGGCCATCGCCGCGGGCGCCGACGCTGCCGAAGCCCGCGCCCTGCTGGCGCGGGATCACGCCCGGCTCGACGCCGATTTCGCCTTTGTGGCGGCCTGCAACGTGGGCGGCGAGGCGATGGCGGCCACCGACGTGGAGCGCCTGCGCCAGATCGGCGGGCAGCTCTGGCTGCGCACGCTCGACGATCGCCTCGGGCTGTCGGAGGAAGAATGCCGGCGCCACGGCCCCGCCCAGCCGCTGCCGGTGATGGAAACCCTGCTCGCCGACAAGCCGGCGCATCGGGAGGCGCGTGGCCCCGACGAGCGCATCGCCCCGGACAACCGCTGGGGTTTCCGCCTCAAGGTGCCGGCCCTGCGCCACAACCACGGCGAGCTCGCGAACCTGTCGATCGGCCGCGGCACCCTCACCGACGAAGACCGCTACACCATCAACGAGCACATCGTGCAGACCATCCGGATGCTCGACGCGCTGCCCTTCCCGCGGCACCTGCGGGCGGTGCCCGAGATCGCCGGCGGCCACCACGAGAAGATGGACGGCACCGGCTATCCCCGCGGGCTCACCGGCGGGCAGATGAGCCCGGTGGCGCGGATGATGGCGATCGCCGACATCTTCGAGGCGCTCACCGCCGCCGACCGGCCCTACAAGAAGGGCAAGACCCTGTCGGAGGCCATCGCCATCATGTCCCGGATGCGCGACGAGGGGCACATCGACCCGGATCTCTTCG
>JAKLLO010000229.1 GCA_023150095.1 Zoogloea sp. | reverse complement strand
ATCGACGCCTCGGCGCCGGTGGCCATCGTGAACAAGGTGGTGGACAAGAAGGGCACCCGCAAGCAGGCCACGGCCTACCTCAACTACCTCTTCTCGCCCGAGGGCCAGGAGATCATCGCCAAGCATCACTTCCGCCCGCGTGACCCGGCGGTGGTCAAGAAGTACGCGGCCCGCTTCCCGGCGATCAAGACCTTCACCGTCGAAGAGAAGTTCGGCAGCTGGGAAGCCGTGCAGAAGACCCACTTTGCCGACGGCGGCATCTATGACCAGATCGCGGTGAAACGATGACGACCGCTACCCGTCGCGTGCTCCCGGGCTTCGGCCTGAGCCTGGGATACACGCTGGCCTATCTCTCGCTGATCGTCCTGATTCCGCTCACTGCGGTGTTCTTCAAGGCGGGCTCGCTGGGCTTCGAACACTTCTGGGCTGCGGCCACGTCGCCGCGGGTGCTGGCCTCCTACAAGCTGTCGTTCGGCGCGTCGCTGATCGCCGCGGCGGTGAATGGGGTGTTCGGGCTGCTGCTGGCCTGGGCACTGGTGCGCTATTCCTTTCCCGGCAAGCGGCTGGTGGATGCGCTGGTGGACCTGCCCTTCGCGCTGCCCACCGCGGTGGCCGGCATCGCGCTTACCGCGCTGTACGCCAAGAACGGCTGGGTCGGCAGCCTGCTGGAGCCGCTGGGCATCCAGGTGGCGTTCACGCCGCTGGGCATCCTGGTGGCGTTGATCTTCATCGGCCTGCCCTTTGTGGTACGCACGGTGCAGCCCATCCTCGAAGACCTGGACACCGAATACGAGGAAGCCGCGGTGAGCCTCGGCGCCAACCGCTGGCAGGCCTTCGTGCATGTGGTGTTGCCCACGCTGTTTCCCGCGCTCCTCACCGGCTTTGCGCTGGCCTTTGCCCGCGCGGTGGGTGAGTACGGCTCGGTGATCTTCATCGCCGGCAACATCCCGCTGGTGTCCGAGATCACCCCGCTGATGATCATCACCAAGCTGGAGCAATACGACTACGCCGGCGCCACCTCGGTGGCGGTGGTGATGCTGATCTTCTCGTTCATCCTGCTGCTCATCATCAACGGCCTGCAGGCGTGGACGGCCAAACGTACCGGGAGGGCCCGCTGATGGCTGGCGCCGCTGCTGTATTGCACGGGGCGGCGGATCACGCCGCCCGCTTCGAATCCAAGGCCGCCACCCGCGAGCCGACCCTCGTCAAGTGGGCCATCATCGGGGTGTCGCTGACCTTCTTCGCGGTGTTCCTGCTGCTGCCGCTCGTCGCCGTCTTCTTTGAGGCGCTGCGCAAGGGCTGGGATACCTATTTTAATGCGCTGATCGACCCCGACGCCCTGTCGGCGATCAAGCTGACGCTCATCGCCGCGGTGATCTCGGTGCCGCTCAACCTCGTCTTCGGCGTGGCCGCGGCGTGGTCGATCACCAAGTTCGACTTCCGGGGCAAGCACTTCCTGATCACCCTGATCGACCTGCCGTTCTCGGTGTCGCCGGTGGTGTCGGGCCTGATCTACGTGCTGGTGTTTGGCGCCCAGGGCTGGTTTGGCCCGTGGTTGTCGGATCACGACGTGAAGGTGATCTTCGCGGTGCCGGGCATCGTGCTGGCCACCGTCTTCGTGACCTTCCCCTTCGTGGCCCGCGAGCTCATCCCGCTGATGGAAGCCCAGGGCAAGGAAGAGGAAGAGGCCGCCGTGGTGCTGGGCGCGCGGGGCTGGCAGACCTTCTGGCACGTGACCCTGCCCAACGTGAAGTGGGGCCTGCTGTACGGGGTGATCCTGTGCAACGCCCGGGCGATGGGCGAGTTTGGCGCGGTGAGCGTGGTGTCGGGCCACATCCGTGGCCAGACCAACACCATGCCGCTCCACGTGGAGATTCTCTACAACGAATACCAGTTTGCGGCCGCGTTTGCGGTGGCATCCCTGCTGGCCCTCCTGGCCCTGGTGACGCTGGTCATCAAGGTGTGGGTCGAGCGTCAGGCCGGCAAGGCGGCTTCATCCGAGGACGAATGAAATGAGCATCGAAGTCAAGAACATCCGCAAAGAGTTTGGCAGCTTTACCGCCCTGAAGGACGTCTCCCTCGATTTCCCCACCGGCGAACTGGTGGCCCTGCTGGGCCCCTCCGGCTGCGGCAAGACGACCCTGCTGCGCATCATCGCCGGGCTGGAAACCGCCGACGCCGGCCAGGTGCTGCTCGACGGCGCCGACGCCTCCGACACCCACGTGCGCGAGCGCCAGGTGGGCTTCGTGTTCCAGCACTACGCCCTGTTCCGCCACATGACCGTGTTCGACAACGTGGCCTTCGGGATGCGCATGAAGCCCCGCGCCCAGCGCCCGTCCAAGGCCGAGATCAAGGCCAAGGTCACCGAGCTCCTCAAGCTCGTGCAGCTCGACTGGGTGGCCGATCGCTTTCCGGCGCAGCTCTCCGGCGGCCAGCGCCAGCGTATCGCGCTGGCCCGGGCGCTGGCGGTGGAGCCGCGGGTGCTGCTGCTCGACGAGCCCTTTGGCGCGCTGGATGCCAAGGTGCGCAAGGAGCTGCGCCGCTGGCTGCGCCGGCTCCACGACGAGCTGCACATCACCTCGATCTTCGTCACCCACGACCAGGAAGAGGCGCTGGAAGTGGCAGACCGCGTGGTGCTGATGGACCACGGCAAGGTGGAGCAGGTGGGCACGCCGGAACAGGTGTATCGCCACCCGGCCTCGCCCTTCGTGTACAGCTTCCTGGGCTCGGTCAATCTCTTCCACGGCCGCGTGGAAGGCGACGCGGTACATGTGGCGGACAACCGCCTGTCTGCCGAGAAGGTCGATCTGACCCACGGCAGCGAGGTGGTGGCCTTTGCGCGGCCCCATGAGCTCGCCATCGTCGTCGATCCGAAGGCCACCGACGGCGTGTCGGCGCGGGTCAATCGCATCCTCGCCTTCGGCGTCACCGCGCGGGTCGAACTCGACGGGCTCAACGGCTCCACCGGCCAGGTCTTCGAGGTGGAGATCACCCGCGACGAAGTGGCCCGGCTGGGCGTTGAAGAAGGGCAGGTGGTGCGCCTCGTGCCGTCGCGCCTGAGCGTGTTCGGCCGCGATCCGGCAAGTCCGATCGCCGTGCCGGCGCCGAATTGGGAAATCTGAGCGATGAACTTCCAGCAACTGCGCATCATCCACGAGACGGTGCGCCGCAACTTCAACCTGACCGAGGTGGCCAACGCGCTGTTCACCTCCCAGTCGGGCGTCTCCAAGCACATCAAGGATCTCGAGGACGAGCTCGGGCTCGAGCTCTTCGTTCGCAAGGGCAAGCGCCTGCTCGGGCTCACCGAGCCGGGGCAGGAGCTGGTGCATGTGGTGGACCGCATGCTGATGGACGCGCGCAACATCAAGACCATCGCCGCCCAGTTCAGCGCCCGCGACCACGGCCAGCTCACCGTGGCCACCACCCACACCCAGGCGCGCTACGTGCTGCCCCAGGTGGTCACGCAATTCAAGCAGGCCTTCCCCAAGGTGCATCTGGTGCTGCACCAGGCCAGCCCCGGCGAGATCGCCGCGATGCTGCTGGATGGCCGCGCCGACATCGGCATCGCCACCGAAGCCCTCGCCGCGGTGCCGGATTTCGTTTCGTTCAGCTATTACGGCTGGCACCACTCGGTGATCGTGCCCGCGGGACATCCGCTCGAAGCGGTCGAACCGCTCACGCTGGAAGCGGTGGCCGAGCATCCGGTCATCACTTACCACGAAGGCTTTACCGGCCGCGCCAGGATCGATGAGACCTTCGCCGCTGCCGGCCTGTCGCCGGACATCGTGATGTCGGCGCTGGACGCCGACGTGATCAAGGCCTATGTGGAGCTGGGGCTCGGCATCGGCATCGTCGCCTCGATGGCCTACGACCCGATCCGCGACCAGAACCTGCGCATGCTGCCCAGCAGCCACCTGTTCGGTGAGAACGTGACCCGCATCGCGGTGCGCAAGGGCCACTTCCTGCGCGGCTTTGCGTATCGCTTCATCGAGCTGTGTTCGCCGGCGCTCACCGAGGCGGTTGTCCGCTCGGCCCTGCGGCCGGAGGCGGAGAGCGAGGCCGTGGTGTATTGATTGCCCCCACCTGGCGCCTTTGCCAGGCAGGCGCCAGACAAAACGGCCACCCGAATGAACCGGGTGGCCGTTTTGTTTTGATCCCCGGCATGGCCGGGGCGGACGTCAGCAGATCACTGCTGCGCCGAGCGGCGACGCGTGCGCAGGATGGCAGCGAGGCCCGCGCCAATCAGCGCGATGCTCGTCGGCTCGGGCACCGTGCCCGGCGTCGCAGAGCCGAAGGTAATGTTGTCGTAGCCCACCTGATTCACCGTGCCGCCAAAGTCGATGGACTTGGCGATGCCGGCGAAAGACGCGCCCACGGCGGTCCAGTTGCAGAACCCGCCACTCGGATCGCCCGTGCAGCCCTGGTTGAACTGCGCCGTCAGCGGAATATCTGCGAGCAGGGTGCCGGTGGCGTCGATGCCGTCATAGACCTTCACCGAGGCGGCCGTCGAGGACGAGTAGTAGAACGAGAAACCCGTGTCGAAACCGGCGGCGTAGTTGAGGACGGCGCTGCCGCTCAGGAAGAACATGGTGGTCTTAGACGAGGGCTCGTTGGCAAAGTTGCCCGTGCCACCATCATCGCTGTCGATGGCCGCCAGGGCGTTGGAGCCAAAGCCGATGCCGTAGTTGGTACCGCCGTTGCCGGCGCTGTCGGTGCCGCCGTTGTAGAAGTTGAGTAGCTGTGCGCCGTTTCCCGCACCCTCGAAATCGAGCACGATGGTCGCGTGCGCGTTCTGCGAAAGTGCGGCGGCGATGACTGTTATGGCTAGCAGTTTCTTCATGGCACGACTCCTTGTCGTTTTGGGGATATGTCAAAACCGTTAGCAAGCCGCGTGCCTTTTACAAAAGTTTGTTAAAAATTACAAACTTAGACCAAGAATGGGTAGCGATGCCAGGCGTGTATGTA
>JAKLLO010000015.1 GCA_023150095.1 Zoogloea sp. | reverse complement strand
GCCGCTCACCACCACGGAGCCGGCGGGGATGCGGCCGTAGTGGACTTCACCGGTGGCGCGGTCGTAGATCTTGGTGCTCTGGCCGATGTAAACGCCCATGGAGATGACGCAGTTGTCTTCGACGATGACGCCTTCGACGACTTCGGAGCGGGCGCCGATGAAGCAGTTGTCGCCGATGATGGTCGGGTTGGCCTGCAGGGGCTCGAGCACGCCGCCGATGCCGACGCCGCCGGAGAGGTGCACGTTCTTGCCGATCTGGGCGCAGGAGCCGACGGTGGCCCAGGTGTCGACCATCGTGCCTTCACCGACGTAGGCGCCGATGTTCACGTAGGAGGGCATCAGCACGACGCCCTTGCTGATGAAGCTGCCCTTGCGCGCGACGGCGTTGGGCACCACGCGGAAACCGCCGTGCTGGAAATCCTGCTCGGTGTAGTCGTCGAACTTGGTGGGCACCTTGTCGAAGTAGCGGGTGTCGCCACCGGACAGCACCTTGTTGTCGTGGGTGCGGAAGTACAGCAGCACGGCCTTCTTGATCCACTGGTGGGTCACCCACTCGCCATTGATCTTCTCGGCGACGCGCAGCTTGCCCTGGTCGAGTTCGTCGATGACGTGCTCGATGGCGCGCAGCTGCTCGCTGGTGGCAGTGGCAGGCGACAGTTCGGTGCGACGCTCCCAGAGGTCTTCAATGAGGGCGGCAAACGGATTTTCGTGATGGGGCATGATATGTACGAGTACGGTCATGGATTATTCGAAAGTTGTTGGGCGAAGGCGACGATTCGCTTGGCCGCTTCGACGCACTCTGCCAGGTCGGCAACCAGCGCGATGCGCACGAAGCCGGCACCGGGATTGACCCCGTGAGCCTCGCGGGCGAGGAAACTGCCGGGCAGAACCGTCACATTATATTCAGCCTGCAGGCGGCGGGCGAACTCGGTGTCGGAAACCCCCAGGCGGGTGACCTTGGCCCACAGGTAGAAGCCGGCGTCGGGCAGGTCCACGTCGAGCCAGGGTTTCAGCATGGGGGTGATAACGGCGAACTTCTCGCGATATTGACGACGGTTTTCAGCCACGTGGGCTTCGTCGTTCCACGCCGCGGCGGAGGCCGCCTGCACCGACGGGCTCATGGCGCAGCCGTGGTAGGTGCGGTAGAGCAGGAAGCGCTTGAGGATCTCCCCGTCGCCGGCCACGAAACCGGAGCGCATGCCCGGCACGTTGGAGCGCTTGGACAGGCTGGAGAACATCACCACGTTGCGGAAATCCGTGCGACCGAGGCGATGGGCCGCCTCAAGGCCGCCGATGGGCAGGTGGGCGTCGTCGAAGTAGATCTCGGAATAGCACTCGTCGGCGGCGATCACGAAGCCGTAGCGATCCGACAGCTCGAAGAGCTGCTTCCATTCGTCGAGGGACAGCACCTTGCCGGTGGGATTGCCCGGCGAGCACACGAAGACCAGCTGCACGCGCTGCCACACGGATTCGGGCACGGCGTCGAAATCCGACGCGAAGCGGTCGCCCGGCAGGTTATTGACGAAGTAGGGCTTGGCACCGGCCAGGTAGGCCGCGCCTTCGTAGATCTGATAGAACGGGTTGGGCGAGAGCACCAGCGCATCCGGCTTGCTGCCGTCGATCACGCACTGGGCGAAGGCGAACAGCGCCTCGCGGGAGCCATTGACCGGCAGCACCTGGGTGGCTGCGCTCACCTTGGGCAGGCCATAGCGGCGTTCCAGCCAGCCGGCGATCGACTGGCGCAGGGCGTCGGAGCCCTGGGTGGTCGGGTAGTTGGCGAGGCCGCCGAGGTTGTCGATGAGCGACTGCTTGATGAATTCGGGCGTGGCGTGCTGCGGCTCGCCAATGGACAGGCGGATCGCCGAATAGCCGGCCGGCGGCACGATGCCTTCGAAGAGGCCGCGCAGTTTTTCGAAGGGATAGGGGTGAAGATCCTGGAGGTGCGGGTTCACGTTCGGGGGATTTCCTGTGTTCGTCCTGGGGGCGGCCCGGCGCGGATGGCGGGGCGCAGAGGATAAAACGCCGTGCTGCGGTGGTGCAGGACAGGGCAAGACAAAGCCTCTGGCCTGATTTTTAACGAATGCTATTATAGCGTCCGCCGTTTATGTGGCAGTGCAGCAAGCGTGCTGCCCGGATGCCGACAGCCCCGTTTTTTCAGCCTTTTTTCCGAATTCCAGTGCGTCTCGCCAAACTCAAGCTCGCCGGTTTCAAGACCTTCGTCGATCCGACGACCGTGCTCACGCCCGGCAATCTGGTGGGCGTGGTGGGTCCGAACGGCTGTGGCAAATCCAACATCATCGACGCGGTGCGCTGGGTGCTGGGCGAATCGCGCGCCTCGGCGCTGCGGGGCGGCTCGATGATGGACGTCATCTTCAACGGCTCGACCACCCGCAAGCCGGTGTCGCGCGCCAGCGTTGAGCTGGTCTTCGACAACGCCGAAGGCAAGGCTGCCGGCCAGTGGAAGCCCTACGCCGAGGTGGCGGTCAAGCGCGTGCTCGACCGCAGCGGCGAATCGACCTACTTCATCAACGGCATGCAGGTGCGCCGGAAGGACGTGATTGATCTGTTCCTGGGCACCGGCCTCGGGCCGCGGGCCTACGCGATCATCGAGCAGGGCATGATCTCGCGGATCATCGAGGCCAAGCCCGAAGAAGTCCGCGGCTTTCTCGAGGAGGCCGCCGGCGTCACCAAATACCGCGAGCGGCGCAAGGAAACCGAAGGGCGCCTCAGCGACGCCCGCGACAACCTGACCCGTCTCGACGACATCCGAAGCGAACTCGGCCAGCAGCTTGGCAAGCTGGAGCAGCAGGCCGCCATCGCCGAAAAATACCGCCAGCTCAACACCAGCCTGTCGGAGCGGCAGAACCTGCTGTGGCTGCTCAAGCGCAACGAGGCCCGCGCCGAGCGCGCCCGGCTGGCCGAAGAGCTGGCCGACGCCACCCGGCGCATCGAGGCCGATTCGTCGCGCCTGCAGGAGCTCGAAAGCCAGCTCGAAACTGCCCGCGAAGCCCAGCTGGAAGCCAACGAAGGCGTGCAGCACGCCCAGACCGCGCTGTTTGCGGTGAGCTCGGAGCTCACCCGCCTCGAAGGCGAGCTCGCCCGCCTGCGCGACAGCCGGCGGATTCTCGAAAGCCGCCTCGCCCAGCTGGAGCGCGACGACGCCCAGTGGCGCAGCCAGCTCGAAAGCCTCGCCGCCGACAGCGAGCGCTGGCAGGGTCTGCTCGACCACGCGGCGATCCGCGCCGAACAGGCCGAGGCGCGCCACGCCGAAGTGGGCGACCGTCTGCCGGAGGCCGAAGAGGCGCTCAATGCCGCCGATGCGGCCGCCGCCGCGATTCGCCGCGAGCTCAATCACGCCGAACAGCAGATCCGCGTCGAGGACGCCCACCGGGTGAGCAGCGAGCGCACGCTCGATACCCTCGCCCAGCGTCGCGCGCGCCTGCAGCAGGAAGAATCCGCCGTCCAGGCGCCTGACCTGCGTATGGCCGCCGAGCGCGAGGCGGCGCTGGCGGCTGCCGAAGAAGCGCTGGAGCAGCGCCAGTCCGACATCGCCGACGCCCAGACCCAGCTGCCCGCGGCCCAGCAGGCCCTCAAGCAGGCGCTGGATGCCGAGCGTCAGGCCCAGCGCCACGCCACCGAGTTGCGGGCACGCCGCGAGGCGCTGGTGCAATTGCAGAACAAGGTGCAGGTGCAGGGCCAGCTGGGCGACTGGATCAAGCGCCACAAGCTCGACGGGCTCAAGCCCCTGTGGCAGCGCATCCGCGTCGAGGCCGGGTGGGAGCTTGCCGTCGAGGCGGTGCTGCGCGAGCGGCTCGCCGCGCTGCCAGCCGAGGACGGAAAGGTGGCGTTGGCTGCGCTGGCCGACAAGGTGCCGGGCGCATTCGCCTTTCTGCTGGCCGGTGCGCCGGCGGCGGCTGATGCCGCACCGGCGCCGGAAGGTTGCCGGCCGCTGGTCGAGAAGGTCGGCGCCGACGGCGAGCTGGCTGCGGTGCTGGAAAGCTGGCTTGCCCGCGTGTTCGTCGCGGACGATCTGGCCGCCTGGATCGACCGGCGCGAGACGCTCGCTGCCGGTGTGGTGCTGGTGTCGCGGGATGGCCGCCTGCTGAGCCGTCACGCGTTGATTCACTACGCGCCGGATTCGCGCACCCACGGTGTCTTCGAGCGCCAGCGGGAGATCGACCAGTTGGGTGCCGAGGTCGAGGCCGCCCAGGAAGCCGCCGCGATGGCGCGGGAATCCATGGCCGAGGCCGAGGCGCTCGCCACCCGCGTGCAGGATGCGCTGGCCAACCTGCGTCGCGACGCCCAGGCGCTGCAGGCGCGGGTGCATGCCGAGCAGGTCGAGGTGCTCAAGCTCAACCAGGCCCGCCAGCGCTACGAAGAACGCTGCGGCCAGATCGGGCGCGACCTGGGCGAGATCGCCCACGCCGAACAGGCTGAGCGCGACCGCCTGATGCGCGCCGAGACCGAACTGGAGCGCAGCCGCGAGATGGCCGAGCTGCAGCGCGGCCGGCTCGACGCCGCCGAGGCCGTGCGCCGGGAGCGCGAGAGCAGCCTGCGCGAGACCCGCGCGCTGGAATCCGCGCTGGCCCGCGAGCTGCAGGAAGCCCGCCATTCCGAGCGCGAGTGCGTGAGCAAGCTCGACGACATCGCCCGCAACCGGGCGCTCGCCGGCGAGCAGCTCGAGCGCATCGCCGAGGAGCTCACCGAGCGCCGCGAATCGCTGATGGAGATCGACGAGGTCTCGGTGTCGGCCGCGCTGCAGGAGGCCGTGGCCCTGCGTGCAACCCGCGAGACCGCGCTTGCCGGCAGCCGCAACACGTTGGAGGCCGCCAACGGCCAGTTGCGCGGGCTGGAAGAGGATCGCCAGCGCACCGAACACGCCGCCGCGCCCCAGCGCGAGCGCGTCGCCGACCTGCGCCTGCGGGTCCAGGCGGTCGAGATGGCTGAAGCCCAGCACGCCGCCCGGCTCGAAGAGGCCCAGGCCGACGAGGCGGCGCTGGCGCCGCTGCTGGTGCCGGATCTGAAGGAAGGTTCGCTGCAGCGCGAGGTGGCTCGCCTTGGTCGCGAGATCGCGGAGCTGGGCCCGGTCAATCTGGCGGCGCTCGATGAGCTGAAAGCGGCGTCCGAGCGGAAGAATTACCTCGACGTCCAGACCGAGGATCTGCTGGGCGCGATCGAAACGCTTGAAGATGCCATACGACGGATCGATCGGGAGACGCGAGAGCAGCTTCAAGAGACGTACAATACGGTTAATCACCATTTCGGAAATCTGTTTCCGATGCTCTTCGGAGGGGGTGAGGCGCGGCTGGTGCTCACCGGCGACGAGATTCTCGATGCGGGCATCTCGATCGTCGCCCAGCCGCCCGGCAAGAAGAACAGTTCCATCCAGCTGCTTTCGGGCGGGGAAAAGGCACTGACTGCGATTGCGCTGGTATTTTCGATGTTCCAGCTCAACCCGGCGCCGTTCTGCATGCTGGATGAGGTGGATGCACCGCTCGACGATTCCAACACCGAGCGCTACTGCCAGATGGTCAAGCGCATGTCGTCGCAGACCCAGTTCGTGTTCATCAGCCACAGCAAGATCACGATGGAAATCGCTGAGCAGCTGGTGGGCGTCACGATGCAGGAACAGGGTGTGTCGCGGGTGGTGGAAGTGGATATTGAAGAAGCACTGCGTCTCGCGGAAGCTGCCGCGGCGTGATGCGGGAAACAAGGGATTTCGATGGCAATCAGTGACTTGCAGATGGGTCTGGTCGGTGCTGGCGGCGTTGTCGTCGTCGGCATCTTTGCGTTCAACAAGTGGCAGGAGCGCAAGCACCGCAAGCAGATGGATGCGCTCGACAGCATTCATCCCGTCGGCGGTGAGGTGTCGCCCCGTCCGGCATCCGACCGGCTTGAACCGGTGATCGGCGGCGAGGCGCCAGCGCGACCGCAGCCCAGTGCCCAGGACGTCAAGGACGCCAGCGCCCGGCGGGTGCCGCCGCTGCTTCCCGTAGAGGTGGATGAGCGGGCCGACTGGGTGGTGCGCATCGAGGCCATCGAGCCAGTGGTCGGTGGGCGCCTGTGGCAGACCGCAACCGAGCAGCTCGATGGGCTCGCCAAGCCGCTGCGCTGGTTCGGTTTTTCGGATACCGACAACCGCTGGGAGCTCATCGGCGCCAACACGGCGGCCAGCTATCACTGGGTGTGTGCCGCGCTGCAACTGGTCGATCGCCGCGGCCCCGCGACTGACAGCGATCTCACCCGCCTGGGCGCTGGCCTGCAGCGCATGTGTGATCTCTTCATGGCCATTCCGTCGCTGCCGGCCAAGGCCGACGCGCTGACGCGTGCCGCCGAACTCGACCGCCTGTGCGCGGGCGTGGATATCCAGATCGGCGTCAATGTGGTGGCCCGCGATCACGGCTTTGCTGGCACCAAGCTGCGTGGTCTGGCCGAAGCAGCCGGGCTCGAACTGATGAGCGACGGCAGCTTCCATGCCCGCGACGAGCTCGGCGTGAGTCAGTTCGTGCTGTCCAACCTCGAGCCGGTGCTGTTCGTGGCTGAAGAAATGCGCGGGCTCGTCACGCCGGGCGTCACCCTGACCCTCGACGTGCCGCGGGTTGCCGATGGCGTGCGGGTCTTCGAGCGGATGATGGGCGTTGCCCAGCAGCTCGCCGATGCCCTTGGCGGCGCGGTGGTCGATGACAACCGCTCGCCTTTCGGCGACAAGGCCGTGGGCCTGATCCGCGCCCAGATCGAGCAGTTCCAGGGGCAGATGGCCGAGCAGGGCATCGCACCGGGTTCTCCGCTGGCCCTGCGCCTGTTCTCCTGAGCGGAGCGTCCGGGTGGCAGCAAGTCCCGAAACCTGCGCGCGGGTTGCGGCCCTGCGCGCAGAGATCGCCGCACACGATCACGCGTACTACGTGCTGGCCGAGCCCACCGTGCCCGACGCCGAGTACGACCGCCTGTTCCGCGAGCTCCAGGAGCTGGAGTCCGCCCATCCCGAACTCGTCACCCCCGATTCGCCGACCCAGCGGGTAGGCGGCGCGCCGTCGCCCGAGCTGGCGTCGGTGCAGCACGTGGTGCCGATGCTGTCGATCCGCACCGAAACCGACACCACCGACCAGGGCGCGGTGGCCTTCGACGCCCGGGTGCGTCGGGCGCTGGGGCTGGACGAATCCGCGCCGCCGGTTGCCTACGCCGCCGAGCTGAAGTTCGACGGCCTCGCCATCAGCCTGCGCTTCGAGCACGGCGTGCTGGTCCAGGCCGCCACCCGCGGCGACGGCAGCACCGGCGAGGACGTGACCCGCAACGTGCGCACCCTGCGCAAGGTGCCGCTGCGCCTGCTGGGTGATGCGCCGGCGGTGCTGGAGGTGCGCGGCGAGATCTACATGCGCCGCGACGATTTCGAACGTCTCAACGCGGCCCAGGCTGCGGCCGGGCAGAAGGTCTTCGTCAATCCTCGCAACGCCGCCGCCGGCAGCCTGCGCCAGCTCGACCCCAACATCACAGCCCAGCGCCCGCTGTCTTTCTTTGCCTACGGGCTGGGCGAGGTGGTCAGCTGGGCGATGCCCGACACCCACAGCGCCATCCTCGACGCGCTGGCGGCCTTCGGCCTGCCGGTGTGCGAGCATCGTCGCCGGGTCGAGGGGCCGGAAGGTCTCGCCCAGTTCCACGCCGACATGGCCGCGCTTCGCGAGTCGCTGCCATTCGACATCGACGGCGTGGTGTACAAGGTGGATTCGATCACCCGCCAGCGTGAGCTGGGTTTCGTCTCCCGCGAGCCGCGCTGGGCCGTGGCCCACAAGTATCCGGCCCAGGAAGTCGCCACGCGTCTGCTCGGCATCGACGTGCAGGTGGGCCGCACCGGGGCGATCACGCCGGTAGCGCGGCTCGAGCCGGTGTTCGTCGGTGGCGTGACGGTGACCAACGCCACGCTGCACAACCAGGGCGAGATCGACCGCAAGGACGTGCGGATCGGCGACTGGGTGGTGGTGCGCCGGGCTGGCGACGTGATTCCCGAGGTGGTCGGCCCGATCGTCGAGCGGCGTGAAGGCGATACGCCGCGCTTCGATCTGCTGGCCGCCATCGAGCACAAGTGCCCGGAGTGCGGTTCCCACGTGGTGCGTGGCGAGGACGAAGCCGTGGCGCGCTGCACCGGCGGGCTGTTCTGCCCGGCCCAGTGCAAACAGGCGCTGCTGCATTTTGCCGGGCGCCGGGCGGTGGATATCGACGGGCTCGGCGAGCAGATCGTCAATCAGCTGGTCGGCGCCGGCATCGTCAAGACGCCGGCCGATCTCTACGACGCCGGCAAGGTGAATGCCGAGGTGCTGGCCGGGCTGGAGCGGATGGGCGAAAAATCCGCCACCAATCTGGTCGCCGCCATCGACAAGAGCCGCGACACCACGCTGGCCCGCTTCATCTTCGCCCTGGGCATCCGCAACGTGGGCGAGACGACAGCCAAGGATCTGGCCCGCCATTTCGGCAAGCTCGACGGCCTGCTGGCCGCCGACGAAGCCGCGCTGCTGCAGGTGCCGGACGTCGGGCCGATCGTCGCCAGGTCGATCGTCGAGTTCTTCGCCGAGGCCCACAACCGCGAGATCATCGAGCGGCTACGGCAAGCCATGCGCTGGCCCGAGACCGAACCCGCAGCGATGCCCGCGCTGGGTGCTTTCAGTGGCAAGACCTTCGTGCTGACTGGCACACTGCCGACGCTGCGGCGCGACGAGGCGGCGGCGATGATCGAGGCGGTGGGCGGCAAGGTGGCCGGCTCCGTCTCGAAGAAGACCGATTACGTGGTGGCCGGCAGCGACGCCGGTAGCAAGCTCGAGAAGGCGCAGGCCCTGGGTGTGACCATTCTTGACGAAGCGGGTTTGCAGGCCTTGCTTGCTCCGGTGGATGCTGCGCCCGCCGATAGGCAAATTGGATTGTTTGAGGAAGATCGATGAAAAAAGTTACGAAGGCGGTATTTCCGGTAGCAGGCCTCGGCAGCCGTTTTCTGCCGGCGACCAAGGCAAGTCCCAAGGAAATGATGCCGATCGTCGACAAGCCGCTGATCCAGTACGCGGTGGAGGAGGCCGTGGCTGCCGGCGTGACCGATCTGGTGTTCATCACCGGCCGCTCGAAGCGCGCCATCGAGGATCACTTCGACAAGGCCTACGAGCTCGAGACCGAACTCGAGATGCGCGGCAAGGCCGAGCTGCTGAAGATCGTCCGCGACACCGTGCCGTCCCACGTCAACTGCATCTACATCCGCCAGGCCGAAGCGCTGGGCCTCGGCCACGCGGTGCTGTGCGCGGCGCCGGTGGTGGGCGACGAGCCCTTCGCGGTGCTCCTCGCCGACGATCTGCTCGACGGCCAGGGTGATCTGCCGGTGATGCGTCAGATGGTGGATGTTTATAACTACAACCGCTGCTCGGTGCTCGGCGTGATGAACGTGTCGCGGGAGCAGACCAAGCAGTACGGCATCGTCAGCACCCAGCGCGACGACGGCGAAATCCAGCGTGTGACCGGCATCGTCGAGAAGCCGAAGCCCGAGGAGGCGCCGTCCACCCAGGCGGTGATCGGCCGCTACATCCTCACCGGGCGGATCTTCGAGCACCTGCGCCAGCTCAAGCCGGGCGCCGGTGGCGAGCTGCAGCTCACCGACGCGATCGCCTCGCTGCTTCAGGAGGAAGCTGTGCTCGCCTATCAGTTCAAGGGCGTGCGCTATGACTGCGGCTCGAAGCTGGGCTACCTGCAGGCCACTGTCGAGCTGGGGCTGAAGCATCCGGAAGTGGGCGCCGAGTTTGCGGCCTTCCTCGCCAGCCGTTGCGCCAACATGGCCGGATAAGCCACCGCAACAGACGATAAAAACGCGGCCAGTTGGCCGCGTTTTTTTGAACCACTGCCCAGGCCGGGTTGCCCCGGCCGGGTGAAAGAGGCTTACGACTCTTCGCGGGCAGCGCGCTTGCGCTCGTGTTCCTTGAGGTAACGCTTGCGCAGGCGGATGTTCTTCGGGGTGATCTCGACGATCTCGTCATCGGCGATGAATTCGATGGCGGATTCGAGGGTCAGCTGGATCGGGGTGATCAGGCGCACGGCTTCGTCGGTGCCCGAGGCGCGCACGTTGGTGAGCTGCTTGCCCTTGATCGGGTTCACGACGAGGTCGTTGTCACGGGTGTGGATGCCGATGATCATGCCTTCGTACAGCGCATCGCCCGGGCTCACGAACATGCGGCCGCGATCCTGCAGCTTCCACAGGGCGTAGGCCACGGCTTCGCCGTCGTCCTGGGAGATCAGCACGCCGTTGCGACGCTCGCTCATGGTGCCGGCCATCGGGCCGTAGTCGTCGAACACGTGGCTGGCGAGGCCGGTGCCACGGGTGAGGGTGAGGAACTCGCCCTGGAAGCCGATCAGACCGCGGGCCGGGATGCGGTACTCGAGGCGCACGCGACCCTTGCCGTCCGGCTGCATGTCCTGCATTTCGCCACGGCGGCGGCCGAGCTCTTCCATCACGCCGCCCTGGTGACCTTCTTCCACGTCGACGGTGAGCATTTCGTACGGCTCGCACTTCACGCCGTCGATGTCCTTGAACACCACGCGCGGACGGCCGACGGCCAGCTCATAGCCTTCACGGCGCATGTTTTCGAGGAGGATGGTGAGGTGCAGTTCGCCGCGGCCGGACACCTGGAAGGTGTCGGAGTCGCCGGTGTAGTCGACGCGCAGGGCGACGTTCTTCAGGAGTTCCTTGTCGAGGCGCTCGCGGATCTGGCGGCTGGTGACGAACTTGCCTTCACGGCCGGCCAGCGGGGAGCTGTTGACCATGAAGTTCATGGTCAGGGTGGGCTCGTCCACCGCGATCGGGGTCATCGGCTCGATGTTGTCCGGGTCGCACAGGGTGACGCCGATGTTCACCTGGTCGATGCCCGACACCAGCACGATGTCGCCGGCTTCGGCGGATTCGGCGGGGCTGCGCTCGAGGCCCTTGAAGGTGAGGATCTGGCTGATCTTGGCCTTGCCGCGGTTCTCGTCGCCGTACATCACGACGACTTCCTGGTTCGGCTTGATGCGGCCGCGCTTGATGCGGCCGATGCCCAGCTGGCCGATGTAGGTGGAGTAGTCGAGCGAGCAGACCTGCAGCTGCAGGGGCGCTTCGGCGTCCACGTCGGGCTGGGGCACGTGTTCGAGGATGGCTTCGTACAGCGGGGTCATGTCGGTGCCGGGCTTGTCGGCGTCGAGCATGGCGTAGCCGTTGAGCGCGGAGGCGTACACGACCGGGAAGTCGAGCTGCTCGTCGGTGGCGCCGAGCTTGTCGAACAGGTCGAAGGTGTGGTTGATGACCCAGTCGGGGCGGGAGCCCGGACGGTCGATCTTGTTGATCACGACGATCGGCTTGAGGCCGAGGGCCAGGGCCTTGCGGGTCACGAAGCGGGTCTGGGGCATCGGGCCTTCGACGGCATCGACCAGCAGCAGCACGCCATCGACCATCGACAGCACGCGCTCGACCTCGCCGCCGAAGTCGGCGTGGCCCGGGGTGTCGATGATGTTGATGTGGGTGTCGCCGTACTGCACGGCACAGTTCTTGGCGAGGATGGTGATGCCCCGCTCTTTTTCGAGATCGTTGCTGTCCATCACCCGTTCGCTGACCTGCTGGTTTTCACGGAAGGTGCCGGACTGGCGCAGGAGCTGGTCGACGAGGGTGGTCTTCCCGTGGTCGACGTGGGCGATGATGGCAATGTTGCGGATGGCGCGGGACATGGGGTTGGATACCGAAGTACTTGTAAACCCAAAATTTTACCACGCTTTTGCGCAACGCAGCATCGGTGCGCGGAGCGGTCGGGGCCTGGCTGCGTGATAAGATCCCCGGCCCACACGGTTTTATGAGGAGTTGTCCGGCATGCTGGCAATCATCGGCGGTAGCGGTCTTACCCAACTGGCCAACCTGAACGTGATCCGCCGCGAGGTGATGCGCACTCCCTATGGCGAACCTTCGGGCGCCCTGACCTTCGGGCAGCTGTGCGGGCATCCGGTGGTCTTTCTGGCGCGGCACGGCTACGGCCACACGATTCCGCCCCATCGCGTGAATTACCAGGCCAACCTGTGGGCCCTGCGTGAGGCGAAGGCCGACGCGATCATCTCGGTGGCGTCGGTCGGTGGCATCCGCGACGATCTGGGCCCGGGCGTGCTGGTGGTGCCGGATCAGATCATCGACTACACCTGGGGCCGCAAGAGCACCTTCCACGAGAGTTCCGAGCAGCCCGTGGTGCACATCGACTTCACCAAGCCCTACGACGAATCCGTGCGCCAGCGCATCCTCGATGCGGCCGTGGCGGCCGGCCAGCCGGTTGTGGATGGCGGCGTGTATGCGGCGACCCAGGGGCCGCGCCTCGAGACCGCGGCCGAGATCAACCGCCTGGAGCGGGATGGCGCTGACGTGGTGGGCATGACCGGCATGCCCGAGGCGGCCCTCGCGCGCGAGCTCGGCATTCCGTACGCGGCGATCAACGTGGTGGCCAACTTTGCGGCCGGCCGCGGCAACAGCGCGGCGCAGATCTGCTTCGGCAGCATCGACGTGGTGCTGCGCGAGGCGATGGGGCGGGTGCGTGAGGTGCTCGAGCACATCTGCGAAGGGCCGGCCAAATGATTCGCGAGGTGCTGCGGATGGGCGACCCGCGCCTGCTGCGGCGGGCGCAGCCGGTGACCGCCTTCGGGACGCCGGAGCTCGCGGCCCTGATCGCCGACATGCGCGACACGATGGCGGCGCTTTCCGGGGCCGGGCTGGCGGCGCCGCAGATCGGTGTGGATCTGCAGGTGGTGATCTTTGGCGGCGGGCCGAGCCCGCGCTATCCGGATGCGTCGTCGGTGCCCGATACCGTGCTGATCAATCCGGTGCTCACGCCCTTGTCGGAAGACGAGGAGGGCGGCTGGGAAGGTTGCCTGTCGGTGCCAGGCTTGCGCGGCTGGGTGCCCCGCTGGGCGTCGCTGCGGTATACCGGCTTCGACGCCGACGGCGCGCCCATCGACCGGATTGCAGAGGGTTTTCACGCCCGGGTGGTGCAGCACGAGTGCGACCACCTGGACGGCATCCTGTACCCGATGCGGGTGCGGGATTTCACCCGCTTCGGCTTCACCGAGGTGCTCTTCCCGGGCACCCCGGCGACGGCCGACGATTGACGTTCAGATCGCCAGCTTCTCGAGCAGCTCGGCTTCAATCTTGAGGACCTGGGTGTCCTGGCTGAGGCCGGGCCCGCTGATCAGGAAGGTGTCCTCGACCCGCTCGCCAAGGGTGGCGATCTTCGCGGTGTGCAGGTTGATCCCGTTGCTGGCGAGGGTTGTGGCCACGCCAAAGAGCAGGCCCGGGCGGTCGGCGGCGGTCACCGACATGATGTAGTGCTGGCCGCGCTCGTCGGGCTCGATGGTCACGCCCGGGGTGATCGGAAAATGCTTGACCTCCCGCGACAGGCGGCCGCTGGCCGGCTGGTCGATGGGCGAATCCGGGTGGCTCAGGCGCTCGGTCAGATCGTGCTCGAGCAGGTTGATCACGTCCCGGTAATGGGTTTCCTGGCCCGGGTCGAGCAGCAGGAAGCTGTCGAGCGCGTAGCCGTGGCGGGTGGTGTGGATCTTGGCGTCGGCAATGGTGAAGCCGAGGCGCGCAAAGAAACCGCACAGCCGCACGAAGATGTCCTTCTGGTCCTTCATGTAGACCATCACCTGCAGCCCCTCGTCGCCGTGGGTGGGGCGGGCCTTGACGACGGGCTCTTCGGATTCGACCCGGTAGTAGAGCATCCGCGCGTGCCACGCGACCTCCTCGGCGTCGTGGCGCATGAAATACACGGTGTCGAGCTGGGCCCACAGCTTGTCTTCGGTGCCGGGGCGCAGGCCGTAGTAGCGCAGCAGGTTGCGGGCGTCGTCCTGGCGCAAGGGCATGCCGAGGGCCTGGTGGGGCGTGGCGCCGCGCAGGAGGCGCTGGGTGGCGAAGAACAGGTCTTCGAGCAGCTTGCCCTTCCAGCCGTTCCAGACCTTGGGGCTGGTGCCGCGGATGTCGGCGTGGGTGAGGATGTAAAGCGCGGTGAGGCGGCGCTCGGTCTTCACCAGGTCGCCAAAGCGGCGGATCACGTCGAGATCGGACATGTCCTGCTTCTGGGCCACGTTGGACATGGACAGGTGGTGTTCCACCAGCCATTCGACCAGCGCGGTGTCGGTTTCGTCGAGCCCGTGGGAGGTGCAGAAATCCCGCGCGTCCTTCATGCCGAGTTTGGAGTGGTCGCCGCCGCGGCCCTTGGCGATGTCGTGGAACAGCGCGGCGATGTAGATCAGCCAGGGCTTCTCGAACGACGTGGCGAGGCGGGTGAGCAGCGGGTACTCGTGGGCGTGCTCGGCCACCATGAAGCGACGCACGTTGCGCAGCACCTGCATGATGTGCTGGTCGACGGTGTAGACGTGGAACAGGTCGTGCTGCATCTGCCCGACGATGCGCCGCCAGGCCGGCAGGTAGAAGCTGAGGATGCCGTACTGGTTCATCCGCCGCATCTCGTGCACCACTCCGCGCTTTTGCTGGAGCAGGCGCAGGAACAGCGCCCGGTTGGCCGGATCATGGCGGAACTCGGCATTGATCAGCTTGCGACCGCGCCACAGGGCGCGCAGGGTGCGGGCGGTCATGCCCTTGAGCTCGGAGCGCTGCTGGAGGATCAGGAAGCATTCGAGCAGCGCGCTCGGATGGCGGTCGAAGACGCCTTCGTCGCGCACATCGAGGAGCTCGCGCACGCACTGGAAGCGCTCGTTGATGTTGATCGCCGCCGGGTAGCGGTTGGGGAAGAATTCAGCCCCGAAATTCTGCAGCAGGATGGTGTTGAGCTGGGTGACCTTCTTGGCCGTCCGGTAGTACTCCTGCATGAAGACTTCCGACGCCCGGCGGTGCTCGTTGGCCTCGAAACCGAAGCGGTGGGCGAGTTTTTCCTGGTGGTCGAAGAGCAGGCGGTCTTCTCGGCGCCCGGCGATGTGGTGCAGGCGGATGCGCGCGTGCTGGAGGAAGCGTTCGAGGTCGCGCAGCTCGGTGGCTTCCTCGGCGGTGACGAGACCGTGGCTGGCGAGGTCGCGCCAGTGGGTGCCAAAGCCGGCCGCCCGGCTGATCCAGCCGATGACCTGCAGGTCGCGCAGGCCGCCGGGGCTTTCCTTGCAGTTGGGTTCGAGCGAGTAGGGCGTCTCGTTGTGGCGGGTGTAGCGCTGCTCCTGCTCGAGGCGCTTGGCCTTGAAGAACTGCCCGACGTTGAGGGCGCTGCGCAGCTGGTCGCTGAAGCGCTCGAAGAGCCGGGTGTTGCCGCCGATCAGCCGGGCTTCGAGCAGATTGGTCATCACCGTCACGTCGAGGCCGGCTTCCTCGATGCATTCGTCGATGGTGCGCACGCTGTGGCCGATGTCGAGGCCGACATCCCATAGCAGCCCGATCATCTGGGTGAGCCGCTCGCTCAGGTCGTCATCCGGCGCCGTGTCGAGGAGGAACAGCAGATCCACGTCGGAGAACGGAAACAGCTCCTCGCGTCCGTAGCCGCCAACGGCAACCAGACTCGCCGAGGCGGGGATGTTGAACTCCTTCCAGATGTCCACCAGCACCCCGTCCACCAGCCGGGATCGGCCCTTGAGGATGGGCTCGGTCAGCGGATGGGCCTCGTAGGCGGTGCGGAGTGCCTCGCCGCCGCTTTTCAGGCGACTCTTGAAGCGGGTGATGAGCTCCCGGGAAGCCTCGGGAGTTAGCGCGGCGGGCACGGTCTGGGACATCTTGGACGGGTCAGGGCTTGATCTGGGCAGAGTAGGGGGCAACGATGTCCGGGCGGGGCGGGCTGCCGGCCGACAGGGTGAGCACCTCGACGCCGGTCTCGGTGACCAGCACCATGTGCTCCCACTGGGCCGACAGGCTGCGGTCGCGGGTGACGATGGTCCACCCGTCGGGCAGTTCGGAGATCGCGGCCTTGCCGGCGTTGATCATCGGTTCGATGGTGAAGATCATCCCGGGCTTGAGCTCGAGCCCGGTGCCCGGCTTGCCGTAGTGCAGCACCTGGGGGTCTTCGTGGAACTTGGCGCCGATGCCGTGGCCGCAGAATTCGCGCACCACCGAGAAGCCATTGCCTTCGGCATGCTTCTGGATGGCGGCGCCGATGTCGCCCAGGTGGGCACCCGGCTTGACCTGGGCAATGCCCAGCCACATGCATTCGTAGGTGATCTGGCACAGGCGCTTGGCCCGGATCGAGGTCTCGCCGACGATGAACATCCGGCTGGTGTCGCCGTGGTAGCCATCCTTGATGACGGTGATGTCCAGATTGACGATGTCGCCCTTCTTGAGGATCACCTTTTCGTTCGGCACCCCGTGGCAGACCTGATGATTCACCGAGGTGCAGATCGACTTCGGGTAGGGCGTGTAGCCCGGTGGCGCGTAGTTGAGCGGGGCGGGGATGCAGCCCTGCACATTGACCATGTACTCGTGGCACAGGCGGTCGATCTCGCCGGTGCTGACGCCGGCTTTCACGAAGGGGGTGATGTAGTCGAGCACTTCCGAGCCAAGGCGGCCCGCGATACGCATCTTTTCGATTTCTTCCGGCGTTTTTATGGTGACGCTCATGAGGCTTGATCTGCTGGGGTTTTCCAACCAGATAGGCTAGCTCATGCGGCCTTCCGGGGCAATCCGGTTCTCCCCGGTGCTGCGCTGCACATGCCGGCCTTGAGGGGTTTGGGGTGATCCTGCTACAATCTGCGGCTTGTCTGGCAAGGGTGCCAGGCAAAATACACACGTCCGGCCCATTGGGGTCCGGCGGATGTCGCCACCGGGTATGGTGCGGCGTTCGCGGCTAAGCGTGGCTTCGCGATGGCGAGGCTGGCAGGTCGGGCGGCGGTCAAACCTCAGTAACTGGAGTTACACAATGTCTGTCACCATGCGTCAAATGCTCGAAGCGGGCGTCCACTTCGGCCACCAAACCCGTTTCTGGAACCCGAAGATGGCTCCGTTCATCTTTGGTCAGCGCAACAAGATCCACATCGTCAACCTCGAAAAGACCCTCGTCAAGTACAACGAGGCGATGGATTTCGTGCGCAAGCTGGCTGGCAATCGCGGCACCATCCTGTTCGTCGGCACCAAGCGTCAGGCTCGCGAGATCGTTGCTGAAGAAGCAGCGCGCGCCGGCATGCCTTTCGTCGATGAGCGCTGGCTGGGCGGCATGCTCACCAACTTCAAGACCGTCAAGGTTTCCATCAAGCGCCTGAAGGACATGGAAGCTATGGTCGAAGACGGCTCCATCGAGCGCCTGTCCAAGAAGGAAGCCCTGATGGCTTCCCGCGAGCTCGAGAAGCTGCAGAAGAGCCTTGGCGGCATCAAGGATCTGGGCGGCCTGCCGGATGCCCTGTTCGTCATCGACGTCGGCTACCACAAGATCGCCATCACCGAAGCCAACAAGCTGGGCATCCCGGTCGTGGCCGTGGTCGATACCAACCACTCCCCCGAAGGTGTGGATTTCGTGATCCCGGGTAACGATGACTCCTCCCGCGCCATCCGCCTGTACGCCCGTGGCGTCGCCGATGCAGTGCTGGAAGGCAAGAACGCCGTGATCCAGGAAATCGTTGCTGCCGGCTCCGACGAGTTCGTCGAAGTGGAAGACGGCACCGAAGAGCAGGCCTGATCCCCCTGAATGGGCGCCTCGGGCGCCCATTCAATGTATGACCGAACATCATTCAATCAAATATCCAGGAGCAAACATGGCGGAAATCACCGCAAGCATGGTCAAGGAGCTGCGCGAGAAAACCGACGCGCCCATGATGGAATGCAAGAAGGCCCTGTCCGAAGCTGCCGGCGACATGGCCAAGGCTGAAGAAATCCTGCGCGTCAAGCTGGGCAACAAGGCCTCCAAGGCTGCCGCCCGCGTGACCGCCGAAGGCATCGTTGGCGTGTATATCTCCGCCGACGCCAAGCTCGGCGCGATGGTCGAAGTGAACTGCGAGACCGACTTCGTCGCCAAGAACGACGACTTCCTGGCGCTGGTCAAGAACGTTGCCGAGCTCGTCGCCACCAAGAACCCGGCCGACGTCGAAGCCCTGTCCGCCCTCGAGATCGACGGCCAGACCGTTGAAGAAGTCCGCAAGGCGCTGGTCGGCAAGATCGGTGAAAACATGTCCATCCGCCGCTTCGTCCGTACCGAAGCTCAAGGCGCGGTGGCCAGCTACATCCACGGCGGCGCCAAGATCGGCGTGCTGATCGACCTCGTTGGTGGTGATGAAGCCCTGGCTAAGGATCTGGCCATGCACATCGCTGCTTCCAAGCCGAAGTCCCTCGATGCCTCCGGCGTTCCTGCCGAACTGCTGGATGTCGAGCGTCGCATCGCCATCGAGAAGGCCCGCGAAGCCGGCAAGCCGGAAGCCATGCTCGAGAAGATCGCCGAAGGCACCGTCCAGAAGTTCCTGAAGGACGTGACCCTGCTGGATCAGGTCTTCGTGAAGGCTGAAGACGGCAAGCAGACCGTGGCCCAGCTGCTGAAGGCCAAGGGTGCTTCCGTTACCGGCTTCACCCTGTACGTCGTCGGCGAAGGCATCGAGAAGAAGGTGACCGATTTCGCCGCCGAAGTGGCCGCCCAGGCCGCTGCTGCTGCCCAGAAGTAAGGGAGTAGCCTGACGATGAGCCAGCCCGCCTACAAACGCATTCTTCTCAAGCTCTCCGGCGAAGCCCTGATGGGCGACGACGCCTACGGCATCAACCAGGAGGTCGTTTCCGGCATCGTTCGCGATGTGGTCGAGGTGACCCGCCTGGGGGTCGAGATCGGGATTGTGATTGGCGGCGGGAACATCTTCCGTGGCATGGCGGGGGCTGCGTCCGGCATGGATCGCGCCACCGCCGACTACATGGGGATGCTGGCCACCGTCATGAACGCCATGGCCCTTGCGGATGCCTTCCGCGCCGCGGGGGTCAATGCGCGGGTTCAGTCCGCGCTGCGGATCGACCAGGTGGTCGAGCCGTACATCCGTGGCAAGGCGATCCGCTATCTTGAGGAAGGTCGCGTCGTCATCTTTGGTGCCGGAACCGGCAACCCGTTCTTCACCACGGATACTGCTGCAGCACTGCGCGGCTCCGAGATCGGTGCGGACATCGTGCTGAAGGCGACCAAGGTGGATGGCATCTACACCGCCGACCCGAAGAAGGATCCGGCTGCCACGCGCTTCCAGCGAATTTCTTTCGACGAAGCGATCGCACGCAACCTCGCCGTGATGGATGCGACCGCGTTCGCGCTGTGCCGCGATCAGCGTCTCCCGATCAACGTCTTCAGCCTGTTCAAGAGCGGCGCGCTCAAGCGCGTCGTGATGGGCGAGGACGAAGGTACGCTGGTCTATTGCTGAGGATTAACCGATGATCCCGGAACTCAAGAAAACTACCGAAGCCAAGATGCAGAAGTCCATCGAGGCGCTCAAGCTGGATCTCGCCAAGGTGCGTACCGGCCGGGCGAGCACGGGCATTCTGGATCACGTGATGGTCGATTACTACGGCAGTCCCGTGCCGGTCAATCAGGTGGCCAACATCACCCTGATCGATGCCCGCACGATCGGCGTCCAGCCGTGGGAAAAGCCTATGATCGGCAAGGTCGAGAAGGCCATCCGTGACTCCGACCTCGGCCTCAACCCGTCCTCTCAGGGTGAGGTGATCCGTGTTCCGATGCCCGCTCTCACCGAAGAGCGTCGCAAGGAACTGATCAAGGTCGTCAAGCACGAAGGTGAAGGGGCCAAGGTGGCCGTGCGCAATCTGCGCCGGGATGCCAACGCCTCCCTCAAGGACGCCCTGAAGGCCAAGACGATCTCGGAAGACGATGAGCGTCGTGCCCAGGATGACGTCCAGAAGCTGACCGACAAGGCAGTGGTCGAAATCGACAAGCTTCTCGCACAGAAAGAACAAGAGCTGATGCAGATCTGACCATCCGGTCAGAGTCTGCTTTCCCGGTTCTTTTCACGCGGAGATTATATGGTGCGATTGCCGTTTACCAGCTCCACGCGGAGCGTACCTGAGGCTGCGCAGGTTCCGCGGCATATCGCGATCATCATGGACGGCAACGGGCGTTGGGCGCGGAAGCGCCTGATGCCGCGGGTCGCCGGCCATGCGAAGGGTGTTGACTCCCTTCGCGAGGTCATTCGCACCTGTCTCGATCGTGGTGTCGAGTACCTCACCGTTTTTGCGTTCAGCTCCGAGAACTGGCGTCGTCCGAAGGACGAAGTGTCGTTCCTGATGCAGCTGTTCGTGAAATCGCTCAAGGCTGAGATCGAGCGCATCCACCGCAACAACATTCGCCTCCGTGTCGTCGGTGATCTCGCGCCGTTCGACAAGCCGCTGGTCGACCTGATTCGCGATGGCGAAGCACTGACCGCCGGCAATACCAAGATGAACCTGACGATCTGTGCCAACTACGGTGGTCGCTGGGACATCATGCAGGCTGTCGACAAGATGGTTGCCGCGGGTGCCGCGCGCGAGGGCGGCTACGCCGAGGATGATCTGGCGCCCCACCTGGCGCTGAGCTTCAGCCCGGAGCCCGACCTCTTCATCCGCACCGGCGGCGAAACCCGCATCAGCAATTTCATGCTCTGGCAGCTCGCGTATTCCGAGCTGTATTTCACCGACAAGCTGTGGCCTGAATTCGGCGAAGCCGAGCTGGATGCTGCGATTGCGTCCTACCAGGGGCGCGAGCGACGCTTTGGCCGGACCAGCGAGCAGGTCGTCGGTGATGGCGCGAGTTCTTCCGGCTCAGGCCATGCTTAAAGCGCGGGTCATCACCGCGATCTTCCTGCTTGCAGGCCTGCTCTGCGCGCTGTTCCTGCTGCCGTCGTGGGGGTGGCTGGCTTTCGTGTCCCTCATCTGCGGCATTGCTGCCCACGAATGGGGCGGCATTGTCGGCTATCAGGGCGCGCGGCGCTGGATCTACGCCTTCCTGCTGGGCGCGTTGTGTCTCTTCGGCGGGCTGGTTGCCGGTCTGTACCGGGATGACACCGTCGCACCTTTCAATCTCGTTCCCGCCTATGCGCTGAGCGCGCTGTTCTGGATCCTGTGCGTGCCGTTCTGGCTGCGTGCCCGCTGGGCGCTGCCCGGCGCGGGCGCCGCGGCGCTGGTGGGGTTCGTGCTGTTGATTCCGCCCAGTCTCGCGATGGTTCATCTGCGTCTGCTGAGCCCCTGGCTGCTGCTTGGTGTGATGGCCTCGGTGTGGATCGCCGACATTGCTGCGTATTTCACTGGTCGTGCCTTCGGGCGACGCAAGCTGGCGCCCTCGATCAGCCCGGGCAAGAGCTGGGAAGGCGCCTACGGCGCCATCGCGGGCGTAGTGATATATGGCCTGGTCTGCCTGACGCAACTCCTGCCCCATGGGGTGACGGGCGGGCAAATGGTGTTTGCAGCTGTCGGGTTGGTGGCGTTCACCGGGATCAGCATCATCGGTGATCTCTTCGAGTCGATGCTCAAGCGCCAGGCCGGCGTGAAGGACAGCGGTACGCTGCTTCCCGGTCACGGTGGCGTTCTCGACCGGATCGACAGCCTCACCTCGACTCTTCCGCTGGCGGGTCTGCTGGCCCTCTGGTTCGCCCGGTAAGCCATGGTTTCAAATAAAAAGCTCATTACCGTTCTCGGTGCGACCGGTTCCATCGGGGTCAGCACCCTCGATGTGGTTGCGCGCCATCCGGAGCGCTATGGCGTCTTTGCCCTGACGGCGCATCGTCAGGTGGACAAGCTCTTCGAGCAGTGTCTTCTGCACCGCCCAGCCTATGCGGTGCTCGACCGTGCCGAGGACGCGCAGGCCTTGCAGGCTCGTCTGGATGCCGCGGGCTGCTGCACCGAAGTGCTTATCGGCGCCGAGTCCCTGGTGGCGGTGGCTGCCGCGCCCGAGGTGGATATGGTGATGGCCGCCATCGTCGGCGCCGCGGGTCTTGTCCCGACTCTCGCCGCTGCGCGTGCGGGGAAGCGCATCCTGCTGGCCAACAAGGAGGCGCTGGTGATGTCCGGCGCGCTCTTCATGCAGGAGGTTGCGGCCAACGGCGCGACGCTGCTGCCCATCGACAGCGAGCACAATGCGATCTTCCAGGCGTTGCCGAGCGGATTTCGCCAGGGCGTGGATGGCACTGAAGTCACGCGCATCCTGCTCACGGCCTCGGGCGGCCCGTTCCGCCGCAAGCCGGTGGATGAGCTTGCCGTTGTGACGCCGGAGATGGCGTGCGCCCATCCCAACTGGGTGATGGGCCGCAAGATCTCGGTCGATTCGGCCACCATGATGAACAAGGGCCTTGAGGTCATCGAGGCCCACTGGCTGTTTGGCGCGCCTGCCGAGCGGATCGAGGTGGTGATCCATCCCGAGAGCGTGATCCACTCGATGGTGGCTTACGTGGATGGCTCCGTGCTTGCGCAGCTCGGCAACCCCGACATGCGGACGCCCATTGCCCACGCGATGGCTTATCCCGAGCGGGTGGATGCCGGCGTCAGGCCGCTCGATCTGTTTGCGGTTGGGCAGCTCAATTTCGAGCGGCCCGATCTGCAGCGTTTTCCGTGCCTTGCGCTGGCCTACCGGGCGCTGGAGGAGGGGGGCATTGCACCCGCAGTGCTCAATGCGGCCAACGAAATTGCCGTCGGTGAATTCCTCGCGGGCGGCCTGCGCTTCGATCGCATTGCCGGCGTGATCGCCGCCACCCTCGATGCCATCGAGGCGCGGGCTGCGGACTCCCTCGAGATCGTCCTCGACGCGGATCGTCACGCGCGTCAGGTGGCGGCCAGTCTCGTCCGTCAGTATTGCTCGTGACCGGCCCGCTTCAGGCCATGCCGCGCTGGATTGCAGGGGAGGGTGTTCGATGAATCTGCTCGATTACGTCCTGCCTTTCGTCGTTGCGCTCGGCGTGCTGATCATCGTCCATGAGTTTGGCCACTACATCGTTGCGCGTCTGTGCGGCGTGAAGGTGCTGCGCTTCTCGCTGGGGTTCGGCAAGGTGCTGTTCATGCGGCGTCTCGGCGCCGATCAGACCGAATGGGCGCTGTCGGTCTTTCCCCTTGGTGGCTACGTCAAGATGCTTGATGAGCGCGAGGCGCCGGTGCCCGCGGAAGAGCTGCATCGCGCCTTCAACCGTCAGTCGGTGTGGCGTCGGATCGCCATCGTTACAGCCGGTCCGCTGGCCAATTTCGTGCTGGCGATTGCGCTTTATTGGGGGCTCTATTCGAGTGGTGTCGAAGAACTGCGCGCTCGGATCGGGGTGCCGCCGGCCCAGAGCCAGGCTGCGCTGGCCGGCTTTCAGGAAGGCGAACTCGTTCGCTCGGTGAATGGTGATGCGGTGCAGACCTGGACCGATTTTCGCTGGCACCTGCTCAACGACGCCCTTGATCGGCGTAGCGTCACCATTGAAACCATCAACGGACAGAGTGAGATCGCGTTCCGCAAGCTGGATCTGTCGGGCATCGACGTGGATCAGAGCCAGAACGATGTGGCAAGCCAGCTCGGCCTGCGCCTCTATCGTGCTAAGCTGCCCGCCGTGCTGGGGCAATTGAGCGCCGACGGTTCTGCGGCGGCGGCGGGGCTGCAGGCCGGTGATCGGGTGGTGCGGATCGGCGAAAAACCGGTGGACACCTGGTCGGATCTGGTCGCCAGCGTGCGTGATGCCGCCGGCCAGACCCTCGAGGTGGAAGTGCTGCGCGGCAGTGATACTCTGGTCGTACAGCTCGTCCCGAAGGCTTTCGAGGAAAATGGCCGGACCATCGGGCGGATCGGCGTGGCGATGGCCGACGCCGACGGGCAGCGTGACCTGATGTTCGTCACCGTGCGCTACGGTGTTCTTGATGCCCTGACCAAGGGCATCAGCCAGACCTGGGACACCGCGACGATGAGCCTGTCGGTGCTCGGGCGGATGATCGTCGGCGAAGTGTCGGTCAAGAATCTCAGCGGCCCGGTGACGATTGCCGACTTTGCCGGCCAGTCGGCCCGCATGGGCTGGGCCCATTACATCAAGTTCCTGGCGCTCATCAGCATCAGTCTCGGGGTCCTCAATCTGCTGCCGGTGCCCGTGCTTGATGGCGGACACTTGCTGTATTATGTGATCGAGATCATCAAGGGCGGCCCGGTTTCCGAACGCGTCATGGAAATCGGACAGCAGATTGGAATGGCTCTGCTGGCGGCGCTAATGGCTTTTGCCTTCTACAACGACATCAACCGCCTTGTTGCTAGCTGAAATCGGATGAAATCCACGCTCCTCTCCGGGGTGATTGCCGCGCTTTTCGCTGCTTCGCCCGCCTTGGCTTTCGAGCCTTTCGTTGTCAAAGACATTCGTGTTGAAGGGATCCAGCGGACCGAAGCCGGGACGGTGTTCAGCTATCTTCCTGTGAAGGTGGGCGAACGCTTCTCGGAAGACAAGGCGTCCCAGGCGATCAAGTCGCTGTTTGCGACTGGGTTCTTCAAGGATGTTCGGATCGAAGTCGAGAACGATGTGATCATCGTTCTGGTGGACGAACGGCCCGCAATCTCCCAGATCGACTTCGTCGGCACCAAGGAATTCGAAAAGGACGCGCTCAAGAAGGGCCTGAAGGAAGTCGGCCTCGCCGAGTCCCGCATCTTCGATCGTGCGCTGCTCGAGCGAGCCGAGCAGGAACTCAAGCGCCAGTACCTCGCCAAGGGCCTTTATGGCGTCCAGATCACCACGACGGTCACGCCGCTCGAGCGCAACCGGGTGGGCGTGAACTTCAATGTGGTCGAAGGCGAGGCCGCCAAGATTCGCCAGATCAGCATCATCGGCAACAAGGCCTTCAAGGAGAAGGAGCTCGTCGAGCTGTTCTCCCTGACCACGCCGGGCTGGTTCACGTGGTTCTCGAAGAGCGACCAGTATTCCAAGCCCAAGCTGTCCGGTGACATCGAAGCCCTGCGGTCCTTCTACCTCAACCGAGGCTACCTGGATTTCAGCATCGACTCGACCCAGGTGTCGATCACGCCGGACAAGAAGGACATCTACATCACCCTCAGCATCAGCGAGGGCGAGAAGTACACCGTCTCCGACGTCAAGCTGGCCGGCAATATGGCGGTGCCCGAGGCTGAACTGCAGAAGCTCGTCAAGCTCAAGGCCGGCGACACCTTTGTGCGGGATTCCGTGACCGCCACCACCAAGGCGATCAGCGATAGGCTCGGCAATGATGGTTACGCCTTCGCCAACGTCAATGCCGCACCCGAAGTGGATAAGGCCAAACGTGAAGTCGCCTTCACCTTCTTCGTGGATCCGGGCCGGCGCGTCTATGTGCGCAAGATCAATTTCTCGGGCAATGCCCGAACCCGCGACGAGGTGATCCGCCGCGAGATCCGCCAGATGGAAGGCGCGTGGTACGACGGCGCGGCGATCAACCGCTCCAAGGCTCGTCTCGACCGCCTCGGCTACTTCGAGGAAGTGACGATCGAAACGCCTGCGGTGCCGGGTTCGACCGACCAGGTGGATGCCAACTTCAGCGTCAAGGAGCGTGCCACCGGTAACCTGATGCTGGGCGCAGGCTTCTCCAGCGCCGAAAAAGTGATCCTGTCCGGCTCCATCGCCCAGCAGAACCTCTTCGGCACCGGTAACGCGATGACCCTGCAGGTCAATACCGGCCGCATCAACAAGACGGTCGCGCTGTCATTCACCAACCCGTACTGGACCATCGACGGCGTCAGCATGGGCTGGGATATCTACCAGCGCAACGTTGATCCTACCTCGCTGTCGGTGGCGACCTACAAGTCGTCGTCGATCGGCGGGGGCCTGCGCTTCGGCTACCCGATCGCCGAGGACGACCGGATCAACTTCGGTCTGGCGGTCGATCAGACCACAATCAAGGTCTTCGATACCAGCCCGGCGCCCTACGTCAATTTCGTCAACACTTTCGGCGACACTGCCCGCAGCCTGGTCGCAACGGCAGGCTGGGCGCGGGATCGGCGCGACAGCTTCCTGTATCCGACCTCGGGTGTCTATCAGCGTGCCTCACTGGAGGTCGCCACGCCGGCGCTGGACATGCGCTATGTTCGTGGCAGCTACCAGCACCAGTACTGGATTCCCTTCGGTGGCGGCTACTCGCTGATGCTGAACGGCGACCTTGGTTACGCCCACGGCTATGATGGCAAGGAACTGCCGTTCTACAAGAACTTCTACGCGGGTGGCATCGGTTCGGTGCGGGGCTATCAGCAGAGCACGCTGGGCCCCCATTACACGGACAGCAACGGCTACGTGCGTGCCCTTGGCGGCAACCGTCGGGTGGTGGGTAACGTGGAGTATTATTTCCCGATGCCCGGCGGTGGCAAGGACAAGTCCATGCGACTGTCCCTGTTTGGCGACGCGGGTTACGTCTGGGGTGCGGACGACAAGGTTCGTGCATCGGATTTGCGGTACAGTGCCGGGTTGGCGTTCAGCTGGAGCTCCCCGGTCGGTCCGCTCAAGTTCAGTCTTGGCCAGGCCCTCAAGAAGGAAGACGGCGACAAGACGCAAAAATTCCAGTTCCAGTTGGGTACGGTTTTCTGATCGCAGCCGTATCGGGTGCAGATGGAGGTTTCAGGTGAAAGGTATCGGTATATCCACGCTTGCAGCGCTGCTGCTTGCCACCTTTGCGCAAACGGCACTTGCCGAGGTGAAGGTCGGGTTCGTCAATTCGGACCGGGTGATGAAGGAAGCGCCGCCGGCAAAGCGTGCCCAGCAGAAGCTCGAGAAGGAATTCGAGAAGCGTGATCAGGATCTGCAGCGGATTGCCAAGCAGCTCCAGGGCATGCAGGAAGCCCTCGAGAAGAACGGCATGACCATGGCCGAAGGCGAGCGCCGTAACAAGGAGCGCGAGTTCAACGAACTTAACCGCGACTTCCAGCGCAAGCAGCGCGAGTTCCGTGAAGACCTGAATCAGCGTCGTAATGAAGAGCTCGCCAGCGTTCTTGATCGCGCCAACAAGACGATCAAGCAGATCGCCGAGGCCGAGAAGTACGACATCATCTTCCAGGAAGCCGTCTACGCCAGCCCGCGTATCGACATCACCGACAAGGTGATCAAGGCGCTGACCGAAGCCAAGTAAGCGTTCGCCGATGGAAATCTCCCTTGGCGAACTGGTCGCCCGGCTGGGTGGCGAACTGGTCGGCGACGCGACGATTCGTGTTCGCCAGATCGCGTCACTTGAAGCCGCGCGGCCCGGCGAAATCGCATTCCTCTCCAATCCGAAGCTGATTGCCGCACTCTCGTCGAGCGCGGCGTCGGCGTTCATCCTGTCGCCGAAGGCTGCCGGGCTCACCGAACGGGCTCGCATCCTCACGCCGGATCCCTACCTCTACTTTGCCCGGGCGGCGCAGCTGTTCAATCCGCCCAAGCGGCCCGCGACCGGTGTGCATCCTTCAGCTGTTGTCCTCTCGCCGTTGCCGGCCTCTGTCTCGGTCGCGCCCCAGGCGGTGATCGGTGAAGGCTGCGAGATCGGCGAAGACTGCGTCATCGGCGCCGGCTGCGTGCTGGGTGATGGCGTCAGGCTGGGCGCGGGATCGCTGCTCCACGCGGGAGTGAAGATCTACGACAACTGCGAGATCGGTGCGCGCGCGATCATCCATTCGGGTGCCGTGGTCGGTGCCGATGGCCTGGGTTTCGCGCGGGATGCCGACAAGCACTGGGTGAAGATTCCCCAGATCGGTCGCGTCATCGTCGGCGACGACGTGGAGATCGGTGCCAACACCACCATCGACCGCGGCGCCCTGGACGACACGGTGATCGGTAACGGCGTGAAGCTCGACAACCTCATCCACGTGGCCCACAACTGCCGGATCGGCGACGACTCGATCATGGCGGCGATGGTGGGAATGGCGGGCAGCTCCGTCGTCGGCAAGCGCGTGATGGCAGGCGGCAAGGCTGGTTTCGCGGGTCATCTGGAGGTGGCCGACGACGTGACCGTTTCTGCCGACACCAACGTCACCAAGAGCATCGACAAGGCCGGCGTCTATACGTCGATGATCCCGCTGCAAGCCCATGCAGACTGGATCAGGAATTTCTCCCATCTGCGTCGTCTCGACGCGATGGCCGAGCGGCTGCGCGAACTCGAGAAGAAGCTCGGCGCCAAGGAATCATGAGGGAGCAGGAACAATGAGCATCATCGACATCAACGAGATCAAGAAATACATCCCGCACCGCTACCCGTTCCTTCTGGTCGATCGCATCATCGAACTGGAAGAGGGCAAGCGCGTGGTCGGCCTCAAGAACGTCACGGTCAATGAGCCGTTCTTTCCGGGTCATTTTCCGCACAGCCCGGTGATGCCCGGCGTGCTGATCATCGAAGCGCTGGCCCAGGCGGCTGCGGTGCTGGCCTTCAAGACCGAAGGCACGACGCCCGATCCGGACGCGATGGTGTATTTCGCCTCCGTCGACAACGTGCGTTTCAAGCGTCCGGTGGTGCCTGGCGACCAGCTGATCCTCGAAGCGGAAATCGTCCGGACGATCCGCAACATCTGGAAGTTCAAGGGGGTTGCCCGCGTCGACGGCGAAGTGGCGACCGAAGCTGAATTCATGTGCGCGATCAAGCGATGAGCATCCATCCGACTGCCATTGTCCATCCCGGTGCCCGTCTGGCCGACGGCGTGCAGGTCGGGGCCTATTCGATCATCGGCGAGCACGTCGAGATCGGCGAGGGTTCGTGGATCGGTCCGCACGTGGTCGTCGAGGGCCACACGAAGATCGGTCGAGACAACCGGATCTTCCAGTTCTGCTCGATCGGCTCGGAGCCCCAGGACAAGAAGTACGCCGCCGAGCCGACCCGCCTGGAGATCGGCGACGGCAACACGATCCGCGAGTTCTGCAGCTTTTCCACCGGCACGGTGCAGGACGGCGGCCTGACCCGCGTGGGCAACAACAACTGGATCATGGCCTACGTGCATGTCGCCCACGACTGCATGGTTGGCGACAACACGATCTTCGCCAACAACGCCACGCTGGCCGGCCACGTCACGGTGGGCGACTGGGCGATCCTCGGTGGCTTCACCGGCGTGCACCAGTTCGTCCGCGTCGGCGCCCACAGCTTCTGTGGCGTTGGCACGGTGTTGCTGCAGGATCTGCCGCCCTTCGTTACGGTCTCCGGCAACCCGGCCTCGCCCCACGGCATCAATAGCGAGGGCCTCAAGCGTCGGGGTTTCAGCGCCGAAGGCATCTCCGCCATCAAGCGCGCCTACAAGACGCTGTACCGCAACGGCCTGACTCTCGACGAGGCCCGCAAGCAGATTGCCGAAGCGGCCGCCTCGGCGCCCGAGTTGCAGCAGTTCTCCGATTTCATCGCCGACTCCGGGCGTGGCATCGTTCGCTGATCCATGGTTGTGCGCATCGCCATGGTGGCTGGCGAGGCCTCCAGCGACCTCCTCGCCAGCCATCTGATCCGGGCACTCAAGCGCCATCTCCCCGATGCCGAGTTCTTCGGCATCGGCGGCCCCAAGATGCAGGCCGAAGGCTTCCAGGCCTGGTGGCCGGCCGAGAAGCTGTCGGTCCACGGCTATGTGGACGCCCTCAAGAATTACCGCGAACTGTCCGGCATCCGCCGCAGCCTGCTGAACCGCCTGCTGGCCGATCGGCCGGCTGCCTTCATCGGCGTGGATGCACCGGATTTCAGCCTGTGGCTGGAGCGTCGCCTGAAGGACAAGGGCATCCCGGCGATCCATTTCGTCAGTCCGTCCATCTGGGCCTGGCGCAAGGGCAGGCTGAAGGGCATCGCCCGCTCGGTCAGCCACATGCTGTGCCTGTTCCCCTTTGAACCCGAGCTGTACCGCACCGCCGGCGTGCCGGTGAGCTACGTGGGCCACCCGTTGGCGGATGTCTTCCCGCTCAAGCCGGATCAGGCCGGGGCCCGGGAGATGCTGCAGATCACCGGCGACGGCCCGGTGTTCGCCTTCCTGCCGGGCAGCCGCCAGTCGGAGCTGCGCAACCTGGCCGACACCTACATCGCCACCGCGGCGATCCTCCACGAGCGTCATCCGGATGCGCGCTTCCTGGTGCCCCTGGCCACCCGCGAGACTCGGATGCTGTTCGAGGACGCGCTGCGGCGGCACGCCCACGTGGATCTGCCGATCCGCATCCTGTTTGGCCATGCCAACGACGCGATGATCGCGGCTGACGTGGTGCTGGTGGCGAGCGGCACTGCCACCCTGGAGGCGGCGCTCCTCAAGCGGCCGATGGTCATCACCTACAAGATCGGCAAGTGGTCGTTCCGGCTGATGAAGCGCATGGCCTATCTGCCGTGGGTTGGCCTGCCCAATGTGCTCGCCAACCGCGAGGTGGTGCCCGAAGTGCTGCAGGATGCGGCCACGCCCCAGGCGCTGGCCGATGCCCTCGACGGCTGGCTTACCGACAAGGCGCGTGCCGCAGAACTCGTCCAGGTATTCACCGACATGCACCTGCAACTGCGCCAGAACACCGCCGACAAGGCCGCGGCGGCGATCCTGCCTTACCTTCGCGGGCACGCCTGATGGACCGCCTGTGCGGCGTCGATGAGGCTGGCCGCGGCCCCTTGTGCGGGCCGGTGGTGGCGGCGGCCGTGATCCTCGATCCCGCCCGGCCCATCGTCGGGCTGGCCGATTCCAAGAAGCTCTCCGAAAAGCGCCGGATTGCGCTGGCCGCTGAGATCCGCGAGAAGGCGTTGGCCTGGTGCGTCGCCGAAGCGAGCGTTGAAGAGATCGACCGGCTGAACATCCTCCACGCCTCGATGCTCGCCATGCAGCGGGCGGTGGCCGGGCTCAAGCCCGCGCCGACCCGGGCGCAGGTGGACGGCAACCGTTGCCCGCAACTGGCCGTGCCCTGCGAGGCCATCGTGAAGGGTGACGCTCTGGTGCCCGAGATCTCGGCGGCGTCGATCCTCGCCAAGACGGCGCGGGATGCGCAACTGCTCGAACTCGACCGGCTTTACCCCCAGTACGGCCTAGCCGGCCATAAGGGCTACCCGACCCCGGCCCACCTGGCCGCGCTGCGAGCCCACGGCGCCTGCGAGATCTACCGCAAGAGCTTCGGCCCGGTGCGTGACGTGATCGCCAACTCGCCGCTCTGGACCGACGAGGACTGCGCATGAAGCTCCACCATCTGATGCTCTTCATTCATCTGGCCGGCGTGATCGTGTGGGTCGGCGGAATGGCGTTTGCGCATTTCTGCCTGCGACCGGCTGCGCTCGAGCTATCGCCGGCCGAACGGCTCGGGCTGTGGAGCCGGGTGCTTGGGCGCTTCTTCCGGATCGTCTGGGTGGCCATCGGGGCCATCCTGATCAGCGGCTTTGCGATGCTGCTCGAAGTGGGTTTTGCCCAGGCGCCGCGATCCTGGCATGTGATGGCTCTTGTCGGGCTGGTGATGGCGGCGGTGTTCGCCAGTATCTGGTTTGGCCCGTGGCGCGGGCTGCAGCAGGCGGTGACGGAGGCCAGTTGGGCTCAGGGCGCCAAGGCGATGAATGCGATCCGCCAGCGGGTCACGCTCAATCTCGTCCTCGGTGCGCTCACGGTGGCGCTCGCCACCCTCGGCCTGGCTTTCTGAACCGTGAAGCAGATTACCTCCCGCGACAACCCGACGGTCAAGCACCTCCACGCCCTGGCCACGTCGGCCCGGGATCGACGTTTGAGCGGCGAGACCCTGCTCGACGGCGCCCACCTGCTGGGTGTCGCGTTGGAGCGGGGCGTCCGGCCGCTGCGGGTGGTGGCGAGCGAGAGCGGGCGGAACCAGCCCGAAATTGCCGCGCTGCTATCGCGCTGTGCGCCGGAGATCTGCATCGAACTGCCGGACCGCCTGTTTGCCCACGTGAGCCCGGTGGATGCACCCAGCGGCGTGCTGGCGGTGATGGCCATCCCCGACGCACCGCCGGCGGTCGCGCTCGCCGGCAGCTGCGTTGTGCTCGACGGCGTGCAGGACCCGGGCAACCTCGGCACCATCCTGCGCACGGCCGCCGCGGCTGGCGTGGCGGATGTGCTGCTGACGCCGGGCTGTGCCCAGGCCTGGTCGCCCCGGGTGCTGCGGGCCGCGATGGGGGCGCACTTCGGGCTGCGCATCCGGGAGGGCGTGGATGCCGCGGTGGCGCTGGCCGATTATCCGGGCGAGATCCTGGCGGCCGACCTGCGGGATTCGGTCGAGCTCTACGACCTCGACTTGCGCGGGCCGGTGGCCTGGCTGTTTGGTTCGGAAGGGCAGGGCTTGTCCCGGGCGGTTGCCGCGCTGGCGACCAAACGGGTGCTGATCCCGATGCCCGGCGGCATGGAATCCCTCAACGTGGGCGTGGCGGCGGGCGTGTGCCTGTTCGAGCAGCTGCGCCAGCGGCGCGCCTCAGGCCGGTAAGGGCAGGCGCAGATCGGCTGCGGCTGTGGCGGCGTTGCCGTCGGGCTGGAAGCGCACCACTCCCAGCAGCGGCGCAGGCA
This sequence comes from Zoogloea sp., assembly GCA_023150095.1. Lineage (GTDB taxonomy): Bacteria > Pseudomonadota > Gammaproteobacteria > Burkholderiales > Rhodocyclaceae > Zoogloea. The sequence goes on along the minus strand of JAKLLO010000015.1, from coordinate 17,099 downwards.
TGCGGGCCTTGAGGGCGTCGAGGTTCTGGTCAAACCGCAGCATCGCCGGATCGACCTGATTGGCGACCCAGCCGGCAATCGTCAGGCCGCGGGCAGCCACGGCCTCGGCCGTGAGCAGGGCATGGTTGATGCAACCCAGCCGCATCCCCACCACGATGATCACCGGCAGGGCCAGATCCCGTGCCAGATCGGCGGTGTCGTAGTCGTCCGACAGCGGCACGCGAAAGCCACCCACGCCTTCCACCAGCACCAGATCGGCCTTGCCCGTGAGCGCGGCAAATGCGTCGAGGATGCGGCCGGTGTCGAGCGTCACGCCTTCCTCCGCCGCCGCGATGTGGGGCGCGATGGGGCTGGCGAGGCAGTAAGGGTTGAGCAGCGCGAGGCCCGGATCGAAGCTGCAGGCGGCGCGGATGCGGGCGGCGTCTTCGTTGAGAAACTCGCCATTCACCATCTCGGCACCGGCGGCGATGGGCTTCATGCCCAGGGCGGTGAGCCCGCGGGCGCGTGCGGCGTGGAGCAGGGTGCAGGTGACGAAGGTCTTGCCGATCTCGGTGTCGGTGCCGGTGATGAAGAAGGCGCTCATTTCAGGTTTTCAGGTCTTTTCGGCGACGAGCCAGAAGGTGTCGTAGGACGCGGGCAGCCCGTCCGGGCTCCGGTGGGCTTCGTAGGCGGCGGAGAGTCGGGTCCAGGCGGTCTTGCCCAGGGGCGCGCGACGGCGCGGGGCGCCGGTCTGGTGGGCGCCGAGGGTCTTGATGTCGGAGAGCAGGCTGCGCAGATCGGGCGCCCAGGCGTGGAGGGTGTCGCGGTCGCTGTCGAGCACGCGCAGGCCGGCGCATTCGGCGGCGTCGATGACGACCTCGGGCGGCTGGAAGCGCAGCACGTGCTCGTCGTTGTCCACGTGGCGGAAGGCGTCGCGGAGTTCGGTGAGGGTGCCGGGGCCGAGGGTGGCGATCCACAGCTGGCCGCCGGGGGCGAGGGCGCGGGCGAGTTCGGGCAGGGCGCGGCGCGGGTTGCACCACTGCAGCGCGTAGCTCGACCACAGGGCGTCGAGGCTGCCAGCGGCGATGGGCAGGTGTTCGAGGTCGGCGCACACCGGCAGGGCCGCACCCGGCGGATGGCGGCGCAGCATCGCCGGGGCGAAGTCGAGGGCGAACAGCGTGGCTGCCGGATAGGCGCGGGCAAGGCCGGTGAGGGCGTAGCCGGTGCCGCAGCCGGCGTCGAGGATGCGCTGCGGGGCGAAGCCGCGGCCGGTGGCGAGGGTGAGCAGGCGGTCGCAGGCGGCGCGCTGGACGGTGGCGACGGCGTCGTAGGCGTCGGCGGCCTTGTCGAAGGCGGCCCGGACGGCGCGCTTGGGAGCCGGGGCGTCAGTCACGGATGAAGCTTTCGATGAGGGTGGCGCAGTCGGCCGGGCGCGACACGAAGGGCGCGTGGCCGGCGTGCTGGAACACCGACAGCCGGCCGTTGGGCAGGTGGTCGGCCAGCCATTCGGCGGCAGCGACGGGCATCAGCTTGTCTTCGCTACCGTGGAGCAGGCGTACCGGCTGGGTGATCTGGCCGACGAGGGCGCGCTGGTCGGTTTCGGCGAGCAGGCGCAGGCCGGTGGCAAGCGCCGGCTGGCGGCTGGCGTCGGCGGGCGTGAGGGCTGCCGTGAGGGTGGCGGACACGTCGCGCCGGGCGGCGTCGCCCAGGGCCTGCAGGGCGACGAAGCGGCGCTGGGTGGCGGCCGGGTCGAGGTCGAAGCTGCGGCGGAACTCGGTGAGGGTGTCGACGGGCATCGCGGCGGGCCAGTCGTCGGCCTGGATGAAGCGCGGGCTGGCAGCGATCAGCACCAGCCGGGCGACCTTGCGCGGCGCGTGGGCGGCGAGGTGCAGGGCGAGCTGGGCGCCGAGGGACCAGCCGATCACGGTGGCGCCGTCGGGCAGCGCCGGGATCAGGGAGTCGGCCCAGTCGGCGAGGGTTTCGCCGGCAGCAGGGGCGTTGCCGTGGCCGGGGAGGTCGGGCGTGTGGATCGTCTGGCTTGGCGCGAGCTGCGCAGTGAGCGGCGCCCACACCGCCGATGACAGGCCCCAGCCGTGGAGCAGCACGACCGGGCTGTTCATGGCTGTAGGCTTTCGAGGCGGTTGAGCACATGGATGAGGCGATCCACCTGCGCGAAGCTGTGCGTCGCCGACAGGGTGATGCGCAGCCGCGCGGCGCCCTTGGGTACGGTGGGCGGACGGATCGCGGGCACCCACAGGTCTTCGGCGTCGAGGGCGCGGGAGACGGCGAGGGTTTCGTGGTTGTCGCCAATGACCACCGGCTGGATCGGGGTGTCGGAGGACAGGAGCTGCCAGCGCTTGAAGTGCAGGCCGTGCTTGAGGCGGTCGATCAGGGCGTTGAGGTGGGCGCGCCGGGCGTCGCCCTGCTCGATGAGGTCAAGGGCGGTGAGCAGGGTGTGGGCCAGCAGCGGCGGGGCGCCGGTGGTGAAGATGTAGCTGCGGCTCTTGCTGACTAGCCACTCGACGACATCCCGCTGGCCGGCCACGAAGGCACCGGAGACGCCGGCGGCCTTGCCGAGGGTGCCCATGTAGATGAGCCGCGGCGATGACAGCCCGAAGTGGGCAAGGCTGCCACGGCCTTGCGGGCCGAGCACGCCGAAGCCGTGGGCGTCATCCACCAGCAGCCAGGCCTTGTGGGCTTCGGCCAGGGCGAGGAGTTCCGGCAGCGGGGCGAGGTCGCCATCCATGCTGAACACGCTGTCGGTGACGATCAGCTTGCGCGGGGCCGTCGAGGCTTCGAGCCGGGCGGCGAGGGCGGCGAGGTCGCAGTGGGGATAGCGGATGAACTCGGCGCGGGAGAGCAGGGCGCCATCGACCAGCGAGGCGTGGTTCACCTTGTCGGCGAAGATGGCGTCGCCCCGGCCGACCAGGGCCGGCATCACGCCGATGTTGGCCATGTAGCCGGTGGAGAAATACAGCGCGTTCTCCATGCCGACGAAGCGGGCGAGGCGCGTTTCGAGCTCTTCATGCACGGCGTAGTGGCCGCTTACCAGGTGGGACGCGCCGGAGCCGACGCCCCAGCGCCGGGTGCCGAGGACGGCTGCTTCGGCCAGGGCCGGATCGGCGGCGAGGCCGAGGTAGTCGTTGGAGCAGAAAGCGATGACCGGCCCGGGGCGATCTTCGAGCAGTGCCGAAGGGGCGCAGGGCGTGGTCGCGACCCGGCGACGGCGGCGCAGGCCGGCTTCGTCGAGATCGGCGAGGCTGGCGGAGAGTTCGAGGAGCGGGTCGATGGGCTCAGCCAAGGCTGGCCTCCAGCGCGGCGGCGGTCTGGCGGGCGAGGTGGTCGATCTCGGCGTCGCTGAGGATGTAGGGCGGCATGGTGTAGACCGTGTTGCCGATGGGGCGCAGCAGCAGCTCGCGGGCAAGCGCCTCGGTGAAGAAGCGGCGCGAGAAGCCGGCCGGGGCGCCGTCCACGTCGAAGGCGAGGATCATGCCCCGCTGGCGGAGGTGGCGTACCGCCGGGTGGTTGCCGATGGCGGCGCGGAAGGCGGCACCCAGGCGTTCGGCCTTGATCCGGTTGGCGGCGAGCACGTCGTCCTGGGCGAAGATGTCCAGCGTGGCCAGCGCGGCGCGGCAGGCCAGCGGATTGCCGGTATAGCTGTGGGAGTGCAGGAAGCCGCGGGCGGTGTCGTCGTCGTAGAAGGCGGCGAAGACGTCGTCGGTGGACAGGACGATGGACAGCGGCAGGTAGCCGCCGGAGATGCCCTTGGAGAGGCAGATGAAATCCGGCCAGATGCCGGCCTGCTCGCAGGCGAAGAAGGTGCCGGTGCGGCCGCAGCCGACGGCGATCTCGTCGGCCACCAGATGCACCCGGTGGCGGGTGCAGATCTCGCGGGCGAGGCGCAGGTATTCCGGGTCGTACATCACCATGCCGGAGGCGCACTGGATGAGCGGCTCGACGATCAGCGCGGCGGTCTCGTGCCCGTGCTCGGCGAGGTGGGCGTCGAGGGCGGCGGCAGCGCGGCGGGCCACGTCGGCAGCGGTCTCGCCGGGCGCGGCATTGCGGGCGTCGGGGCTGGGCACGCAGGTGCCGGGGCGTACCAGCGGGGCGTAGGCGTCGCGGAAGATCGCTACATCCGTGACGGCCAGCGCGCCGACAGTTTCGCCGTGATAACTGCCGGCCAGACTGACGAAGCGGTTCTTGCCGGGCTCGCCGTGGTTGCGCCAGTAGTGGGCGCTCATCTTGAGGGCGATCTCGGTGGCCGACGCGCCGTCGGAGGCGTAGAAGGCGTGGCCCAGCTGGTGCTGCGTGAGGGCGGCGAGGCGCTCGGAGAGCTCGACCACCGGCTCGTGGGTGAAGCCGGCGAGCATCACGTGTTCGAGCTGGTCGAGCTGGGCCTTGAGGGCGGCGCCAATGCGCGGGTTGGCGTGGCCGAAGAGATTGACCCACCAGGAGCTGATGCCGTCGAGGTAGCGGCGGCCGTCCATGTCGTAGAGCCAGGCGCCTTCGCCGCGTTTGACGGGCACCAGCGGGAGTTGCTCGTGGTGCTTCATCTGGGTGCACGGGTGCCACACGGCGGCGAGGGAGCGGCCGAGGAGGCTGGCGTTGGCGGAGTTGTGGTCGACGGACATGAGGCTGGCTTCAGAAGGACAAAGTGGAGCCGGCTCCGGGGAGCCGCTCCACTTTTTTACCGGTGATGAATCGGTGTTGCGTCGGTAGTGCTCAGTACGAGTAGATGCTGGTGCCGCTCGCGCCGACGGCGGTGTAGGTGGCGTTGGCGCGGGTGATGCCGTACAGGGTGGCGCCCGGCGTCGGCTTGGTCGTCGGGGCAACCCAGGTGTTGATGGCAGTGGCGATGTAGATCGCGTTGCTGGCGCCCACGGCGGCGAAGCGGCCGTCGGCCGAGGCTGCCACCGCGTAAAGCGGCGTGCTGCCCACGTCGGCCAGCTGGGTGAAGGTGCTGCCGTCGCTGCTGGTGACGATGGCGCCGCCGGTAACGCCGGTGCCCACTGCGGCAAAGTAGTAGGTGGTGACGCTGTTGGTGGTGACGGCGACGGTATCGACGCTGCGCAGATCGGTGCAACCGGCGCCGCTGAGGGTGACCGCCTGGGTGGTCCAGGTGCTGCCGTCGGTGCTGGTGAGCATGGTGCAGTTGGCGCCCACGGCGATCCACTGGCCCTTTACGGAGTAGGTTACGCCGTAGAGATTGGGCGTGCCGGCCGGTACCGAAGCGGCGGGGGTCCAGCTCTGGCCGTCGGTGGAGTACACGATCCGGCCGCTGTCGCCCACGGCCACCACGGTGGAGCCGTTGCTGGCGAGCGCGTTGAGGTTGGCGGTGCCGGCGTCGCTGATGGTGCCGGCGGTCCAGGTGCCCGGGGTGGTGGAGTACCAGGTCTTGCCACCGGCGCCAACGCTGACGAACTTGCTCAGGGTGTAGACCACGCCGTTGAGCTGCCCGCCGAGGGTGGCCTTGGACGTCCAGGCGAGCGGCGCGCTGCTGGTGTAGGCGGGGGCCGAGTACACCACGCCGCCGTCGCCGACGGCGACGTAGTTGGAGGTGGAGTCGTTGCTGTCGGTGCCCAGGGCTACGCTGCGCATCGTCGGGCTGCCGCTGAAGGTGCCGCCGTTCAGCCAGGCATCGCCGGAGGCGCGGGGAACGGCCGACAGGGTGGCCGACAGCGGGCCGCCCTTGCCACCGTTGTCGCGTCCGTTCATCGCGAAGTAATAAGTAGTGCCGTTGGTAAGGCCGGTGACGACCATGGGCGGATGGATGCCCTTGTCGTTGTTGTAGCCGACCTTGGACTGCGCGCCGGTGAGCTTGCTCCACTGCTCGACCGTCGAGAAACTGACGGTCGGGGCATAGTAAAGCCAGTACTGATACGCGGTGTTGTCGTCCCAGGTGACCGATGCCTGTCCGTCACCCGCCACGACGGTGAAGCCGGACGGCGCCGGAATCGAGCTGCCGCTGTCACTGCCTCCGCCGCCGCAGGCGGATAGCATGAGGGCGGCGAGGGAGCCGGCGATGAGGGTGGCGGGGGCAATGCGGAGGCAGGACAAAGACATGGGTTTGGCCATCGATGAACGAATCGAGCCAGAATTCTACATCACCATCGCCCTCTGGCTTTCCTCCCGTGCGCTGAATGGGGCGAACGGGAGGCTGACGGTGATGACGGATGCTCAGGCGGGCGTCACGCCGGTGAGCTCCTTGAGCAGGATTTCCTGCGCCGCGCGCCGCGTGGTGCGGGGATTCTTGCGGCGGTAGTGGTTGTCGCCGTCGAGTTCCCACGCCTGGCAGTTGTCGCCCAGATAGGGGCGCAGGCCTTCCTTCATTACACGCCGTTTCACTTTCGGGTCGAGGATCGGGAAGGCGACCTCGATGCGCTTGAAGAAATTGCGCTCCATCCAGTCGGCGCTGGAGAGGTAGAGCTTCTCGGCGCCGTCGGCGTGGAAGTAGAAGATGCGGTGGTGCTCCAGGAAGCGGCCGACCACCGAGCGCACCTTGATGTTCTCGGACAGCCCGGGCACGCCGGGCTTGAGGGCGCACACGCTGCGGGCGATCACGCTCACCTCGACGCCGGCCTGGGAGGCCTCGTACAGGGCTTCGATGGTTTCCGGTTCGAGCAGGGCATTGACCTTGACGATGATCCGCCCCTTGCGACCGGCGCGGGCGATCTCGGCTTCCTCGCGGATTGCCGCCACCACGTTGGGCTGCAGGGTGAAGGGCGCCTGCCACAGGTGGCGCAGCCTGCCCGCCTGACCCAGCCCGGTGAGCTGCTTGAAGACCTCGGCCACGTCGGCGCCGATCTCGTCGTTGGCGGTGAGGAGGCCGAAGTCGGTGTAGAAGCGGGTGGTGCGCGGGTGGTAGTTGCCGGTGCCCAGGTGGGCGTAGCGGCGCAGGTTGCCGTTCTCGCGGCGGACCACCAGCAGCAGCTTGGCGTGGGTCTTGTAGCCGAATACGCCATACACCACGTGGGCGCCGACTTCCTCCAGGCGGGCGGCCCAGCTGATGTTGGCTTCCTCGTCGAAGCGCGCCATCAGTTCGAGCACCACGGTGACTTCCTTGCCCTTCTGGGCGGCGCGGATGAGGTGTTCCATCAGCACCGAATCGGTGCCGGTGCGATAGACGGTCATCTTCACCGACACCACGGCCGGGTCGTCGGCGACGGCCTTCAGCATCTCGATCACCGGCTCGAAGCTCTGGAAGGGGTGGTGCAGCAGGATGTCGTGGCGGCGGATGGCGGCGAAGATGTTCTCGCGCTTGTCCAGCCCCCGCGGCCGCGCCGGCAGGAAGGGGCGGTACTTGAGATCCGGCCGATCCACCCAGTCGGGCACCTGGTTGAGGCGCACCGGATTGACCATGCCGGGCACGCGATACACGTCGGCGGCGTCGAGCCCGAACTGCTTCATCAGGAAGGTGGCCATCGCTTCGGAGCAGTTGTCGGCAAGCTCGAGCCGCACCGCGTCGCCAAAGTGGCGTTGCTGGAGTTCGCCCTTGAGGGTGGCGCGCAGATCCTTCACTTCCTCTTCGTCGACGAACATGTCGGAGTTGCGGGTGACGCGGAACTGGTAGCAGCCGAGCACGTTCATCCCCTCGAACAGCTCGCCCACGTGGGCGTGGAGCAGCGACGACAGGAACACGAAGCCGTAGTCGACGCCGGTGAGCTCCTTCGGCAGGTGGATGACCCGCGGCAGCGCGCGGGGCGCCTGGACGATGGCGGCGCCGGAGTTGCGGCCGAAGGCGTCGCGGCCTTCCAGTTCGACTGCGAAGTTGAGGCTCTTGTTGAGCACCCGCGGGAAGGGATGGGCCGGATCAAGCCCGATGGGCGTGAGGATGGGCATCACCTCGCGCATGAAGTAGTCGCGGGCCCACAGGTGCTGGGCGTCGGTCCACACGCTGCGGCGCAGGAAGACGATGCCTTCGGCGGCCAGTGCCGGCAGGATCACGTCGTTGAGCAGGGTGTACTGCTCGCTGATGAGGCCGTGGACTTCCCGGCTGATGCGGGCGTGGAGGATGGCGGGGGTGAGCCCGTCGGTGGTGAGCGCCACGCTGCCGAGCCGCATCTGCTCCTTCACGCCGGCAACGCGCACCTCGAAGAATTCGTCCAGGTTGCTCGACACGATGCACAGGAAGCGCAGACGCTCCAGCAGCGGCACCGACGGATCGGCCGCCTGGGCGAGGACGCGACGCTGGAACTGGAGCAGGGACAGCTCGCGATTGGTGAAGTGGTCGTGGCTGAACTGGCGGTCGGTGGCGTTTAGACGCATGGGCTCTCCTGTCGAATCTTCCGATTGAATGCCAAGTATGTGACGATTTTGTTACCGCTTCATGAAGCGCCGGCTTGCGGCGACATTGTGTCGACGGTGCGCAGAGCCGTCGCGGGCGGGTGCTAGAATCCCGGGCTTCCGCGCCTCGGGGCGCAGCTTGTCTCTGATTCATGAATCGTGAATTGATCGCCGCCATCGATCTGGGTTCCAACAGTTTCCGCCTGCAGATCGGGCGGATCGTGAATGACCAGATCTATCCCCTCGATGGCATCAAGGAGTCGGTGCGCCTTGCCGCCGGCCTGTCGCCCGACCGCATGCTCGATGCGGCCGCGCAGTTTCGCGGCATCAGCGCGCTGCGCTGCTTCAACGAGCGCATCCGCGACTACCCGCCCGAGGCCGTCCGCGCCGTGGGCACCAACACCCTGCGGGTCGCCAAGAACGCGTCGCACTTTCTCGTCCAGGCCGAGGCCGCGCTGGGTTTCCCCATCGAGGTCATCGCCGGACGCGAAGAGGCGCGGCTGATCTACGTGGGCGTCGCTCACACCCTGCCCAATCCCCACAAGCAGCAGCTGGTGGTGGATATCGGCGGCGGCTCGACCGAGTTCGTGATCGGCAAGAGCTTCAAGCCCATCGCGCTCGAATCGCTTTACATGGGCTGCGTGAGCTACTCGCTGCGCTTCTTCCCGGACGGCCGCATCGACAAGCGTGGCCTGCGCGAGGCCGAGCTCACCGCGCAAAAGGAAATCCAGACCATCTCCCACGCCTACCGCGAAGTGGGCTGGGAAGAAGCCGTCGGCTCCAGCGGTTCGGCCAAGGCGCTGGTGGATATCCTCGAGCTCAACGGCTTCTCGGATGGCGGCATCACCCGCGCCGGGCTGGAGCGCCTGCGCACCGCGATGCTCAAGGCCGGCAGCATCGACAACCTGCAGCTCGAAGGCCTGCGCCCCGACCGCCTGCCGGTGCTCACCGGCGGGTTTGCGATCATGTGGGCGGTGTTCCAGGAATTCGGCCTCGAGCGCATGACCTTCTCGGAAGGCGCGCTGCGCCTGGGAGTGCTCTACGATCTGCTCGGCCGCTACCACCACCACGATCTGCGCGACGCCACGGTGTCGGCCTTCGTCGAGCGCTATGGCGTAGATCTGCATCACGCGCGGCAGGTCACCGAAACCGCCCGGGCCTTCCTGCTGCAGCTCGAGCCCACCGCGGCGGATGAAGAAAACGTGGATCGGCGCTTCCTCGAATGGGCCGCGATGCTCCACGAGGTCGGCGTCTCGGTGGCCCATTCCAGCTACCACAAGCACAGCGCCTACATCCTCGGCAACGCCGACATGCCCGGCTTCTCACGGATGGACCAGGGGCGCTTGGCGCGCATGGTGCTGGCCCATCGGGGCAAGCTGTCGCGGGTGAGCTCGCTGGGGCCGGAGAGCCCCGAGTGGCGGCTGATCCTGTGCCTGCGCCTGTCGGCGGTGGTGCATCGTGCGCGTGACGGGCGTGGTGTGCCGCCCCTGCGCCTCAAGCGTGACGGCCGCGGTTACGTGCTGATCGCCGACAGCGACTGGCTGCGCAACCTGCCGCTCACCGCGGCTGTGCTCGACGAGGAAGAACGTCAGTGGCAGGCCATCGGGCTGCCGCTCAAGGTGCGCGTGGAGCGCGCCGCCGCCCGTAACCTGGCGGGCGCCTGACCGCCCGGCCGATGGCCCCCGACACCCGACCGCAACCGGCGATCCGCAGCGACGGCGCAGCGGTCGCGCTGTCGGGCGACTGGACCTTGCGGCTGCTCTCGCCGCAGCTGGCGGATTTCCGCCGTCGGCTGGACGAAACCCCCGATTCCGCCGGCTGGGATCTCACCGGCGTGACCCGCCTCGACAGCTTCGGCGCGCTGCTCCTGTGGCGGCGCTGGGGGCGTCGGCGCCCGGCAAAGCTGGTGCTGCCGGCCGAACTCGAAGGCATCTTCGCGCGCATCTACGCGTTGGGCGAGGTCAGCGTGCCGGTGGAGCCGCCTTACCGCGTTCTCGACGCCACCGCCCACCTGGGCCGGATGCTCATCGGCTTCGGCCATCACCTGCTCAATTTCGTCGCGCTGGTCGGCCAGCTGTGCCTCGATCTGTTCTACCTGCTGCGCCGTCGCGGGCAGTGGCCGCTGCGGGAGATGTCGGCCAACTTCTACAAGGTGGGTGTCAAGGCCATGCCGGTGACGGCGCTGGTGGGTTTTCTCATCGGCGTGGTGATGTCCTATCTCTCGGCGCTGCAGTTGCGGGCGTTTGGTGCGGACGTGTTCATCGTCAACATCCTGGGCCTCGGCATCATCCGCGAGCTCGGCCCGGTGCTGGTGTCGGTGCTGGTGGCGGGGCGATCCGGCTCGGCGATGACCGCCCAGCTCGGGGTGATGCGGGTGACCGAAGAGGTGGACGCCCTCACCACGATGGGTATCTCGCGCTACATCCGGCTGGTGCTGCCCAAGGTGGTGGCCCTGGCGCTGGCGATGCCGCTGCTCACCCTGTGGGGCTCCGCGGTGGCGGTGTTTGGCGGCATGGTGTCGGCCAACCTGCAGCTGGACATGAGCTACGAGTTCTTCCTCAACACGCTGCCCCGGGCCGTGCCGATGGCCAATCTGGTGATCGGGCTGGGCAAGGGTGTGGTGTTCGGCCTGCTCATCGCGCTGGTGGCCTGCCATTTCGGCCTGCGGGTCAAGCCCAACACCGAGAGCCTGTCGGCCAACACCACGGCTTCGGTGGTCACATCGATCACCGTGGTGATCCTGGTGGATGCGGTGTTCGCCATCGCCACGCGCAACATCGGGCTGCCTTTCCGATGAGCGGCGCAAGCACGTTTCCTGTCGAGCTGAAGGGCTTGTCCACCCGCTTCGGCGACAACTGGGTTCATCGCAACATCGACCTGGCCGTGCCGGCGGGCGAGGTGGTGGCCCTGGTGGGCGGCTCGGGCAGCGGCAAGACGACCCTGCTGCGCCAGATGGTCGGGCTGCTGCAGCCGGCCGAAGGCGAGGTGCGGCTGTTTGGCGAGCCGCTGTTGGCCGGCAGCCGCGACGATCAGCTTGCTCGCCGGAGGCGCTTCGGGATGCTGTTCCAGCACGGGGCGTTGTTCTCGGCGCTCAACGTGTTCGCCAACGTGGCGTTTCCGCTGCGCGAGGCGGGCATCGACGACGAAGAATTGGTCAACCATCTTGTCCTATTGAAGCTGGCGATGGTCGAGCTCGGCCCCGACGTGGCGCTGCGCATGCCGGCCGAGCTCTCCGGCGGGATGGTCAAGCGCGTCGCCCTGGCCCGGGCGTTGGCGCTGGAACCCGAGCTGCTGCTCCTCGACGAACCCACCGCCGGCCTCGATCCGGACCGCAGCGCAGGCTTCGTGCGCCTGATCCGTGCGCTGCACCGGGCGCTGGGCCTCACCGTGGTGCTCGTGACCCACGATCTGGACACCCTGGCCGCGCTGGCCACCCGCGTGGCCGTGCTATCCGATGGGCGTATACTGGCCTGCGGCCCCCTAGACGAGATCATGACGGTGCAGGATCCTTTCATCGAACGCTTCTTCCACAGTGAGCGCAGCCAGGCCGCGCTCGCCCGCGGACGGGCCGAAGCCTGATGGAAAGCCGTTCCCACGCCATCGCCGCGGGTTTGTTCGCGATCATCCTGAGCTGCGCGCTGGTGGGCGCCCTGTGGTGGTTCTCGGACCGCCGCGACGCCACCCGCGACGTGCTGCTGGTGAGCTCCGGCAGCGTCAACGGGCTCAACGTACAGGCCACCGTGCGCTACCGGGGCATCGTCGCCGGCAAGGTGGCGGCCATCGATCTCGACCCGGCCGACCCCCACAACGTGCTGGTCACCGCCCGCATCCGCACCGATCTGCCGATCACCCGCAGCACCCGGGCACGGCTCGCCACGCAAGGCGTCACCGGGCTGGCCTTCATCGCGCTGGATGACGCCGGCGACGACACCACGCCGCTGACGGGGGAGGGCGGTGCGCCGCCGCGCCTCAAGCTGGCCCCCGGGCTGGTGGATGAGGTGGCCGACGCGTCGGTGCAGACCCTGCGCCAGGTGCGCGAGCTCACCCAGCGCCTGTCGGCCCTGGCCGCGCCCGAAAACCTCGCCCGCATCGAGCGCACCCTGGCCCACCTCGAATCCTCCAGCCAGGGGCTCGACCGCACCCTGAAGGAAGTCCCGCAGACCCTCGCCGCCGTGCGCCAGGTGGTCAGCAAGGAGAACCTCGGCCGCATCGGGCGCAGTCTGGATAACCTGGAACGCCTCAGCGCCGACGCCGTGCCCCTGGCCCGCGATGGCCGCAATCTGGTGGCCCGTCTGCAGACGGTGAGCGACCGCATCGACGGGTTGGTCGGCACCACCGGCGAAGGCCTCGCCACCAGCACGCTGCCGCGTCTCAACGTGCTGCTGCAGGAGCTCACCACCACCTCGCGGCAGCTCTCCGACCTGCTCGACGAGATCGACGAAACCCCGCAGCTGCTGCTCCTCGGCCGCCGCCGTCCGCCCCCGGGGCCGGGCGAGGCCGGGTTCGGCAACGCGGCTGGCAGCCACTGAGCCGCCTCTTCAACCGGAACCGGCCCATGCAGCTCTTGCCCTTCATCCGCCTGTCCCTCGCCGCCGCGGCCTTGCTGCTTGCCGCCTGCAGCAGCGTGCCCAAGGCGGCGCCGGGTTACGCGGTGCACGATTTTGGCCCCATCGACGGTCCGCCGCCGCGGGTGCTGGCCTTCCCGATCCGCAGCACCGAGGTCGTGCCGGCGCCTTGGCTGGCCTCCACCGCGATGCACTATCGGCTGCTGTATGCTCAGCCGACGCGCCGCCAGGTGTTCGTCGAGAACCGCTGGGCCGCCCATCCCGGGCAGTTGCTCGAGCTGGTGCTCAAGCGCAGCATGAAGGGCGAGCTGCCGCCGGCGGGGGCGATCGGTTGCAGGCTGCGGGTCGACCTGGACGAGTTTGCGCAGGTTTTCGAATCCGAAGGCGTGAGCCGCGGGGTGATCGAGCTGCGCGCCGCGCTGCTGGCGCCCCGCAGCGACCAGTCGATCGCCACGCGTGGCTTCAGCGCTCGCGTGCCGGCGCCGTCGGCAAACGCCGTTGGCGGCGTGCTCGCCCTGCGCGACGGCGTCGCCCGGGTTAACCTTGAACTGCTGGATTGGCTCGAATCCCTCGATGCCGATCCGACCCACCGTGTGCGCGCCCGCTGCGGCGCGTGATTCACTACGACCGGCCGACACGTGCCGGCGATTTCAAAACCAGGAGGAGAACTCATGAACGCAGTCGTCCAGCCCAACACCGAACCCATGCTGCTCCGCCAGGACGCCGACGGCGTTGCGACCATCACGCTCAACCGCCCGAGCCAGTTCAACGCGCTGTCCCAGCCCATGCTCGAAGCCCTGCTGGCGGAGCTGGAGGCCGTTGCCGCCGATAAATCCGTGCGCGTGGTGGTGCTCGCCGGCGCCGGCAAGGCTTTCTGCGCCGGCCACGATCTGAAAGAGATGCGCGGCAACTACACCAAGGCCTTCCAGCAGGCGCTGTTCCGCCTGTGCGGCAAGGTGATGATGCAGATCGTGAACATGCCCCAGCCGGTGATCGCCCGCATCCACGGCATCGCCACCGCGGCGGGCTGTCAGCTGGTGTCGATGTGCGATCTGGCGGTGGCGTCGGACGTGGCGCGCTTTGCCGTCTCGGGTATCAACGTGGGCCTGTTCTGTGCCACGCCCAGCGTCGGTCTGTCGCGCAACATGGGTCGCAAGCAGGCTTTCGAGATGCTCGTCACCGGCGATTTCATCGACGCCGCCGAGGCCAAGCAGCGTGGGCTGGTCAATCGCGTGGTGCCGCTGGATGCGCTGGACGACGAAGTGGCCAAACTTGCCGCGTCGATCTGCGCCAAGTCGCCGGCGGCGATCTCCATGGGCAAGCAGATGTTTTACTCGCAGCTCGAGATGGGCCTCGACGCAGCCTACCAGCAGGCCGCTGAAGTGATGGCCTGCAACATGATGTGCGAAGACGCCGCCGAAGGCATCGACGCCTTCATGGCCAAGCGCAAGCCGGTCTGGACGGGCAAGTAAGCCGGAGCCCTGCGGGTGCTGATCGACACCCACTGCCATCTGGATGCCGCTGAGTTCGACGCCGACCGGGCGGGCATCCTGGCGGCCGCCCGGGCTGCGGGCGTCGGTGGCTTTCTGGTGCCGGCGGTGGGGGCGGTCGACTTCGACGCCGTGGCGGCGCTTTCGCGGAGCAATCCCGATTGCCGCCACGCCTTCGGCATCCACCCGATGTACGTCGGCCAGGCCGGGCCGGACGATCTCGATCGCCTGCGCGAAAGGCTGGCCGAAGGCTCGGCGGTGGCGGTGGGGGAGATCGGGCTAGACGGCTTCGTGCCCGATGGCGATCTGCCGCTGCAGATGCGCTACTTCGAGGCGCAGCTCAGGCTTGCGCGGGAATTCGAGCTGCCGGTGGTGCTGCACATCCGCCGCGCCCAGGATGAGATCCTCAAGTTCCTGCGGCGCCTTCCGGTACCTGGTGGCATCGCCCATGCGTTCAACGGCAGTCGTCAGCAGGCCGACGCCTTCATCAAGCTGGGTTTCCGGCTGGGGTTTGGCGGCGCGATGACTTACCCTGGGTCGAGGCGCATCCGGGAGCTTGCGGCGACGCTGCCCCTCGAATCTATCGTTCTTGAAACCGACGCGCCGGACATCCCGCCCGCGTGGTGCGGAGGAGGGCGCAACGACCCGGCCAACCTGACGCGTTTCGCTGCCGTGCTGGCCGAGCTTCGGGGTATGCCGGTGGACGCCCTGATCGCCGCAACCGGCGCCAACGCCGTGGCGGCGATACCCGGCCTGGCGTCGCTCAGGGGGGCGGCGCAGGCGCCTTGCTGCGGGCAATGATGTGGCGGATCTCGGCCTTCATCTCCTCGACGTTGCCGTCGAAGTTGCCGCAGTTCATCATCGACACCCCGAACACATAGGCATAGAGCAGCACGCTGCGGGTGGACGCTTCGTTTTTCGGCAGGCCGCAGGCAATGAACAGATCCCGGGCGCAGTTGAGGCGGGCGGTGTCCACTTCCTCGACGATCTTCTGGGCGGCCGGATCACGGCGGGCCCAGTCGCGCATGGCGAGCTCGATGAGGATGCCCTTGTTGTTGCGACTGGCGCTGTAGACGTCGATGACGTGGTAGAGCTGGGCTTCCTCGCGGCCGGGTTCGGGGCGCGTCTGTTTGACGATGTCGCGGATGCGGCCTTCCTTCCAGGTCTCGAGCACGGCGTCGAGAAGATCCTGTCGATCCTTGAAATGCCAGTAGAAGCTGCCCTTGGTGACGTGGAGTCGCCGGGCCAGAATTTCCACCCGAATGCTTCCCGCGCCCTCGTCGGCAAGGGTGTCGAGGGCGGCGTGGATCCAGGTGGAACGATCGAGTTGGGCGCGGGGAGGTTTGTCCATACGCAGTAGTATTGACGCTTATTGCTCCATACGCTACCGTACGGAAAGTGACAAGGCAAGGCTTGCTGTGAGAAGCTAGCCAGCTTTACGCCCCGATGGCATGCGCAGACGCGCTGCAATGTCGGCAAGGCGAAAAAAGAGGCTGTCGGCCCGTGGCGGGATGGAACTCCCGGCGCGTTGGCATGCCGAAAATGATGGAGAACGTCTCATATGGAAGGAGCGCAGCATTGAAGATTCTGGTTCCCGTTAAACGCGTGGTCGACTACAACGTCAAGGTGCGCGTGAAGAGCGACGGTTCCGGCGTGGATATCGCCAACGTCAAGATGTCCATGAACCCTTTCGACGAGATCGCTGTTGAAGAAGCCGTTCGCCTGAAAGAGGCGGGTGTCGCGACCGAAGTCGTCGCCGTGTCCTGTGGCGTGGGCGCCTGCCAGGAAACCCTGCGTACCGCGATGGCCATCGGCGCCGATCGGGGCATCCTCGTCGAAACCGATGTGGAGCTCCAGCCGCTCGCCGTGGCCAAGCTGCTCAAGGCCCTGTGCGACAAGGAACAACCCCAGGTGGTGATCTGCGGCAAGCAGGCCATCGACGACGATGCCAACCAGACCGGTCAGATGCTCTCCGCGCTGATGGGCTGGCCCCAGGCCACCTTCGCCTCCAAAGTGGCGGTGAGCAGCGGCAAGGCAACCGTCACCCGTGAAATCGACGGCGGCCTCGAGACCCTCGAAATCGCCCTGCCGGCGGTGGTGACCACCGACCTGCGCCTGAACGAGCCGCGTTACGCGACGCTGCCGAACATCATGAAGGCCAAGAAGAAGCCGCTGGAAACCGTCAAGCCGGCCGATCTGGGTGTTGATGTGGCGCCGCGCCTCACGACCCTCAAGGTCGTCGAGCCGGCCAAGCGCAGCGCTGGCGTGATGGTGGCTGATGTGGCTCAGCTGGTTGAAAAACTCAAGAACGAAGCGAAGGTGCTGTGATGACGGTTCTGGTTGTTGCCGAACACGATAACGCGTCCCTGAAGGCCGCGACGCTCAACACGATTGCCGCCGCCGCCAAGCTGGGTGGTGATCTGACCGTGCTGGTTGCCGGTTCCGGCGTCGCTGCCGCCGCTGAAGCCGCAGCCAAGGTGGCCGGCGTCGCCAAGGTGCTGGTGACCGATTCCGCCGCCTTTGCCGACCAGTCCGCCGAGAACCTCGCCGCCCAGATCGTCGCCGTCGTCCAGGCGGCCGGTGGCGCGGTCAGCCACGTGCTGGCCCCGGCGACCACCTTCGGCAAGAACGTGCTGCCCCGCGTGGCCGCCCTGCTGGATGTGGCGCAGATTTCCGACATCGTCGGCATCGAATCCGCCGACACCTTCGTCCGCCCGATCTACGCCGGCAACGCGCTGGCCACGGTCAAGTCGGCCGACGCGGTGAAGATCATCACTGTGCG
>JAKLLO010000014.1 GCA_023150095.1 Zoogloea sp. | reverse complement strand
AGCACGGTGGCGGTGGTGGTGCCGTCACCGGCGATGTCGGAGGTCTTGGAAGCGACTTCCTTGACCATCTGGGCGCCCATGTTGGCAAACTTGTCCTTCAGTTCGATTTCCTTGGCGACGGAGACGCCGTCCTTGGTGACGGTCGGGGCGCCGAAGGAGCGCTCGAGCACCACGTTGCGGCCCTTCGGGCCCAGGGTCACCTTGACCGCGTCGGCCAGGACGTTGATGCCTTCGACCATGCGGGCACGGGCGGAATCGCCAAACTTGACTTCTTTAGCTGCCATTGTGTGTTTCTCCGGAATTCTTCAGATCAAATTGGGGAAGACGGGGATTGCGAGGCTCAGGCCTCCAGCACGCCCATGATGTCTTCTTCGCGCATCACCAGCAGTTCCTGACCATCGACCTTGACGGTCTGGCCAGCGTACTTGCCGAACAGGACGCGGTCGCCAACCTTGACATCCATCTTGCGCACTTCGCCGCTCTCGAGGATCTTGCCGTTGCCGACAGCCAGCACTTCGCCCTGATCGGGCTTCTCGCCGGCGGAGTCGGGGATGACGATGCCGCTGGAGGTGGTGCGCTCAGCTTCAACACGCTTGACGATCACGCGATCATGCAAGGGACGGATTTTCATGTAGAGATCTCCTGCTTGGTTCAATCCGGGCCGGAGCCCGCCAGAAAAAAACTTGGCCAGCAATCGGGTACTGGCATCGGGGTGGCGGAAGGCTGTTAGCACTCACCGCCGACGAGTGCTAATAATAGGGTCGGGTGTGGCGCATTTCAAGTGTGGCGATTTGTATTTTTTTCACCCGCCCGCTCAGAACCCGATCCGGAGCGCCAGCCGCAGGGTGCGCGGCTCCAGCGGATGCACCAGCCGCCCGTCGATGCCGCCTCCGCAGGCGCCGCTGGCCGATTCGCTGCGGGTGCAGGCGCCGCCCCAGTATTCGATGTCGTTGGCCTTGCGGTCGAACAGGTTGAGCACGTCGACGGTCAGCTGGCTGCCGGCGGCCAGGCGATAGCCCACCCGCAGGTTGGCCATCCAGAAAGGCGTGGATTTCTCGCGACCGGTTTCTTCCAGCGGATAGGCGCCCAGGTAGCGCAGGCGGGCACCGGCAAACCAGCGCCCGCCGGGGTCCAGCGCCGCGCCCACCGACGCCACCACCGGGATCGCGTTGGGCACGCGGGTGCCGCCGCTGTCCGGATTGGCCTCGCGGAAGCGCGCCTGGGAGAGCGCCAGCGACGTGTCGATACTCAGCCCGGCGGGCAGCGCCAGCTCGTTGGACCACTCCAGCCCGTGGCGACGCGACGCGCCCTTGGGTTCGGTGACGCCCTCGTCGCCGATGAACACCAGCTCGGAGGCCAGCGCCATCTGCCACACCGACACGCTGGTCTGCCAGCCCGGCAGCGGCGTGCTGCGCAGGCCCAGCTCGGCGCCGCGGGCGCGCACCAGCAGCGGCACCCGGCTGATCGCGCTGCCATCGACCGGGTTGGTGGTGCTGGTGGCGCCGCGGGCGTCGTTGCTGTGGAAGCCCTGCCCCCAGTTGGCGTAGAACTCGGTGGGCGCGGGCAGCGCGAAGGGGCCCAGCACCACGCCCAGCTTGGGGCTGGTCTGGCCGGCGCGGGCCTTGCCGCCGTTGGCGAGGTTGAACTCGCCGCCGGTGGCCGTGGCGCGCGCATCCACCTCGTCATGACGCAGGCCCAGGGTGCTGCGCAGCCACGGTTGCCATTGGGTGCGGGCCTCGACGAACAGCGCAGCGGCGCTCTCGGTGATCTTGTCCTGGCGCACGGTGGCGCTGCGCTGGCGGTCTTCCGTGGAATACAGGCCGACGCTGCGGATGCGGTCCTGGCGCCACTGGAGGCCGGCGGTCAGCTCCGAATCCTTCAGCCCGGGGCCGAGAAACCAGCTGCGGCTGGCCTGGCCGCCCCACACGAGGCGCCGGTCGGCCTGCTCGTGCTGGTCGCCGGCCGGCCCGTTGATGAAACCGGACGGCGCCGAGAACAGGTTGAGCCCGTAGTCGATCACGTAGACGCCGGCCCGGCTGGCCCCGTCGGCATCGGGCCGCGCCCACTCGGCCGACAGGCTGTGGCGGTGGGTGGTGCCGCCGTCGTTGGGCGACAGGGCGCCGAAGCGGCCGATCTCGCCGCTGTCGATGGCGCGCGCCGGCACGTGCTCGGTGGCTGTCCAGCGCGCCGTGTAGCTCATCGCGGTGAGGGCGAAGCCGTTGGCGGCCGAGCCTTCCGAGAGGCGCAGCACCGCGTTGCGACGGACGAGGTTCTCGGGCTGCTCCCACGGGCCGTCATTGCCCGAGGCCTCGACCGCCGCCAGCAGCTGCAGCTCGCCCACCGGTCGGCTGCCGGCGGCCAGCAGGCGGCGGTAGCCGTTCTGGCCCACGCCGATCTCCACGAAGGGCGCCGCCAGCTGGCGCTGGTAGTCGATGCGCGCCGCGCCGGCGGTGGCAAAGTCACCGTCCTCGGCGGCATACACGCCCTTGCGGAAGCGGATGCCGGCGATGAGCTCGGGGATCAGGAAGTTGAGGTCCATGTAGCCCTGGCCGTGGGCGTGGCTGGGCATGTTCACCGGCATGCCGGCCACGAAGGTGGCGAAGTCGCTGCCGTGGTCGAGGTTGAAGCCGCGCAGGAAATACTGGTTGGCCTTGCCGTCGCCCGAATGCTGGGTGACGACGAGGCCCGGCACGGTCTCGAGCGCCTCGGCCGGGCGCAGCAGCGGACGGGTGGCCAGCCGGCGGGCGTCGATGGTGCCTTCAGAAGCAGCATCGGCGACACCGACGAGATCGCCGCGGCGGCTGCCGACGGTGACTTCTGGCAGGGTGGTTTCGGCAGCCGCGGCGAGGCCGGGCAGCGCGCCGGCCACCATGGCCGCGAGGGTGCGCAGATGGATGGTCTTGTTCATGGAGGATTCGGTGCTCATGGTGGATTCGGGCGCCGCCCGGGTGTCAGCGGGAAGCCGGCGCGGCCGGTTCGATGAGGATCAGCTGGCCGGTCTTCGGGTCGCGGAAGACCTCGCCGACCCGGTCCATGCCGGCGCCCGCCTGGCCGGTGCCGTCGGCGGGCCGTTCAATGCTGCGGCCCCTGTCCACCGGCTTGGGCTGGCTGAGGGCGCCCTGGGTGTTGGCTGCGACGGCGGCCAGCAGGCCGCAGGCGAACACCAGCATTACGTCAACAAGGTTGACCAAACTTGCGCGGGGGTCTTCGTCCCGATCGTCGAAGCGGGCGTCGAGCCGGGAGTACAGGCGCAGGCGGCGGCGCGGGGCGTTTGCGGCCTTCATTCCGCCTCCTCCATGCCTTCGAGCAGCTCTTCGTACCAGCGGCGGCGCAGCTTGCCCACCACCAGCCCGCCGATGCCGGCCACCAGGCCCAGCACGGTGGCGTCGAAGGCCACGGTGACGGCGCTCGCCAGCTCGCCCGGGTTGCCCTGCCCCAGCGCCGCGAGGCCCGGCCCGAGGGGGATGATGGTCGCCATCAAGCCCAGCATGGGCGGGATGCGGGCGAGCAGGTCGGCCCGCTCCAGCCGGTGCCGCGCGACGCGCTGAACGGCGAGCACGTCGCCCACTGCGGCGAGGCGGCGCAGGCCCCACAGGCGTTCGCCCAGGGCGAGGCCGGCTTCGGCGAGCGCGATGGCGCAGGCGGCGACCAGCGCCAGGAGGGCCGGGGTGAGCAGCCAGGTGACGGCTTCATGGAGCCAGGAGAGGGTGTGGTTCATCGGGATTCACCGGATCGGTTGCGGGTTGGGGATGTCGGCAGACGCCGGGCGCTCAGGGCGAGGCCCAGCAGGAAGAGCAGCGGTGCCACGGCCAGCGCTGCGGACGGAATGGCGGCGCGCACCTCGGCCGGCGGCTGGGGGCGCACGATGAGCTCGGTCTGACGGACGGGCGGCGGCGCTTCGGCGGGCGCGTCCGGCGTCGCCGGCGCTTGCGGCTTGGCTTGCTGCGGGGCGCGTGGCGCGTGCGAGCTGGCTGATCGCGGCCGGGCGGGCGCAGCGGCTGGCAGCGCTGCAGCCGGCAGCGTCGCCCCCTGGGCCCGGGCCAGCGCGATGCCCAATGCCTCGGCGTCGGCGCCGTCGATGCGCGGGCGCAGCCAGTCCCACATGGGGTGATTGGGCGCTGCGTGGCCGCTGCCGGGCAGGCCGTTCTTCGCCACCAGCCGGGCCAGCTCGCCGCCCATCTGGCGGATGGTGGCAGCGTCGGCCTGCCAGAAGCCCTTCTCGGCAGCCACCATGAAGATCGCCAGCATGTGGGCCTTCACGTGGGCGTTGTGGCCCTGGGCCAGGAAGCGCGGCAGGCCGAGCTTCTGCTTGTCGTCAAACCAGGTCTCCTTCACCTCGTCCCAGGCCCACTGCTTGATGAGGTCGGGCCGCGTCACCTGCCAGCCCCACAGGTTCTCGAGGAACTCCTGGCCCATCGTGCGGGCGCCGGCGTAGCCGTGCTTCATCAGGGGCTTGAGCCATTCCGGGTTGAGGTAGCGGCCGCGCAGTTCGGACAGCAGCGCGGTGGCGAGCGGTTCGACCGCCGGATGGGCCGGGTCGGCGTGCTGGAGGATCAGCCCCTCCGGGCGCCGGCCGGTGAGGGTCTCGACGCCCAGCGACAGGCCACCCAGGTAATCGAAGGCGTCGTTGTTGTCGAGGAGGCCGTACAGGTTGCTGGCGCGGCCGTGGTAGCTGCGGGCAACGCCCGAGAGCGCCGTCTCGAAGGCGACGTGGGCGGCGTCGCCACCGGCATCGAGCCCGTAGGCGTGGCCCATCCGGTTGAGGTAGACGCGGCCCAGCTCCTCCCGCTCGCGCCAGGCGCCGGAGCGTTCGGCGAGCCGATTGACCCCGGCGCTGTAGGCCCCCGGCGCGTCGCCGAAGATGCGCAGCGCGGCGGCCCGGCCGGCGTCGGCCAGCGTCAGCCCGCCGTGAGCAAGGCGCTCGGTGCGGCCGAGCCAGGCGGTCGCGGCAACGTTGCCGACGAGCGGCTCGTGCCCGCGCGCCACGCCGCTGCCCAGGGGCGCCAGCGCGGCGGCGAGGGCGTCGGCGAGCTCCGGGCGCTGTTCGGCCAGCAGCCCGGCCGACGCCGCCAGGGCCAGCCGGCCGGCGCGGTCGATCTGGTTGAGCAGGTTGGGGTACAGGTCGCGGAACAGCCCGGAGGTGGTGACGATCACGTCGCGCCTTGCCTTGCCGGGCAGGAGGCGCACGTCGGTGACGATGCCGCGGGCGTTCCACACGGGCTCGGCGCCCAACAGCGACAGGCAGAAGGCGACCATCGCGCCCTCGTCGCGCACCGCGTCGGACGCCCACAGGATCACCGCGTCGCTGTCGGCGCCGGCCGCGGCCTTGCGCGGGCGGGCGGCGGCCTTGTCGGCGAGGCTGGCGCCGAGGGCGTAGCCCAGCCGGGTGGGCAGCAGGTCGCCATCCACCGCGTGGAAGTTGCGCCCGGTGGGCAGCGCCTCGGGCGAGCGCAGCGGGTCGTTGCCCTTGCCCGGCGCCACGAAGCGCCCGGCGAGCCCGGCCAGCAGGCCTTCCATCTCGAGCCGCGGCGAGGCCGCCAGCTTGGCGGCGATGGCCGCGTCGTAGCCGCCGGCCACCTGGGCCATCGAGCCCGCCATCAGGGCCAGGGATTCGGCGCTCCAGTCCTGCCCGAAGACGTGCAGGCCGTGGGGCATGAACTTCTCCTGCAGCTTGGTGAGGTAGTGGCCGATCTCGTGGGCGAGCAGATCGTCGTCGGCGTCCTCGAAACCAATGCCGCGCACCTCCAGCACGTCGGCCATCGAGGCCTCCAGCTCGGCGCGCAGGTTGAGCGCCGTCACCTGCTCGCGCATCGTGCGGGCGGCCTGGGCCTTGAGGCTCTCGCTGCTGGCGGCCTCGAAGCTCTCCACCACCTGGCGCAGTTCCAGCAGCTTGTCGTAGAGCGGCGTGGCCGAGAGCGGCGGGGTGAGGTGGTCGACGATCACCGCCAGCCCGCGGCGCTTGGCCTGCACGCCCTCGCCCACCCCGTCGACGATGTAGGGGTAGATGCCCGGCAGATCGGCGGCGACGAGGCTGGGGTAGTCGTCGGCGGTGAGGCCCACCGCCTTGCCGGGCAGGAACTCGTAGGTCGAATGGCGGCCCAGATGCACCACCGCGTCGGCCCGGAAGCGGTCGCGCAGCCAGTGGTAGAAGGCCAGGTACTGGTGGGGCGGCGATACGCTGGTGTTGGCGTGGAGCAGCTCTTCATCCACCTCCCAGCCCCGCGGCGGCTGCGGGCCGACGAAGACCTTGCCGAAGGTGAGCCCGGGCACCAGCAGCTTGCCATCGGCCACCATCACCTTGCCCGGCGCCGGGCCCCAGCCGCGCAGGCCCTCGACGCCGTAGCCGACGATCTGCCAGGCGAGGCTCGAGAGGCTCTCGCACCTGCGCAGCGGCACGTCGGCGAGGCAGCCGCGGTAGCCAGCCTCCAGCGCCTTCAGGCCGGCAATGGTTTCCGCGCGGCGGGGGTGGTCGGCACCTTCGGCCAGATGGTGCAGCTCCTTCATCACCGATTCGACGCGCTTGCGGCCCAGACTGCGCTCGCCGGCGCGCTCGGCCTCCAGCACCTCGGCGTGGAGCCGGCCGAGAGGGCCGGACACCATCTCGCCGCGCACCCGCTCGGGCAGGCCGGCGAACCACGCTTTGTAGTCGGCGGCGCTCACCCCGGCCACCTCGCGGGCGAGCTCGGCCAGCGCGGCCTTGTCTTCGGGCAGGTTCACACCCCGGGCCATGATCCCGTCGAGCAGCACCTCGGGCGACGCGGGCAGCTCGCCGGTGTCGTAGCCCTCGGCCTTCAGGCGCTTGAGGATGGCGAACAGCGAGGCCGGCACGTCCAGGTTGTCGGCGCCGATGTTCTGCCGGCCGGGCGGGTGGTTGTAGTAGACGATGGCCACCCGCTTGTCGGCGTTGGCCTTGGCACGCAGCGCCTGCCAGCGGGTGGCGCGGGCCACCAGCCGGGTGATCTCGGCGGCGATGGGCTCGGTGCGGCGCAGCTCGACGCCGGTGAGCGGATCGATCCGCCCTGCCCCCACCGCCGACACCACGATGGGCTGGCCGATGCCCTGCAGCTCGGGCAGGGCCACCCGGTATTGCACCGAATCCACCGGCAGGCCCTCGGGCGACAGGCGCCACTGGGTGGCGGTGCGCTCGGTGAGGCGGATCGCCTTGATGACGGGCAGGTCGAGCTTCTTCAGGGCTTCGGTGACGGCCTCGCGGTTCTCGGCGGCGCCGACCACGAAGTCCTGCACCACCACCAGCGCCGCCGGGCGGGCCGGCGCGAGCAGCTCGGGCAGGCGCTCCACCGCCTCCCGCGAGGCGCCGCCCCAGCGGGTCAGCACCTCGGCGCAGGGCAGGCCCTGGCCGCGGGATTCGGCGCAGATCGCCGCGGCGGTGCCGGTTTCGATGTTGGACAGATCCAGCACCGCCAGCGCCGGCCCGGCGGGCAGCAGGCCGGCCTGCCAGGCGGCGGCGTCCGTCCGCTCCACCTCACCCACGCGCAGGCGCAGGGCCGGCTCGGGCAGCGGCGGCGGAAGCGCCGTGCCGGCGAGGAGATGGGCGTACAGCCGCGCCACGTTGTCGGCGCCGCCGGCCTGCCAGGTGCGCCGGGCGGAGAGCCACGCGGATGCGGCCGGATGGGCGGCGGCGGCGTCGAGGACTTCGGCGGAGGGCTGCTCGGCGGCGAGCTGGCGCAGGGTGTCGGGGGGAAAGCCCGCCAGCGCGCCGGCCGGGCCGCGGCTTTGCAGGTTGAGGCGCTGCTCGCCGTTCATCGCCAGCACGGTGGCGGCGCGGCTGGCCGGCAGGGCGTCGATCAGCCGGCGGGCCGGGTCGCCGAAGGCCGACACCGCCAGCACCGCGTCGGCATCCAGCCACTGGCGCAGCTGGCGGTCGCTGGCGGCCAGGAGCTGGGCCGGCGTGCGCAGCACGATGCGGTCGCGGGGATGGCTGGCAAGGTGCTTGCGGGCACCTTCGACGGCTGCCGGCGCGGCGCGGTCGGTGACGACGCCGAACAGCGTCGCCGCCTGCGCGGGCAGCGCACCCAGCAGGGCGGCGGCGAGCAGGGCGCGTCCGATGAGTCGGCAAAAGCCTGGGTGTGCTGCGGTCATCCCGTCTCCATGGGCCGGATCGCCGGGCCGGACGGGGGACGGAAAAACCTGAAGAGGACGAAACGAAAGCGCACGGCCCGAAAGGCCGGCAGGCGGGACGGCCGCGGGCCAGGGCCGGCGGCGGACGCATTTCGCTCGCCAGGCCCGCACCCCGGGGCTCAGCAGAAACAATGTCCTCGGGCCGGTCTTCTGGCTCGCCGTCGTCCTTCCCCGTCCGCCTTCCCGGGCTGGCGCCCAGTGGCATGTGGATGGAGTCGTCTGGCTTACAGCAGCGGGGGCTGCGCCGGAATGGTCGGAGGGCGTGCCGCCGACGTCACCGGACTTCCCGTTTGGCCGTTTCCGCGAAGGCGGATCGGGCACCCGGAGGAACAGGGACGGCGAGGGTAAGACAAAGCCGGCCACCCGGCAAGCCGGACGTCACCCACCGCCAGCACGGCGCCCCGCGGCAGCCGGAGAGACCATGCCCTAACCAGGGGATTTTTCTCGACTTTTTCGGGCAAAACCGTACCCAATTTGGGCGATTAGTCAGCTTCTGACAGCCAGCTTTGTCAAAATCTGTATAAATAACAGAAGTAATCAAAGTGGCCGGTTTCGCCGCCATCGAGCCCCCTATAATCAAGCCCGTTCGTCATATCGCACTGGGACATCGGGCGCGATCGATTTCACCCAATCTGGGGCTCCGACATGGAACGACCCGAACCCGCATTCCAGAAGCCGGACAGCGGCTCACTGCATCTGCGGAGCGAGGCCGGACGCCTGCTCGCGCACCTGGAAATGCATCTGGCCCGCAAGCCGGACGACCTGACCAGCCACACCCGGCGGATCCTGATCGCCGGGCAGCTCGGCGACGGCGAGGCGACCTATGGCGCCCTGGTGGATCTGTTCATCGTGCTGGGCGAACGGGGCGTGGGCCTGAAGTCCGCCATGCTTTCGCAGACCGCCTTGCAGCTCGACCCGGCCCAGCGCCGCTTCCTGGCCAGTCACCTCGCCAGCGGCGTGCGCGCCGACGAAAACGTACAACCTCCGGCCAGCCGCTCCGTCCTGACGCGCGGTCTGGTCGGGATGACCAGCCCGGCCCTCTGACCGCCTTCGGGAGAAACACCATGATGACCGCCCAGCCTACGCTCCGCCTCTGCCACACCGGCATGGACAGCCGCTCGCTGTACGCCTTCGAGATCTTCCTCTCGCGTGTGGATTCCCGAGCCTGTCAGATCACCGACGAAGCCGCCGCCGACGTGGCCTTCATCGACATCGACAACGATCTGGGCCGCTACCTGCTCGAAGGTCACCGCCTGCTCTACCCGGGCCGCCCGCTGATCGTCAGCACCCAGCGCGCGTCGCTCGACAGCGACCCGCTGACCATCCCGGTCACCAAGCCGGTGGGCCTCGCCGCCTTCTCGGCCGCCCTCGAACAGGCCCGCCGCCTGCTTCCGCCCCCGCCGGCCGTCGAAGCATCGGCGACGGCCACCGACACCGGCTCCCTCGAGGACGCCGACAGCATCCCCGACGAAATGCCCGTCGAGATGCTCTTCAACCGCACCGAGCCCCGCCTCGCCAACGCCGACCCGGTGGCCCTGCTGCGCCAGCTCGAAGAGCGCCTGTCCACCTTTTATGTGGGCTCGATGCCCGACGTGGATCTCGACGACCTGATCGCCCGCAACGCCATCTACTACTCGCCGGAGCAGTTCCTGCAGGGCGAGATCACCCGCGCCGTCGCCCATGCCCGCGAGATCCACCGCCCGGTGCGCATCGACGACGCCAGCGGCACCGCGCTATACCTCGACCCGCAGAGCGGCAAGGCCCTCCAGGCCCGCAGCACCAACGCCCTGCGCGCCCTGGCCCAGCTGCCCACCCGCGGCACGGTGCGGATGAGCCGCGTCGAGCCCGGCGACGCCGTGCGCATGGACAAGCTCGAAAGCCGCCCCCTCGAAGCCCTCGAATGGGACGTGGCCCTGTGGGCCTCCCGCGGGCGCCTGCCCCGGGGCACCAGCCTCGATTACCCGGTGCGCCTGCACAGCTGGCCCAACCTCACCCGCCTCGCCGTGCCGCCCGAAGCCATGCGCATCGCCGGCCTGTGGTCGCGGGGCAGCGTCAGCCTGCGCGACACCGTGAGCATGCTGGGCATCCCCCAGCGTTACGTGTTCGCCTTTTACAGCGCCTGCCACGCCCTCGGGCTGGTCGAGCTGGCCGTCACCCCGGCCGCCCTCGCCGCCGCCCGCATCGCCAGCCGGCAGATCGTCGCCAGCCCCACCGAAGCTGCCCCGCCGATGCGCGGCCTGTTCAAGCGCATCCTCGGCAAGCTGCTGGGCGCCCGCCTCGGAGAAGCGGCCGCCGGCTGAGGCCTGCGCTGATGAGCCACTACAAGATCATCTTTGCCGGCCCGGTGGGCGCCGGCAAGACCACCGCCGTCACCGCCGCCAGCGACATTCCGCCGGTGCGCACCGACGCCGCCGCCTCCGACGAAGTCCGCGAGCTCAAGCCCAACACCACCGTGGCGATGGACTACGGCGCGATGAAGCTGGCCGACGGCAGCACCATCCACCTCTACGGCACGCCGGGCCAGCAGCGCTTCGACTTCATGTGGGAGATCCTCACCGAAGGCGGCATCGCGCTGATCCTGCTGATCGACAACTCCCGCGGCGATCCGCTCAAGGAGCTGCGCTTTTACCTGGGCGCCTTCAGCGGCTTCATCCGCAAGACGGCCGTGGCCATCGGCGTCACCCATGTGGATCTCGCCGCCACGCCGCGCCTGTCCGACTACCAGCTCGAGCTCGACCGGGCCGGCTTCGGCTGCGTGCCGGTGTTCGAGGTGGACGCCCGCGCCCGCCGCGACGTGTGCCTGCTGATCGAAGCCGTGCTGAGCGTCATCGACCCCGTCGCCAGCGCCTGAGCCCATGACCGCCCCGGCCCGCCAGTTCCTGCTCCCCACCCCCGCCGGCGCCTTCTTTGCCACGGCCGAGCAGGCCGAGGACCGCCTGCGCGGCTTCATCCGCCTGCTCTTCGCCCAGCCGGCCAGCCCCGCCTGGCATGACGAGGACGAAGGCTTCGTGCGGCGCCTCGCCACCGCCGGCTGGGTGCAGTATCTCGACGCTCCGCGGAGCGCCCCCCGCGACACCATCGAGGCCGCCCTGCAGCGCCTGCTGCCGCCGCTCACCGGCAGCCGCAGCGCGCTGCTGGCCGACGCCCACGGCTTTCACCTCGCCAGCACCGGCTTCACCACGCCGCAGGCCGAAGCCCTGGCCGCCCTGTCGGCCGATCTGGCCAGCCTGCACAGCCGCCACCGGCGCGTCATCAGCCAGGATCTGCACCTGTACGGCAGCGCCTGGTCGATCCCGGACGCCGCCGGCCACAGCCAGCTCGGCTTCTGGCCGCTGTACGTGGGCAGTCACCGTTTCGTGCTGATCCTCGCCGGCGTGCCCCACCTCAACCAGCCCGGGCTGGTCGATCTGGTGTGGCTGCTCCACCAGCGCTACGGGCCCCTCGCCAGCGCGCTCCCGGTCACGGCCGACAGCACCGTCACCGACTGACACCACCATGAAAGCTTGACGCAAGAAAGAAGTCAGGCAGCGGACAGAATGCGCGCCTAGACTGGGCAGCTGGTCATCACCGCCCGATGGAATGCGTCCCTTGCTCCCCCTTCGCCGCCTCACCCGGCACCTGCTCACCGCCGCGCTGCTGCTGCCGGCCCTCAGCCAGGCCCAGACCGCCGACACCCCGCCCCTCAGCCTGCCAGAGGCCGAAAAGCGCCTGCTCGACGCCAACCCGACCATCCTCCAGGCCCGCGCCGCGGTAGCCGGCGCCCGGGCCGGCATCGACATCGCCGGCGCCCGCCCCAACCCTGTCGTCACCGCCTCGGTCACCAGCATCAACCCGGCCCGAAACAGCAGCGGCGGCTACTGGGAGCGCCCCGCAGACAACGTGCTGCGGGTCGACCAGATGATCGAACGCGGCGACAAGCGCGACCTGCGCCTCGCCGCCGCCGACCGCAACCTCGCCGCCGCCGGCTTTGATCTCGACAACACCATCCGCCTCGCCCGCATCGACCTGGCCCGCGCCTGGGTCGACCTGCGCGCCGCCCGCGAGATCCGCCGGATCGCCGACGAGAACGCCGCCCTCGCCCGCCGCGCCGCCGACGCCGCCGACGTGCGCGGCAAGGCCGGCGACCTGGCCGGCGTCGACGTGGCCCGCTTCGCCGCCGACGCCGCCCGCGTCGCCAACGACGCCGTGCAGGCCGGGCTCGCCCTCTCCCGCGCGCGCATCGAGCTGGCCCGCCTGCT
Organism: Zoogloea sp.; assembly: GCA_023150095.1. Classification (GTDB taxonomy): domain Bacteria; phylum Pseudomonadota; class Gammaproteobacteria; order Burkholderiales; family Rhodocyclaceae; genus Zoogloea. The sequence continues at coordinate 37,098 of JAKLLO010000014.1, read as the reverse complement.
CGGCAACCGCGTGCCAGCCAGCACCCTCGACACCACCGACGACTGGCCCGGCGACGACGCCGCAGCCCCGGCGCCCGCCGAGGCCGAGCGCGTCGACATCCTCGCCGCCCGCCAGCGCGTGGCCCAGGCCGGCGCGCTTCGCGAACTCGCCCGTGCCCAGCGCACCCGCGACGTCTCCGTCGGCGTGCAGTACGAGCACTACCCGCCCGACGCCCGCAACACCTACGGCTTCAGCGTCTCGATCCCGCTGTTCCTCGGCTACGACTACCGGGGCGACATCGCCCGGAGCGAAGCCGACTACAGCGCCGCCGAGCAGCAGCTCGACGCCACCCGCCAGGCCGTCTCGGCCGAGCAGGCCCAGCTGCAGGCCGAGCTCGCCGCCGCCCGCGCCCGCCACGCACGCCTGCGCGACGTGGTGCTGCCCGCCGCCGAGCGCGCCGGCCGCGGCGCCGACATCGCCATCCAGAAGGGCGGCATGAGCCTCACCGACTACCTCGACACCCAGCGCAACCTGCGCGCCGCGCGCATCGAAACCATCCAGGCCCGGGCCGATGTTGCCCGCGCCGCCCTGATGCTGCGTCTGGCCGGAGCCACCCCATGAAACGCACGCCCATCCTCATCGCCCTCGTGGCCGCCATCGCCGCCGGCGCCTGGTACCTGCGCCCCAGCGCCCCCACCAAGCCCGACGAGCCGGCCATCCAGCGCCCCTCCGCCGAACCCGGCGTGCTGCGCTTCCCCACCGCCGCACCCCAGCTCGCCCAGATCAAGACCGACCGGGCCGCCCTCGCCCCGGTGCCGATGGACGAGCCCCTGGCCGCCCGCATCAGCTACGACGAGAACGCCACCGCCCGGCTGGTCGCCCCGATCGCCGGCCGGGTCGTCGAGATCCACGCCAACATCGGCGACAGCGTGAAGGCCGGCACCGTGCTGGCCGTGCTCGACGCGCCTGAACTCGGCACCGCCGCCGCCGATCTGGCCAAGGCCCAGGCCGACGCCCAGCAGAAGAAATCCGCCCTCGACCGGGCCCGCAGCCTGTTCCAGGCCGAGGTGATCGCCCGTCGCGACCTCGAAGCCGCCCAGGCCGAGGCCCAGCAGTCCCAGGCCGAGGTCGAGCGCGCCCGGCTGCGCCTCGCCAACCTCAACCCCGGCGGCACCAGCGCAGCCGGCGGCCAGCGCTACCAGCTGCGCGCGCCGATCAGCGGCGTGGTCGCCACCCGCAAGATCAACCCGGCGATGGAAGTGCGCCCCGACACCGAAGAGCCGCTCTTCGTCGTCACCGACATGAGCCGCCTGTCGGTGCTGGTGGACGTGCCCGAGCGCGACCTGCCCATCGTCACCGTCGGCAAGTCGGCCCAGGTGGAAGTCTCCGCCTATCCGCACCGCAACTTCACCGGCACCGTGGTGCACGTGGCGCCCACCCTCGATCCTCAAACCCGCCGCGTCCAGGCCCGGGTGGCGGTGGATAACCTCGAGGGGCTGCTCAAGCCCGAGATGTACGCCAAGGTCGGCATCCTCGCCGACGCCAAGGAAGAGCTGCCCAAGATCCCCACCGGCGCGCTGCTGGTCGAAGGGGTGAAGAACTACGTCTTCGTCGAGCGCGAGGCCGGCGTCTTCGAGAAGCGCGAGGTCACCCTCGCGGTGCAGACCCGCAGCTTCGCCTACGTCTGGAGCGGCGTGAAGGGCGGTGACAAGGTGGTCAGCGTCGGGGCCCTGCTCCTCAACGCCGAACTGGCCAGCAGTTCCCGCTGACGGGCCGCCGCCATGTTCGACACCCTCATCACCCTCGCCCTGCGCCAGCGGGCCTTCATCCTCATCGCCGCTGCGGTGCTGCTCGGCTACGGCGCGTACGCCGTCAACCAGATCTCCATCGAAGCCTTCCCGGACGTGCAGGACGTGCAGGTCCAGGTGGTCACCCAGGCCATCGGGATCGCCCCGGAAGAGGTCGAACGCACCATCTCCCTGCCCATCGAGCGGGAGATGAGCGGCGTGCCGGGCATGACCCAGCTGCGCTCGGTGTCGATCACCGGTCTGTCGGTGGTCACCCTCACCTTCAACGACAAGACCGGCGACTACTTCGCCCGCCAGCAGGTGCTCGAACGCCTGCAGAACGTCTCGCTGCCCCCCGGCTCCCAGCCGGTGCTGGCGCCGCTGACCACCGCCGTCGGCGAGATCTACCGCTACGTGCTCGACGCCCCGCCCACCGCCGACCGCGAGGAGATCCGTGCGGTGCAGGACTGGACGGTCCGCCCCGCCCTGCGCATGGTGCCGGGCGTCGCCGACGTGGTGAGCTTCGGCGGCGCGATCCGCGAAGTGCAGGTGCGCATCGACCCCGAACTCCTGCGCAAGTACGCGGTGAGCCTCAACGATGTCACCCAGGCCCTCAACGCCGCCAGCGCCAACGGCAGCGGCGGCCTGCTCCCCCGGGGCGACGAAGCCCTGGTGGTGCGCACCCTCGGCCTGTTCCAGAACCTCGACGACGTGCGCGACGTGGTGGTGGTGGCCCGGGAAGGCAAGCCGGTGCGCATCAGCGACGTGGCCGAAGTGGTGGCGGGTTTCCGCCCCCGCTCGGGCATCGTGGCCTTCAACGACCGGGACGACGTGATCGAAGGCATCGTCCAGATGACCAAGGGCGGCAACGCCGCCAAGATCGTCGAAGCCCTCAAGATCAAGGTGGACGAGGTCAATGCCCGCCTGCCCGAAGGCTTCCACCTGCGCCCGATCTACCAGCGCACCGAACTCATCGGCCACACCGTGGCCACCGTGGCCGAGAACCTGCTGGTCGGCGCGGTGCTCGTCACCGCCATCCTGCTGGCCTTCCTGCGCAACCTGCGGGCGGCGATCATCGTCGCCGCGGTGATTCCCCTGTCGCTGCTGTTCGCCTTCATCCTGATGCACGCCATGGGCGTGTCGGCCAACCTGATCTCCCTGGGCGCGGTGGACTTCGGCGTCATCATCGACAGCGCGGTGGTGATGGTCGAGGCGCTGATGGTGCGCCTGGCGGTGGACGCCCACGCCGAACACCACGGGATCATCTCGCCGGTGGGCCGGCGCATCCACGCCCTCAAGCAGACCTGCGTCGAGCTGGGTTCGCCGATCATGTTCTCGAAGGCCATCATCATCGTCGCCTTCCTGCCGATCTTCACCTTCCAGCGCATGGAAGGGCGGATCTTCACCCCGGTGGCGCTGACCCTCTCCTTCGCACTCCTCGGCGGCCTGCTCCTGACCCTCACCCTGGTGCCCACGCTCCTCTCCTACGCCCTCAACAAGGAGGACATGGCCGAGAAGGAGAGCCCCTGGCTGCACCGCCTGCAGGAACGCTACCGGGATCTGCTGATCAAGCTCCAGGCCCGCCGCCGGGCGGTGATCGCCGGTTCGCTGCTGTGCCTGGCCGCCGCGCTGGGCATCGCCCCGCTGCTCGGTTCCGAGTTCCTGCCCAAGCTCGACGAAGGCAACATCTGGCTCACCATCAGCCTGCCCCAGTCGTCCGGCCTCACCAACACCAAGGAGGTGGAGCGCAAGGTGCGTGCGGTGCTGTCCACCTACCCCGAAGTCAAGGCGGTCATCACCCACGTGGGCCGCCCCGACGACGGCACCGACCCCAAGGGCCCCAACAACATCGAGATCCTGGTGGATCTCAAACCCCGCGGCGAATGGCGCTTCGCCACCAAGGACGCGCTGGTGGACAGCATGTCCGGCCAGCTGGAGGCCATCCCCGGCCTGCCCACCAACTTCTCCCAGGTGATCCAGGACAGCGTCGAGGAATCCCTCTCCGGCGCCAAGGGCGAGATCGCGGTCAAGGTCTTCGGCCCCAACCTGGAGGTGCTCGAAGCCAAGGGCCGGCAGATCGCCGGGGTGCTGAACCGCATCGAAGGCTCGGCCGACGTGGCCGCCCTGCCGGTGGGCGGCCAGAGCGAGGTGGACATCCGCCTGCGCCGCGAAGCCCTGGCCCGCTACGACATCAACGTCACCGACGTGAACGCGATGATCCAGACCGCCCTCGGCGGCAGCGCGGTCAACGCCTTCTACGAGGGCGAGCGCCGCTACGACGTCACGCTGCGCTTCGGGCCCCAGTTTCGCGACCAGGTGGACGACATCGCCAACCTGCCGGTGGCCCTGCCCGACGGGCACGGCAGCATCCCGCTGGGCGACCTGGCCGACGTGGAGCTGCGCCAGGGCGCGTCGCGCATCCAGCGCGAAGCCGGCAGCCGCAACGTGATCGTCAAGGCCAACCTGCGCGGCCGCGACCAGGGCAGCTTCGTCGCCGAAGCCCAGAAGAAGGTCGCCGCCGAAGTCAGCCTGCCGGCCGGCTACACCATCACCTGGGGCGGCCAGTTCGAGAACCAGCAGCGCGCCATGGGCCGCCTCAAGCTGATCGTGCCGATCACCCTCGGGCTGATCTTCTCGCTGCTGTTCTGGGCCTTCCGCGACATCCGCCCGGCCCTGCTGGTGCTGGCGATGGTGCCCTTCACGCTGATCGGCGGCTTCGCCGGGCTGGGGCTGGCCGGGCTGCACCTGTCGGTGTCGTCGGCGGTGGGCTTCATCGCGGTGGCCGGCATCTCGGTGCAGAACGGCGTGATCATGGTCGAGCAGGTCATCGAGATCGCCCGCCGCGGCGCCCCCCGCGCCGAGGCCATCCTCGACGGCGCCATGCTGCGCCTGCGCCCCATCGTGATGACCGCCCTGATGGCCGGCCTGGGCCTGCTGCCCGCCGCGCTGTCCCACGGCATCGGCTCCGAAACCCAGCGCCCCTTTGCAGTCGTGATCGTCGGCGGCATCATCAGCGCGACGATCTTCACCCTGCTCCTGCTGCCGGTGCTGCTGTCCTACGGCGGCGCCAGGGACAGGACGAAGAAGGAAGACGAATGATCCGCCGGGGCGGTGGAGGGCTGGCCCACCGGCACCTTCCCGCCCCATGAGCCGACAACCGGGACAGCCCGACTCAACCCAACCGCCCAGCCTCCGCCTCCAGCCATGCGCATCCTCATTGTCGAAGACGACCCCCTGCTTGCCGACGGCGTGGCCCAGCTGCTGCGCGGGGCCGGCTTCACTGCCGACTTCGTGGGCAGCGCCGAGCTGGCCGAGGCCGCCGTCGCCGCCGAGAAGTTCGACCTGATGGTGCTCGACATCGGCCTGCCCGGCATGGACGGGCTGGAGCTGCTGTCGCGCCTGCGGGCCCGCCACAACCCGATCCACGTGCTCATGCTCACCGCCCGCGACGCCCTGAACGAGCGGGTGCGCGGCCTCAACCTGGGCGCCGACGACTACCTCACCAAGCCCTTCGCGGCCGTCGAGCTGCTCGCCCGGGTCAATGCCCTCGTGCGCCGCAGCCGTGGCCAGAGCGGCCAACGCCGCGAGTTCGGCCCCCTTGTGCTCGACGAAGAAGCCCACCGGGCGTGGCTCTCCGGCCAGCCCCTGGAGCTGCCCCAGCGCGAATGGGCGATCCTCCAGTTCCTCCTCGACAACCTCGAACGCGTCCTCAGCAAGGAGCGCATCGTGGCGGCCGTGTGCAGCTGGGACAAGGACATGAGCGAGAACGCCGTCGAGGTTTACGTCTCGCGCCTGCGGGCCAAGCTCGAGCCGGCCGGCATCCGCATCCGCACCGTGCGCGGCCTGGGCTACATGCTCGAAGACCTGCCCCATGACGCGAAGCCTGCGTAAATCCCTGCTGCTGTGGCTGCTGCTGCCGGCAGCCCTGGCCATCGTCACCTTCCTGCCGCTGGCCTACCACCTGGTCCACCAGCCGGCCATGGAGGCCCTCGACCAGGCCCTCGCCGACGCCAGCCTGGCGCTGATCCCGCACCTCGAGGTGGTGAATGGCGAGCCCCGCTTCGTCTTTCCGCCCGCCGCCGAGCAGGTGCTGCGCACCGACCGGGTGGACGACATCTACTACCTCATCCTCGGCCCCGCCAACCGCTTCGTCGCCGGCGACGCCGGCCTGCCCCACGAAGCCGGGCCCGATGACGAGGTGCACGGCGAGCGGATCAGCTTCAACTCCCACTTCCGCGGCCACCGGGTGCGCGTCACCGCTATCCACCGCACCATCTCCGACGAACCCTTCATCTTCGTCACCGCCGAAACCACCCGCAAGCGCGACCAGCTCAAGCTCGATCTGGCCGTGGCCCTGCTGCTGCCGCTGATGTTCTTCGCCGGCGCCACCGGCATCACGATCTGGTTCGGCGTGCATCACGCCCTGCTGCCGGTAGAAGGCATCCGCCGCGCCCTGCACGGCATGGAGCACCGGGCCCTCCAGCCCCTCGACGAGAGCGCCGCGCCCATCGAGATCCGCCCCCTCGTCACCGAATTCAATCAGGTGCTCGACCGGCTCGAAGAAGCCGCCGAAGCCCAGCAGCGCTTCGTGGCCAACGCCGCCCACCAGCTGCGCACCCCGCTGGCCGGCATCCGCACCCAGCTCGAGCTCCTCCAGCGCGAACCCGACGCCACCGAGCGCGACGCCCGCACCCGCCACTGCGTCGGCGCCATCGAACGCCTCGGCCACCTCATCAACCAGATGCTGGTGCTGCTCTCCGCCGAGCCCGGCGGCCGCCACACCAACCTCGCCGCGGCGGTCGACCTGCCCGAGCTGATCCGCGAGCGCAGCCCCGAATGGATCCGCCTCGCCGAAGCCCGCGACCTCGACCTGGGCTTCGAGCTGCAGGCCGCCCGCGTCAATGGCGACCGCCTGTTGCTGGGCGAGATGATCGCCAACCTGGTGGCCAATGCCCTCAACTACACCCCGGCGCCGGGCGAAGTCACCATCCGCTGCCGCACCGACGGCCCCCACTGCCTGATCGAGGTGCAAGACACCGGCCCCGGCATCCCGCCCGCCAACCGCCAGCAGGTCTTCGAGCGCTTCTTCCGCCTGCCCGCCGCCAGCCACCCGGGCAGCGGCCTCGGCCTCGCCATCGTCCGCGAGATCGCCCACGGCGCCGGCGGCGAGGTGGACATCCACGACACCCCGGACGGGCGCGGCGTGCTGCTGCGGGTGAGCCTGCCGGCCTTCGCCGACAACCGCGACGAAAAGCCCGCATAACGCGCTAACATCGGCGTCCCCGGTGTTTCCACGGAACTACCCATGCGCGGCCACTTCGCAGCCATTGCCCTCATCCTCATCGGCGTCGTCGCCCTGGGGATCAACCTTGATCTGTTCGAGCTCGACATCGTCCGCCTGGCCCGCACCTGGTGGCCGCTGGTGCTGATCGCCCTCGGGATCGGGCTCTTCCTCACCCCGGGCGAGGGGCGCCGACCCGACTGACCGCCCCCGCAGGCAGGGGAGGAATCCGCCCGCCCCGCTAAAGTACGCTGGCGTGAGACCGTTATCCGGGAATACCCCGCTCAGATAACGCGCCCCGTGATTCCCGCCCGCTCCAGTTCCGCCGATCGCGCCGGACTCTTCGTCCTCATCGCCGGCCTCGCCGCTGCCCTGCTCGTCGCCTTTCTGGCGGTGCGCAACCAGACCGAACAGCGCGCCACCGAGCTGATCGACCAGGGCTCGCGTCTGGTCAAGGCGCTGGCCGCGATTCCCAAGGATGGCCTGGTGCCCTCCCCCGGCCGCCCCAACCCCCTCGCCGCGGTGCTCCGCGCCCATGGCAATGCCGATCTGGCCTACGGCCTCGTCACCGATCCCCAGGGCCAGCCCCTGTCCGAAGTCACCGCTCCGGGCCTCACCCCGAGCGCCCAGCCCCTGGCCGCCGACAAGCCCGCCGAGTGGTTCGGCCACCGCCCGGTCGATAGCGGCGTGGCGGGGCTCGAACTGATCGAGTTCCACGGCCCGCTGCTCCAGAACGGCCGCCTCGAAGGCTTCGTGCGGGTCGCCTTCCGCGCCCCGACCCTCGGCTTCGACGCCCGCCAGCTGCCCTTCCTGGCCGGGCTGGCGCTGCCCATCCTGCTGCTGGTGCCGCTGTTCTTCTTCATGCTGCGCAGCCAGCTGCGGCCGCTGCAGGCGGTGAGCGAGCGGGTCGAGCAACTCGCCGCCAGCACGCCGGCCGGCCTTGCCGGCGACGCCACCGCCCGGGATCTGGTCACCCGCTTCGGGCGCTTCCTCGACGCCACCGAAAAACGCATCCGCGAGCTCGAAGCCGGCCGCGGCGACGCCGAAACGGCCATCAAGCTGCTGGGCTACAAGCGCGAGAAGGTCGAGAGCGCCCTCGAAACCCTGCCCGAAGGCGTGCTGGTGCTGGACGAAGGCAGCCTCACGGTGTTCGCCAACACCAAGGTTGGCCCGCTGCTGTCGGCCGACCCCGCCGACCTCCTGAACAAACGCCCCACCGAATGGCCGGTGGAAGACAGCATCCTGCGGGCGCTCACCCCGCTCCTGGGCGGCGCGTCCACCTCCGCCAGCCAGACCGCCGACTTCCACCCGGACGGCAACCCGCAGCGCCGGGTCAGCGTGTGGGCACTGCCCCTGTTCGCCCCCCGCGACGCGACCCGCCGCCTCGGCTCGCTGATCGTCCTGCGCGAAACCACCGACCAGATGCTCGCCGCCCAGGCCCGCGACGAGTTCATCGCCCACGTGGCCCACGAACTGAAGACACCGCTGGCCAACATCGCGCTGTACGGCGAACTGCTCCGGGACGACCCGGACCTCCCCGCCGACACCCGGGTGGACGCCATCAGCACCGTCTGCGACGAATCCCAGCGGGCCGCGGCGCTCATCAACAACCTGCTCAACATCTCGCGCATCGAGGCCGGCAGCATCGTCATCGACCGGCAGCGGGTGCGCCTGGCGGAGCTGCTCGCCGACTGCATGGAGCAGCTCCAGCACACCGGCGCCAGCCGCGACCTGCGGCTGCAGGTCAACGTGCCCCCCGAACTGCCGCCCATCGAACTGGACAAGGACCTGCTGCGCATCGCCTTGAACAACCTGCTCACCAACGCCGCCAAGTACAACCGGACCGGCGGTACGATCATCCTGTCGGCCGAAGAGGCCGACGAGCGCATCGTGATCACCGTGCAGGACAGCGGGATCGGCATCCCCGCCGCCGACCTGCCCCGGGTGTTCGACAAGTTCTACCGCTCCGCCGACCGCGAGGCCGTCACCCGCGGCGGCCACGGGCTGGGCCTGTACCTCGCGCGGCAGATCGTCGAGCTGCACCAGGGCCAGATCGACGTCACCAGCCAACCCGGCCAGGGCACCCGCTTCACCCTGAGCTTCCGCAAACCCCACGTCCTGCTGAGGGCTGCATGAAACGTCTCCTCGTCGTCGACGACGAACCCCACGTGGCCCGCGTACTGCGCGTGAGCCTGGCCAAGGAAGGCTGGCAGATCGACCTGGCCCACGACGGCGCCGAGGCCCTCGCCGCCATCGCCAGCAACCCGCCGGACGCCCTCATCACCGACATCCAGATGCCCGGCATGGGCGGCGAGGAGTTATGCCGCCGCCTCCACGCCAACGACACCCGCCCGGCCTTTCCGGTGCTGGTGATGACCTCCATGACCGCCCGCGACCAGCGCAGCTGGGCCGAGGAACTGGGCCACATCGAGTTCCTCGAGAAGCCGGTCAGCCCCCGGCGCATCGCCACCCTGCTCGGCCAGCTGGTCGCCCGGGAGCAAGCCGATGAATGACAACCGCGCCGACGATCTGGCCCGCTACGGCCGCTGGCTCAAGCGCGGCGTGGGCGAAGCCTTCCACGCCGCCATCGGCACCGCGTCCGGCGAGCTGCTGTGGGCCGACAGCGCCACCGCGAGCCTCGATCAGGCGCTGGCCGCCTGCAATGCCAGCGCCGCAGGCGGCGACGGCATGCGCCGCCTGAAGACCGAGAGCGGCGTCGCCTACGTGAGCCCCGCCCTGCTGCCCGACGGCACCGGCTGGCTGATCGCCGTGCCCCGGGACGACGCCGCACCCTTCGGCATCGAACTGGACGCCATCGCCGAGACCATGGCCGACGTGGCCGCCACCCTCGCCGACCGCAACAGCCTGGGCGCCGAGATGAACGTGCTGGCCGCCGAACTGGCCGAACGCTACGAAGAGCTCCACCTCTTCTACGACATCGACCGCCACCTGACCAAACAGGATCTCGGCGCCGAAGTCCTGCAGGATCTGCTCAAGAGCTGCGCCGAGCAGCTCAACGCCGACGTGGCCTGCTTCGTCCGCCCGGCCGAGAACCTCACCGTCTCCGCCACCAACCTCAGCAAGCCGATCCACAACCTCGACCTGGTGCTGGTGGAGATGCGCGGCGACCTGTTCCGCTTCGTCTCGTCGAGCCGCGCCACGGTGGTCCTCAACGACATGCGGGATTCCCGCCGGCCCTACATCTTCACCGACATGCCCTACAAGGTGCTGGCCTGCCCGGTGTTCCAGGGCCTCGAGATGCCGGCCATGCTGACCCTCCTCAACCACCAGGAGAAGCCCGACTTCACCAACAGCGACCGGCGCCTGGGCGAGGTGATGGCCCACCAGATCTCCAACGTGATGCACATGGGCGAGATGTTCGCCGAGATGCGCCGCTTCACCGAGCAGATGGCCGCCGCGCTGATCGAAGCCGTCGAGGCCAAGGATCCGTACACCCGCGGCCACTCCGAGCGGGTGCATCTGCTGTCGATGCGCATCGGCGAAGCCCTGCGCCTGCGCACCGAAGAGATGGAGAACCTCCACTGGGGCTCGCTCCTCCACGACGTGGGCAAGATCGGCATCCCCGACGCCGTGCTGTGCAAGCCGGGGCGCCTGACCAACGACGAATACACCTTCATCAAGGTGCACCCCGAGCGCTCCTACGAGATCCTGCGCCACGTGGACCGCCTGAAAGGCGCCATCGCCGGCGCCCGCCATCACCAGGAAAAGTTCGACGGCACCGGCTATCCCCACGGCCTGCGCGGCTCCGACATCCCGCTGCTGGCGCGGGTCATCGCCGTCGCCGACACCTACGACAGCATCACCAGCTCGCGCGCCTACCGGGCCGGCAGCACCCACGAGGCCGCGGTGGCCGAAATGCGCCGGGTCAGCGGCACCCAGCTTGACCCGGAACTCCTCGACATCTTCCTGCGCCTGTGCGACGACGAGCCGGCCATGCTGCTGAAGATGGGCATCCGGCGGGAGTGCGACGATCACTAGCAACGTCGTCCGCACCCGCGCGGGCACCCTCACCTACCTCGCCCCCGAGGGCGCGCTGCACGACACCGACGCCGTGGGCGCCCTCGGCAGCGCCATCGACGCCTGCGCCGCCGAATACGAGCTGCGCATCGTCCTCGACCTGGGCAAGGTCTCGCTGCTCTCCAGCCAGGCCCTCGCCCAGCTCATCGCCGGCAGCGCCCGGCTGGCCAGCCTGGGCGGCTGGCTGCGCCTCACCGCCCCCAACCCGCTGATCAACGACATCCTGGTGGCCACCGGGCTCAACCGGCGCATCGAGATCTTCGACAGCGGCGGCCCCGATTCCCGCCCCCCGCCGCCGCCCATCGCCCCCAGCGGCAAGCGCCTGGGCGACATCCTCACCGAACGCGGCCTCGCCAAGCCCGAGCAGATCGCAGAAGCCGCGCGCCTGCAGCGCCAGCTCGGCCTGCGCATCGGCCGCATCCTCATCGAGAAGGGCTGGGTGCCCGAGCACGAGCTGCTCCAGGCGCTCTCGGCCCAGCTCGGCGTGCCCTACCTGGCCATGCGCCCGGGCCTGTTCGACCCGGCCATCGCCGAAGCCCTGCCCCAGGACATGGCCCGCCGGCTGGGCGTGCTGCCCATGTTCCGGATCGGCAACGAGCTCACCCTCGCCACCACCGACCCGCAGTCCATGCCGGTGGCCGACGAGATCGAGCGGGCCAGCGGCTGCCGCCTGCGCTGGGTGCTGGCCGGCGCCGACGCGATCCAGAAATGCCTGTTCGAGGCCTACTCCGGCTCCGCCTACGATCCCGACCTGATCGACGGCAACACGATGGACCTGGAGGTCATCGAGACCACCGGCCCCGCCGGCGACACCACCACCATCGACGAACTCGCCGCCGGCAGCCCGGTGATCAACCTGGTCAACTCGATCATCCAGCGGGCCATCCACGACAACGCCAGCGACATCCACCTGGAGCTCTTCCGCACCAAGGCGCGGGTGCGCTTCCGCATCGACGGCGTGCTGTACGAGGTGATGAACCCCCGCGCCGACCTCTTCCCGGCCCTCGTCTCGCGCCTCAAGGTGATGGCCAACCTGGACATCGCCGAGCGCCGCCTGCCGCAAGATGGCCGCATCCAGGTCTCCACCAAGGGCCGCACCGTCGATCTGCGCTTCTCGTCCCTGCCCGGCATCTACGGCGAGAAGGTGGTGCTGCGGGTGCTCGACAAGGGCACCACGGTGCTCGACCTGCACCGCCTGGGCCTCGCCGACGGCAACCTGTCGCGCTTCCGCCGCCTGCTGGCCCGCAGCCACGGCCTGCTCCTCGTCACCGGCCCCACCGGCAGCGGCAAGACGACCACCCTCTACGGCGCCATCGACCACCTGCGCAGCATCGAGAAGAACATCGTCACCATCGAAGACCCGGTGGAGTACCAGCTCGACATCATCAACCAGAACCAGGTGAACGAAGCCGTCGGCCTGACCTTCCCGCGCATCCTGCGCCACGTGCTGCGCCAGGACCCGGACATCATCATGGTGGGCGAGATCCGCGACCGCCAGACCGCCGAGATCGCCGTGCAGGCCGCCCTCACCGGGCACCTCGTGCTCTCCACGCTCCACACCAACGACGCCGTGGGCGCCGTGGCGCGGCTGGTGGACATGGGCGTCGAGCCCTACCTGCTGTCGTCGGCGCTGATCGGCGTGATGGCCCAGCGCCTCGTGCGGCGCATCTGCCCCGAATGCCGCAGCACCTACATCGCTCCGCCGGAGCTCGTCGAACGCTTTGGCTGGGAAGCCCGCGGCCAGGTGATGCTGGCCCGCGGCCGCGGCTGCCGCAACTGCTACGACAGCGGCTACAAGGGCCGGCTGGCGATCCACGAACTCATCGAGATCGACCGTCCGCTGCAGAGCCTGATCGTCGCCGACGCCGGCTACGAAGCCCTCAGCGACCACGTCAGGCGCGGCCCCACGCCGGGCCTCTTCGACGACGGGCTCGACCGGGTGCTGGCGGGCCACACCACGCTGGAAGAGATCTCCCGCGTGGTGCTGCTGGAGTAAACCGATGGCCATCGAACTCGGCCCCGCCGGCGGCGCGTCCGCCCCCACCGCCGCCAGCAGCGCGAAGGCCGCCTTCGCCGGCTGGAGCCAGCGCATCCAGGTGGCCGACCGGATCGCCTTCACCGAACAGCTGGCGCTGCTGCTGGAGACCGGCGTGCCGCTCCACACCGCGCTCAGCGAACTCCACGCCCAGTCGCGCCGCCCGCCGGTGAAGGCGGTGCTGGCCGCGCTCCATCACGACATCCTCGAAGGCAAGCCCCTGTCCCAGGCCCTCGCCGCCCAGCCGGCGATGTTCCCGGGCACTTACACCCACCTGGTCGCGGCCGCCGAGGAGGGTGGTTTCCTGCCCGACGTGCTGGCCCAGCTCAAGGATCTCGACGAGAAGGCCCAGAACCTGCGCGTCGCGCTGGTCTCGGCCCTCACCTACCCGGCGGTGCTGCTGGGCCTGTCGGTGATCGTCGTGGCCTTCATCCTGCTGTGGGTGTTCCCGCGCTTTGCCGATCTGTTCGCGTCGATCCACGACCGCCTGCCCGTCACCACCCTGGTGCTCATGGCCCTGTCGGATTTCCTGCACAAGTACGGCGCGCTGGTGGTGGTCGGCATCGGCGTGCTCGCGCTGGTGGGGCGGCGCGTCGCCACCTCGCCGGAAGGCCGCGCCGCCATCGAGCGGGCGGTGATGGCCACCCCGGCCCTCGGCAACATCGTGATGGGCATCCACATGGTGCGGGTGTTCCGCATCCTGTCCTTGTCCCTGTCGCGCGGCGTGCCGCTGCTCAAGGCCCTGGCCGCCAGCCAGGACATCGCCTCCACCCGCGCCCTGCGCGAGGCCATGGAGCGCATGCGCGTGAGCGTCGAGGAAGGCCGCGGGCTTTCGGCAGCGCTCTCCGACACCGAATTCATCCCGCCCCTGGCCCGGGAGATGCTCGCCACCGGCGAACGCAGCGGCCACCTGGCCAAGGTGCTCGAGCGCCTCGCCGAGCACTACCAGCGCAAGCTCGAGCAGCGCCTCGCCACCCTTGCCAAGGTCATCGAGCCGGTAATGCTGCTGTTCATGGGCGGCCTCGTCGCCACCATCGTCAGCGCGCTGATCCTGCCCATCTTCAAGCTGTCGGCGGCTGTTCATTAGGCGGACGGAATTCACGGTGAAGGCAAACTTGCACCTCAACTTTCGGCCGCTCTGGCCGTAACAGGGTCCATACCTGCTCACCGGGCGGAGTGCTCCCGCCCATTGCACTACAAGAACCGGAGTCCGCAATGAAGATTCGCCGCCCCCGTCTGCAAGACGGCTTCACGCTCGTCGAACTGCTGATCGTCGTGGTCATCCTCGGCGTGCTGGCCGCCATCGCCATTCCGCAGTTTTCCGCCTCCACCGACGACAGCAAGGCCGCCGCGCTGGACGCGACCCTGAGCAACCTGCGCACCGCCATCGAGCTGTACTACCAGCAGCACGGCAGCTACCCCAGCGCCGTGGCCGCAGGCGGCACCTTCGGGGCGATCAACACCGAAGCCGCCTTTGTTTCTCAGCTGGTCAAATTCACCAGTGCTGCCGGCGCCGCCAGTGACACGAAGGACACCACCTACAAGTACGGCCCCTATCTCAAGAAGAGCACCATCCCCGCCGACCCGATGAAGAACGTCGCCACCGTCGAGATCGTCACCGTCGGCTCCCTGGGCATGACCGCCACCTCCGGCGATCCCGGCGGCTGGAAGTTCGACAACAAGACCGGCCAGCTCATCGTCAACGTCGCCGCCTACCAGTCCCGCTGATTCCGCCGCCGTGGCAGCGCCCGGCATCCGCCCCGCCCGCAGCGGCGGGGTGACCCTCATCGAACTGCTCGTCGCCGTCGGCATCCTCGCCATGCTCGCCGCCTCGATCACCCCCCTGATCTCCGCCACCAGCCGCCCGACCCAGGCCATCGAGGCCGCCGGACAGATCGCCGCGGCCCTGCGCTTCGCCCGCGACGAAGCCCTGCGCACCCAGACCCCTTACGGCGTCACCTTCACCAGCGACACCGCCAGCGACAGCTACAAGGTCTATGTGCTGAACACCGCCACCGCGCCGCCCACGCCGCTCTACACCGTCCGTCACCCCCTGTCCCGCCAGCTTTACGCCGACACCCTCGGCAGCGGCAGCCGCTATCCCGACGCGCGACTCGACAGCAGTCTGGTGGTGCTGCCTTCGGGCACCGCCGGCGCCCTGTCCTTCCTCGCCGACGGCGCCCCCGCCACCACCCAGGGCAACGCCCTGCAGCGCCTCGCCAGCGGCAGCGCGCAGGTGCGCGTACAGGCCGGCAGCCACACCCGCGACGTGCTGGTGGCCGCGGAGACCGGCCGCATCACCTTCCAGTAAGGCCATGAGACGGCAGCGCGGATTCGGTTACGTCGAAGCCCTGGTGGCGGTGGTGCTGCTCGCCGTCGCCATCGTTCCGGCCCTCGACGCCCTGTCCAACGCCACGCGTAACGCCCCGACCGCCGACGAAGCCGACGACCTGTGGCAGGCCGTCGCCAACAAGCTCTCCGACGTTTCCGGCACCCGCTTCGACGACCTGGACAGCGCCGCCACCGTTGCCGGCAGCGCCACCACCGCCAGCAGCTACTCCGACCCCACTGGCGCCAGCCCGCGGGTGATGGTCTATCTCAGCCGCTACGACGGCGACAACGCCGACGGCGACAACAACCCCTTCACCGGCACCGACGCCGACCTGATCTGGATCCGCGCCGCCATCACCGATCCGCCGGTCGAGATGACCACCCTGGTGACCCGATGACGGCGCAGCGGGGCATCGCCCTGGTCGAACTGCTGGTGGCCGCGGTGATCTCCGCGCTGGTGCTGGGCAGCCTCGCCGGCGTGCTGGTCAGCCTGCGCCAGACCGACAGCGTGATCGACGAGCGGGCCACCCTGCAGCGCGACGCCCGGCTGGCCCTGGAGCGCATCGCCGCGATGGTGGAATCCAGCACCCGCCTGATGGTGCCGCTGGAAGTCACCACCACCGCCCGCGACGTCGTCGCCGTCGCCCTGCCGCCCACGCTCGACCGCAACGGCGACGGCTACGCCGATGCCGACAACAACAAGAACGGCGTCGTCGACGACGACCTCCCGGCCGACGAGACCAACGACGGCGGCGCCGGCATCATCGGCATCGACGACGACGGCGACGGGCTGGTGGATAACGGGGCGAGCTTCACCGACAACGACGAGAACGGCACCATCGGCACTGCGCCGGCCGCCCCGAAGACGGGCGCCGACTGGATCGACGTGGTGGCCTATTACCGCGTCGGCACCCAGCTTCTGGAGCGCCTGCCCAACGTCGCCCCCTTCAACGGCAACGACTACAGCGTGCGCACGATCGCCGACAACGTCAGCGCCTTCAGCGTCACCCGCGTTGCCACCGGCAACCGGCGCAACCGGGAGATCATCGTCCAGCTCACCCTCACCGGCCCCGGCGGCGAGACCGGCAGCTGGTCGCGCCGCCTGCGCGTGGGGGCCCGATGACACGCCGCGCCTCAGGCTTCCTGCTGCTGCCGGTCAGCCTGCTGCTGATCGTCATCGGGGCGATCGCCTTCGGCCTCAGCCAGGACATCGGCACCAGCGCCCGCCTCAACCCGCGCGAAGCCGAACGGGCCCGTCGCCTCGCCGAGGCCGGCATCGCCCACGCCACCTGGCAGCTCAACCAGCTCAGCACCTGCAGCGGCTACGCCGACCTGCCCACCACCACCGTCGGCAGCGACAGCTATCAGGTCAGCGTCAGCCCCACCTCGGGCAGCCCGGTCACCCTCACGGCCACCGCCACCCTCGCCAGTGGCCTGGCCGGCACCCGCGTGACCGTCAGACGCCAGGTGCCCAAGACCGCCGGCAACACCCTCACCTACACCCTCAAGACCGACAGCAGCGGCGCCGACACCTACCTGGATTCGACCAGCCCCACCAAAAACTACGGCGCCAGCACGTCGTTGCAATTGCAACAAGATAAGTTTCATATACTACTTTCATTCGATCTCTCCAGCCTCCCGGCAGGCAGCCGCATCACCGACGCCCAGCTCGTCCTGTACCGGGAGAACGCCGGCAGCCTGTCCCTTTCGGGGCGCACCGTGAACGCCCACCGGGTGCTCGAACCCTGGGTGCCCGGCAGCCAGAGCGGCGGCACCTCCGCCGACGGCGCCACCTGGCAGACCCGCAACGGCACCCGGGCCTGGCAGGTGGCCGGCACCACCATCGAATCGACGAGCGCCACCGACACCACCCACACCCACTACTACCTGTCGGGCTACACCATCACCTGGAACCTCACCGGCCTCGTCCAGGGCTGGGTGGATGGCCGCTACCCCAACTACGGCGTCCTCCTCGTCCCCACCTCCAACTTCACCGAGGCCTACGCCTCCGGCGAGAACTCGGACAGCACCCGCGCGCCCAAGCTCATCGTCAAGTACATCGCCCCCTGCAACGCCCTCAACCCGCCCCAGGATGAGGTCAGCGGTCGCGTGGCCTGGTGGAAGTTCGACGAGACCACCGGCGCCTCCGCCAGCGACGCCGTTGGCGGCCAGACCGGCAGCGTCACCGGCGGTAGCTGGAGCGGCTCCGGAGGCGTATCCGGCGGCGCGCTGAACTTCGCATCCGCCGGCAAGGTCACGGTGAACCACACGGCCGCGCTGTCCATGAGCGGCGACTTCAGCCTCGCCGCGTGGATCAACATGAGCGACCGCAACGGCAAGCGTCCGGTGCTGTACAAGGGCACCGCCACCAACGAGGCCAACTACGCCATGGGCACCCGCGACGGCGAGATGTACTTCGAGTTCTACGCCAATGGCAACTGGCGCACCTACAGCACCACCGGCCTCAACCTGCGCCCCGGCACCTACTACCACCTCGCGGCCACCTACAAGGACAGCCTGCGCCAGATCAAACTCTACGTGGACGGCAACCTGGCCGCCACCCACACCGCCAGCCTGTTCAACACGCCGGCCGCCAACACCCGCAACCTGCTGATCGGCACCACGCCCTACAACGAGAACTTCCTCGGCCGTCTGGACGACGTGCAGATCATCGCCTCCACCCTCGACGCCAACGGCGTCGCCAGCGTGATGGGCGGCAGCGTCCGCCTGCCGGCGGCCGACGCCTACGTGTCCAGCAGCTCGCCCCCCAACGTCAATTACGGCACCACCACGCCGCTGCAGCTCTCCTTCCTGCCCAACGACAACCGCCCGATCCTGCGCTTCGATCTGTCGAACGTGCCGACCGGGAAGGTCATCAAGCGCGCCATCCTGTCCTTCCACATCGAAAACGCCTCCGTCCTCCTGTTCTTCAAGGCCCGACTCTATCCACTCACCGAAAGCTGGGTCGAAGGCACCCAGAACGGCGCCATCTCGACCGGCGGGGTGAGCTGGGCCAGGCGCCAGAACGCCCCCGACCTGGCCTGGACCAACGCCGGCGGCACCTTCGCCAGCGGCAGCGCCGCCGTCCTCTCCCTGCCCCTGGGCGCCACATCCCAGCGCTACTGGGAGATGGACATCACCACCACGGTGCAGGAATGGGTCGACGGCGTGCGCCCCAACCACGGACTGATCGTCCTGATAGACATCGGGGTGGACAGCGCCACCCTCTCCAGCCGCGAGAGCCTGCGCCAAGAACCCCGCCTCGTCATCAGCACCGAGTAACCGCCCGGGCTCAAGGAACCGACAGCCCGGGCCGATATGCCTGCCATGGAGTACAACGCGCTCTGGACATCCCTGAAAGGCCGCCTCGCCGGCCTGAAAGCCCCGTGGCCCGCCGTCCGGCGGAACACGCCCATCGGCTTTGACCTCGCCAGCGAGCGTCTCAACCTCGCCCAGGTCACCCACGCCGGCCGCGAACTGCGCTGGCAGGCGGTGGCCGGGTTGCCCTACCCCGTGCCGCGCGCCGAGCTGCTGGCAGACCCCGCCGCCTTCCGCAGCTTTGTCCGCGACGGGCTCAAGCGCCACGGCTTTCGCGGCCGGCGGGTGGTCAGCGTGCTGCCGCCGGGCGACCTCCAGGTCATCTCGGTGGACTACACCACCCCCAACGGCCAGGACGACACCGCCACCCTGCTGCGCACCCTCAAGGAGCGCTTCAAGAGCGGCCTCGACGACGCGGTGGTGGACGTGCTCCCGATCCGCCGCCCGCCCGAGAGCAACCTGCGCTCCGCGGTGGTCGCCGTGGCCCCGCGGGAGCGGGTCATCGCCCACCTCGATCTGCTCCAGTCCGCCGGGCTCGAACCGGTGGCCGTGGACATCGGCCCCGCCGCCCTGGCCCGGGTCGCCCGGGCGCTGGTCACCGGCGATCCGCGGGCCAACCAGCTCATCATCAACTTCGGCGCCCGCCACACCTATCTCACCCTGCTGTGGGGTCGCCGGCTGATGTTCGACCGCAGCCTCGCCTTCGGCGAAGCCCACCTGGCCGACACCCTCGCCCGCAACCTCGACCTGCCCGCCGAGCGCGCCCTCACCCTGCTGCGCAAGCACGGTCTGCCCAGCGGCGGCGACGAAATCAGCAGCACCATCGTCGAACTGCTCCAGCCGGATTTCCAGCAGCTTGCCCACGAGGTGGCGCGGGTGCTGATCTACTTCGCCTCCCAGACCCACGGCGGCTCGGTGGACGGCGTCTACATCTGCGGCAGCATCGCCCGCCTGCAGGGCGCAGCGGCCTTCATCGGCCGCCTGCTGGCGATGCCGGTGCAGGTGCTCGACCTGTGGAAGATCCCCGGCAACGAGGGCGTGCCCATCGTCGAGCCGCCGGCCGGGATGACCGTCGCCGCCGGCCTGGCCCTGCGCGTGCCCGCCTGACATGGCCGACATCGACCTGATCCCCGCCTCCTGGCGCGCCGAACAGCGCGCCCGGCGCACCCTGCGCGGCGGCGTGATCGCGGTGGGCTGCGCCATTGCCGCGGTCGCCGCCCTGCGCATCGGGCTCGAACTGGGCAACCGCCAGGCCACCACCGCGCTGCAGACGCTCCAGGCCCAGCGCCGCGACAGCGAACGCACCGTGGCGCGCCTCACCGCCCTCAACGCGCGGGTCGATGAAGCCCGCGAGCTGTCCCGCAAGATCGCCGCCCTGCGCGGCCCCGACGTGGTGGGCGGCGTGCTCGTGCCCATCGACGTGGCCCTGGGCGAGTCGGTGTGGTTTGACGAGCTGATCTACACCCGCATCCCCGCCCTGCCCCAGCCCGGCAGCCCCATCGCCCCGGCCGACGCCAGCCTGGCGATCCACGGAAAGGCGCCGGACCCGGCCACCATCGGCGCGTTCGCCGAGGCCCTCGCCAGCGCCGGCCCCTGCGCCAAGCCCCGGCTGGTGCCCGGCAACGTCAAGCAGTACAACCGCTTCGAGCTGATGGAGTTCGCCCTCAGCTGCCCGCTCACGCTGCGCGACGGAGGCCGGTCGTGAAGTTTCCGCCCCGCGCACTCCTCGCCCTCGACATCCGGGTGCTGCGGCTGGCCGCCGGCGCCCTGTCGGCGGTGATCCTGCTCGTCGGCTGGGGCCAGATCCTGCGGCCGGCGTGGCAATCGCGCCAGGCGGTGGCGACTCAGGCCGCGGGCATCCGCGAGGCCATCGCCAGCCTGCCAGACCGGCAGGCCCAGGCCGAAGCCCTCACCGCCGAAGCCACCCGCCTCGACACCACCCTCGACGCCGCCGACACCGCGCCGGCGCGCCTGCCCGGCGTGCTCGACAGCCTGGCCCGCAGCCAAGGCGTCGAGCTGCTGCCGGTGTTTCCGGGCCAGCAGAGCGAATCCGACGGCCTCGTCGAAACCCGTTACGAGCTGGAAGCCGGCGGCAGCTACCCGCAGCTGGTGGGCTGGCTCGCCGCCATCGAGGCCCGCCTGCCCAACGCCGGCCTGCAGGAGCTCCGTTTCACCCGACAGGCGAGCAGCGGCAGCGTGAACCTGCGCCTGCGCCTCGCCGTGTATCGCCGTCCGGGCGCCCGCCAGCCATGAAGCACCGCCTGCCCCCCGCCCTCCTGCTGCTCATCGCCACGGCGGCCTTCGCTGCCGAGCCCAGGCTGCACCACGACCCTTTCCGCCGGCCCGGCGGCACCGCCCTTGCGCCCGTCGCGGGCGAAGCGCCGGCGCCCGTCGAATGGCAGCCCCGCCTGCGCGGCGTGCTGCTGTCGGGCCCCAGTTCCCTCGCCAACGTGGACGGCCAGATGGTCGCCATCGGCGAAAAACTCGACGGCCACCGCCTGCTGTCGGTCACCGAATACCAGGCCGTTTTCGAAAAGGACGGACGCCGCGTCACCCTCGACATGCGCCGTCCGCCCCGGGAGTCCAGACCGTGATCCGCCATCGCCTCGCCACCGCCCTCGTGGCCTGCGCCCTCGCCGCCACCGGCCAGCCGGCCGCCTTCGCCGCCGACCCCGCGCCCCGCCGCATCACCGTCAATCTGCGCGACGTGCCGGTGGGCGACGTGTTCGAGATGCTCTCCCGCAACGAGAAGATCAACGTGCTGGTGGGCAAGGGCGTCACCGGCAACGTTTCGGTCAACCTCTACAACGTGAGCGCCGACGAGGCCGTGCGCACCGTGGCCGAGGCCGCCGGCTACGTGGCCGAGCGCCGCGGCGACACCTTCCTGGTGGTCGAGCGCAAGGACGCTGGGCTCGACGGCCTCTCCGGCAACACCCGGCTGCGCACCTTCAAGGTCCAGTACTCCAACCCCAAGACGGTCGCCGACATCCTCACCAAGCACATCTCCCGCTACGGCAAGATCACCCCGCTGCTCGAACGCAACCTGATCGTCGTCGAAGACCAGCCAGCCTTCGTCGACCGCATCGAGACCCTGCTCCAGCAGGTGGACGTGCAGCCCCGCCAGATCCTCATCGAGGCCAAGATCCTCGAGGTGCGGCTCGACCGCAGCGAGGCCTTCGGGGTGGATTGGTCGAAGATCGTGGGCGGCAGCGATCGCAGCTACAGCGTGGGCACCAAGGGCCTCGCCGACCGCACCGCCAGCGGGCTGTTCTTCAGCGTGGTGAGCGACAACCTGAACATCTACCTGAGCGCCCTGGCCAGCAAGGGCCGGGTGCATACCCTCGCCACGCCCAAGCTGCTGGCGCTCGAGAACCAGCAGGCGATCACCTCCATCGGCGACCAGACCGGCTACAAGGTGACGACCACCATCAACCAGGTGACCACCGAATCCATCCAGTTTCTCGAATCCGGGGTGATCCTGCGGGTCACGCCGTCCATCGACGAGCGCGGCCGCATCCTGATGAAGATCCACCCCGAGGTGAGCACCGCGAGCGTGAACAACAGCATCCCGTCGAAGAACAGCACGCAGGTGAACACCACCCTGATCGCCGAGGACGGGCAGTCGATCTTCATCGGGGGTTTGATCCGCAACAGCGCCAACTACAAGCGCTCGGGCATTCCGGTGCTGGGCGAGCTGCCCGTGCTGGGCGCGGCGTTTTCCCACTGGGAGGATGCGGGCACCAGCACCGAGACGGTGGTGGTCATCACCCCGCGCATCGTGCGCGAGCCCGAGGTCGTCGCCACGCCAGCGGCCGCGCCGGGCAATCCGGCCGCCCGGCTGGAGGACAGCGAACCGCCGCTCCTGCGCAGCGCGGCCGGGCTGGACGAATCCCTCGAACGCCTGCGCCCGCGGGACTGATCCGCCTCAGAAAACCAGATTGACGCCCTGCAGGACGATCCGGCACAGCGCCGCGATGCCCAGCGCCACGGCCACCGACAGCCCCACCGAGAACACGGCGTCGCGCTTGCCGATGGTCTTCAGCATCACCGCAAAGGTGGACACGCAGGGCACGTAGAAGGTCAGGAAGACCAGGAAGGTGGCGATCTGCACCCAGCCCAGCTGGAGCGAGATGTCCTGGGTGCCGAGGGCCTGATAGACCATCAGCAGCGACAGCTCCTTGCGCAGCACGCCAAACAGGATCGGCACGCCCAGCGCCACCGGCAGGCCCAGCCACCAGCTTGTCACCGGCAGCAGCAGCATGTTGATCACTTCATCGGCACCGAAGTGGGCCAGCAGCGCCAGCACCACGCTGCCCAGCACCAGCAGCGGCGTGACGATGGTCAGGATGTCGCTGGTGCGCTCCCAGGTGATCGCCAGCAGACGCCGCCACTGCGGCAGCGCGTAGGACGGGATCGCCTGGATCAGGCCCGGGCTGGCCTTAACGTAGCGGCGGGTCAGCAGCTTGCCGGCCACCGCGATGATCAGCATCGTCAGCAGGAAGATGCCCAGCACGCCTTCCCAGCCCAGGTATTTGCCGCCGATCGCCAGCACGATGGCCGAGCGCGCCGAGCACGGCACGAAGGTGATGAGGAGCGACGCCACGATGCGCTCGCGCCCGGACGAACTGGCCGCCACCGCCGACAGCGCCGGCACGTTGCAGCCCAGCCCGAGCAGGAAAGGCACCGCCACGCCGCCATGCAGGCCGATGCGGTGAAAGCCCCGATCCACCACGAAGGCGACCCGGTGCATGATCCCCGATTCTTCAAGGCTCACCAGCAGCAGCACCAGCGGCAGCATGTAGGGCACCACGATGCCGACGAGGCCCACGAGGCCGTCGGCCACCGCACGCCCGATGACGCCGAGCGTGGTGTCCGGCTCCCACTGGCCGACCCACGCCGCCAGCGGCGCGGAGGTGAGCGCGTCGAGGGCGGTGCTCACCTCGAAGACCATGAACAGCACCAGCGCAAACACCGCCAGCGTGCCGATGAAACCCCAGCGGGGGTGCAGGAAGATGCGGTCGAGGGCGCGCTTCCAGCCGGCCTTCTCGGCGGCGTGGCCGAGCCGGCTGACCTGTTCGTGGAGCGCCGCCGCCCGGTAGTGGCGATCGGCGAAGAGCTCGTCCGGCAGCGGCCGCGGCAGCACCCGGGCTGCGTCGGCGCGAGCCGCCTCGACGGCCGGCACCAGATCGGGGAAATGCCGGGCCAGCTCGGACGCGAACCAGGTGTCGCCCCGCGCCACCTGGGTGAGCAGCAGCGCCCGGGGCACGCGGAAGGCGGCCTCCACCTCCGGCGTGTCGAGGATTGCGTTGAGCGGCGCCAGGGCCTTGCGCAGGTGAGCGCTGGGCAGCTGGGGCAGCGGGCAGCTGCGGGCGTGGAGCAGCTGGAGCGCCGTCTCGAAGACGGTGGTGATGCCCTTGCCCATGTGGGCGACGGTGGGCACCACCGGCACGCCGAGCGCCTCGGACAGCGCCGCCACGTTGATGTAGACGCCCTTCTCGCGGGCCTCGTCGAGGCGGTTGAGGGCGATCACCAGCGGCTTGCCCAGCTCGCAGAGTTCCTGGGCCAGCGCCAGGCTGGATTCGAGGGCGGTGGCGTCCACCACCTGAATCAGCAGGTCGGGCGCCTTGAAGCCGGCCTGCCCATGCCGCGCCGGCTGCCCGGTGAGGAGCGCCATCAGCAGCAGGCGGTCGGCCTCGTCGAGATCATGAAAGCTGCGCAGGGGCGGCAGATCGACGAGGGCGGCCTCTTCGAGGCCGACATTGACCTGGCAGGTGGAGAAAGCCAGGCTGCTGCCGTCGAGCTGGCCGGATTCGACCGCGGTGCTCGAGGCCGCCTGGAAGATGGTGCTCTTGCCGGTGCGCGGCAGGCCCACCAGGGCAATCTGTGGCCGGCGCTCGCCCCTGAGCAGGCTGCGCGGCAGTGAAACCGTTGCGACGACCGGCGCTGCGGCACCCATCAGCAGTCACCCCACCCTTCAATCCGATTCATCGAAAACCGCCCTGCAGTGATCCATTGCGTCCGATTATAATCGGTAATAAGAACCATTCGCACAAAGATGGTCCGAACATCCCCACCGCCCGGGCCGGACTGGCAATTCCGGGCGCAATACCCGGAGAACCTCAGACCCGCAGACCCGCCCGGGTCATCAGCAGCAGGGCTTGCGCCCGGCTGGTCACTCCCAGCGCCTTCAGGATCGCCGAGACGTGGACCTTGACCGTGCCCTCCGACAGGCCGAGGAATTCGGCGATGTCCCGGTTCGACTTGCCCTGGGCCACCAGCTCGAGCACCCGCCCCTGGGCCGCGGTGAGCTGGAAACGTTCGGCGAAGGCCTGGCTGGCGCGCCGGTTGCGGTTGCCGCCATCGCTGCCGGTGGCCGCCTCGGGGGTGAACACCCCGCCGGCCAGCACGGTGCGCACGGCTTCGATCAGGGTGTTGCTGGGGCTCGCCTTGGAGACGAAGCCGGACGCACCGGCCTTCATCGCCCGCTGTACAGACTCCCGGTCGTCGAGCGCCGACACCACCAGGGCCGGCACATCGGGAAAGCGCTTGGCGATCACGCCAAGCAGGGAAAAACCGTTGATTTCCGGCAGCATCAGATCGACGACCAGCAGGTCGCAGTCAGGATCCGCCTCAAGCAGCGCGAGTGCATCGGTGGCGTTGCTGGCCTGCTGGCAGTGCACCCCTTCTCCCACCTGGGCGAGGGTCAGAGCCATGGCTTCCCTCACCAGCACATGGTCTTCGATAATCAGAATACGTGTCTGCATCATGACCGCCAATTCATTGCGGATAAGTCCGTTTCGGTTCGCCCCAGCAGTTTAGCCTACCCAGCCCTGCCCAAAACGTACAAAATCGTGGTTTGCTAGCCAATTCGGCAAAAACCATGCCGCCCACCAAGATTACACGCCAAATTTCTGCGCGACTGCGCACCCTTCCCCTGCTGATCACGCTCCTGCCCCTGTCAGCGCCAGCCAACCAAGATGACATCAGCGAGGCCGATCACCTGAGTGATCTGCCGGTCGTGCTGTCGGCCACCCGCCTGTCCCAGGCGCCCGCCGATGCACCGGGCGCCGTCACGGTGCTCGACCGGGAGATGATCCGCGCCTCCGGTGCTCGCAACATCTACGAGCTGTTCCGCCTCGTGCCCGGCTTCCAGCTCGGAATGCACACCGGCAACCAGCCGCTGGTCACCTACCACGGGCTGTCCGACGACGCCCCCCGGCGGATGCTGGTGCAGGTGGACGGCCGCTCGATCTACTCGCCCTACCTGATCTCCGGGGTCGAGTGGAACCAGATCGGCGTGGACATCGACGACATCGAGCGCATCGAGGTCTTCCGCGGTTCCAACTCCGCCACCTACGGCAGCAACGCCTTCCTCGGCGTGGCCAACATCATCACCCGCTCGCCGTCCGAAACCCTCGGCGGCGCGGTGCGCTATCGGGTGGGCGACAACGGCATCAACGATGTCGGGGCCCGCATCGGCCACCAGTTCAACGACATGGCCATGCGCCTCTCGGTCTCGCGCACCTACGACCACGGCTTTGGCAATTACGACAAGGGCGCGCAGCGGATCAACGACTGGCGCTACACCCAGCTCGCCACCCTCAACACCGAGTGGCGCGCCAACAGCGAGAACAGCGTCGACTTCCAGACCGGCTGGACCGACTCCCACGAAGGCACCGGCAAGGATCAGAACGCCACCGACCCCGAGCGGCCGATGCGCATTTACACCGGCTTCGGCCTGCTGCGCTGGCGCAACGCCCCCTCCTCCGGAGAGGAGCTGACCGTCACCTACTACCACCAGGAAGAAAACGGCCGCGACCACTACAACCTCAACGTGCCGGCCAATGTCACCCTGGGCGGCGCAACCCGGACGATCTACATCCCGGTTCGCTTCGACTACGACTTCAAGGCCACCCGTGACGACCTGGAGCTCCAGCGCGTCACCACCCTCGCCCCGTCGCTGCGGGCCGTGGCCGGGGCCGGCTGGCGCACCGACCTGATCGCCGCACCGTCGCGCTTCAACACCACCGAGCCGGTACGCAGCACCGTGACCCGCGCCTTCGGCACCCTCGAATGGCGGGCCTCCGAGCGCTGGCTGTTCAACGCGGGGGCGATGATCGAGGACAACTCGCTCACCCGGGCAGCACTGGCACCGCGCGCCTCAGCCAACTATCATATGACGGACAGCCAGACCTGGCGCATCTCGATCAACCGTTCCCATCGCAACCCGATGGCGTTCGAGCAGAGGTCCAGCATGATCTTCAGCAACTCGGCGCCGTTCTCGATTCCCGGCCGGACCATCCCCGCCGGCACACCCTTGAACCAGACCTTCCGCCCGTCACCCGACCTGCATGCCGAGCGGATCACCACCTACGAAATCGGCTATCTGGCCGAACTGCGCAAGATCGCCACCACCATCGACGCCCGCCTTTTCCTTGAGCGCGGCCGCGATCTGATCGAGATGAAGCTGGAACCCTCCACGGTCGGGCTGTTCTCGCGCAGCAACACGCGCTACTTCACCAACAGCGGCGAAGCCAACATCCGCGGCCTCGAGATCTCGGCCACCTGGCGCCCGTCGCCGCGCACCTGGCTTACCGCCCACCACACCGCGCTGCGCATCGACAACCCCAACTTCAGCGCCACCGAAGCCAGGACCAACTCCAGCGGCTGGGTGGAATACAGCGCCCCCAAACAGAGCTCCTCCCTCTTCGGCGCGTGGGAGTTCCTCCCCGGCTGGCAGTTCAGCTTTGCCAAGCACTGGATCGGCTCGATGAGCTGGTACCAGGACAACTGGCACAAGACCTCGCCCTACCGTCAGCTCGACCTGCGCCTCGCCCGCCGCCTCCCGGCCAGCATCGCCCGGGGCGAGGTCTCCGTCACCGCCCGTAACGTGGACGGCCCGGACCAGACCTACGCACCGGACACCTCCTGGTGGGCCCGCACCATCTTCGCCAGCGTGAATCTGGAACTCTGACGCCTGATGAGGCTGATCCGGCGCGCCTTCGTCGTCACCCTGCTGGCCCTCCTGGCCTGCGGGGTGCCGCTGCACGCGCTCGCCGCATCGGTAGTGCTCGTCATGTCGGAAGAAAGCCCAGCCTTCAGGGAGGCCGCCGAAGCCCTCACCGCCGAGCTGCGCAGCGCCGGCCACCGCCCCCAGACGCTGATGGTGCCGCTGCGCGCCGAGGATGCCGCCGCCCTCGGCAACACCGGGCTGGTGGTCACCTTCGGCACCCGCGCCGCCCAGACCATCGCCAACCTCGCCCCGCGCACCCTGATCCTCCACACCCTGCTGCCGCGCAGCGCGTACGAGCGCCTGCCCAACCGGGGTGACGACACCCGGCGGGTGTCGGCGGTGTTCATCGACCAGCCCACCTCACGGCAGATCGAGCTGCTGCGCATCGCCCTGCCCGACTGGCCGCGGGTCGGACTGGTGGTCGGCCGCGAGAGCACCGAGCTGGGCAGCCGCCTGCAGGCCAGCGCCCGGGACAAGCGGCTGCGCCCGGTGCTCGAATACGCCAGCGAGGAGAGCGATCTCTACCCCGCCCTGCAGCGCATGCTGGCCGAACCCACCGTGCTGCTGGCGGTGCCCGACACCCTGCTGTTCAACAACCGGACGATCTCCAACATCCTCCTGACGGCCTACCACCACCGCTCGCCGGTGATCGGCTTCTCGCCGGCCTACGTCAAGGCCGGCGCCCTCTTCGCCCTCTACAGCACGCCAGCCCAGATCGGCCAGCAGGCCGGCGAGGCGGCGCGGATCGGGCTTGTCAGCGGCAGCCTGCCGCCGCCCACCGCGCCACGCCAGTTCCGGATCAGCACCAACCCCTACGTTGCCCGCTCCCTGGGCATCACCCTCGAGGACGCCAACGTCCTGCGTGAGCGACTCGAACGCGCGGAGAACCCGCCATGATCAGCGAAGGCAACCTCGACATCCGGGCCCGGACCATCCTCATCGCGGTACTGCCGACGATGGTGATGGCGTCGCTGCTGATCGGCTACTTCACCTCGTCCCGGCTGTCCGACCTGGAAGAGGTGCACCGCCAGCGGGGCAAGGCGCTGGCCCGCCAGCTCGCCGCCGCCAGCGAATACGGCGTGTTCTCGGGCAACCTCGAAAGCCTGCGCAAGCTGAGCAACGCCATCGTGGTCGAGAAGGACGTGGTCCGCGTGGTGGTGTACGGCCCTCAGCAGCAGGTGCTCACCGAGCTCTCCACGCCCGAGCGCCGCCCCCTCGACAGCGCGGATTCGCCCCTGCGCTTCCGCGAACCGGTCACCGGGGTCGGCGTGAACATCGAGGACCCCTTCCTCGGCAACGGCAATGGCAACGCACCTACCGGCACCGAGCAGCGCGGCGAGGTGCTGGTCGAGATGACCCAGGACTCCCTGCGCGCCGAAGAACGCCACCTGCTCTGGCACGCCTTCCTGATGGTGATCACCGTACTCATCGCCAGCGTGGCCCTGGCGCTGCGCATGAGCCGCGGCATCTCCGGCCCGATCCAGCGCATCGCCTCCACCGTCACCCGCTTCGGCCAGGGTGACCTCTCGGCCCGGGTGCCCGTCGAAGGCGGGCGCAGCCTGCGCACCCTCGCCGAGGGCGTCAACGACATGGCCGACAAACTGGGGGCCTCGCGGGAAGACCTCGAACGCCAGATCGAGGCCGCCACCCGCGAACTGAAAGAGAAGAAGGAAGAAGCCGAGCGCGGCAACCGCGCCAAGACCCGCTTCCTGGCCGCCGCCAGCCACGACCTGCGCCAGCCCATGCACGCCCTCGGGCTGTTCGTCGCCGAGCTCGGCCAGAAGCCCCACGCCCCCGACACCCACCGGCTCGTCGAGCAGATCGCCGTGTCGGCCGAGACGATGGAAAACCTCCTCGACAGCCTGCTCGACATCTCGCGCCTCGATGTGGGCGTGCTGGATCGCCAGATCAAGCCCTTCCCGCTCCAGCCGCTGCTCGAACGCATCGAGGTGGATTACCGCCGCGAAGCCGAGATGCGCGGCCAGCGCCTGCGCCTGCGTCCCACCAGCCTGTGGGTCGAGAGCGACCCGCTGCTGCTCGAGCGCATCCTCCACAACCTCATCAGCAACGCCCTGCGCTACGCCCCGGGCGGCACCATCCTGCTGTGCTGCCGCAAGCGCGACCGCCGGGTGCGCATCGAGGTGCGCGACAACGGCCCCGGCATCGCTCCGGAAGCCCAGGAGGCGATCTTTCAGGAGTTCGTCCAGCTCGACAACCCGGAGCGCAACCGGGCCAAGGGCCTCGGGCTCGGCCTCGCCATCGTGCGGCGGCTCACCGACCTGCTCAACCACCCCCTGTCCCTCAAGTCCAGCCCAGGCAACGGCGCCGTGTTCGCCGTCGAGCTGCCCGCCGCCGCGCCAGGCGTGGTCGCCGAAGGCAGCCACCCGGTCGCCAGCCAGGCGCTCAACGGGCTTCATGTGGCGCTGGTGGACGACGACGAGCTCGCCGTCGCCAGCACCGTCGGGCTGCTCGAATCCTGGGGCTGCCAGGTCACCGCCTCCGACAACCAGGCCGACATCCTCACCGCCCTCGACGCCGCCGGCTCGCCGCCGGACATCATCCTCTCCGACTACCAGATCGCCGGCACCGCCGACGGGCTCGAGACCATCCAGCGCCTGCGCGCCCATTTCGGCAAGTCGATCCCGGCGATCATCCTCAGCGGCGACACCTCGTCGGCCACCGCCAACGCCGCCCAGCAGGCCGAAATCCCGCTCCTGCACAAGCCCGTCCGCCCGGCCAAGCTGCGCGCCCTGCTGCAACGAAAAACCCAAGGCTGATGCGGGCGGAGTACGCTTCGGTTAAGATCAATCACTGATTCCACAACCAGACAAAAGGGGGAGAGCAATGAGCACCGAAAACAATGCACAGGATCCGCTGGAATTCATGCGCAGCATGTGGAGCAAGATGGGCTTCAGCCTGCCCGGCATGGTCACCCCGACCCTCGATGTGGACGAGCTCGACAAGCGCATCGCCGACATGAAGGCCGTCGAGAACTGGCTCAAGATGAACCTCAACTCCCTGCAGATGGCCACCCAGGGCCTCGAGATGCAGCGCGCCACGATCGCCACCATGCAGGCCATGAGCAAGATCGCCTCGGAAGGCGGTGGCAGCCCCGAAGCCGCCCAGCCCAACCCCTTCGCCAGCGGCATGTGGCCGTGGAACCTGATGCAGGGCGCCGCGGACGCCTCCAAGGCCGCCCAGGCTGCACCGGCGCCGGCACCCGCCCCCGCCAAGTCCAGCCGCAGCAAGGACAAGTAATCACCCCGCAACCCCGGCGCCCGCCGGGGTTGTGCCGTTGGGCGTCAGACCGCGCGCAGCAGCGTCAGCCAGGCCGTCAGCGTCACCGCCGCGGCCACCGTTGTTGCCGAGATCAGGCGCGCCACACCGGGCCCGTCGCCGCCCATCCGCATCGCCAGAATGTAGGCCGACGACGCCGTCGGCAGCGCGGCAAAGGCCACCGCCACCTGGAAGGCCACGCCCTCCAGCCCCAACGCCCGCCCCAGCCCCCACGCCACCGCCGGCAGCGCCAGCAGCTTCACGGCGCACAGATACACGGTTCCGAAGCGCCCACCTTCACTGCGCCCCAGCCGTAGTGCCGCACCCACCGCCAACAGGCCGAGGGTCACCGCCGCATCCGCCAGCCGCTGCAAAAAAGGCAGCACCGGCGCCGGCAACTGCGCACTCGAGAGGTTGAAGGCCAGCCCGGCCAGGGTAGCGATGATGAGCGGATTCCGGGCCAGCTCCTGCCACAGGCGGCCCTGGCCGTGGCGCACCAGCATCGCCACCGCGGCCATGTTGGCAAAGGGCACCATCGCCCCGCACAGGGCGCCCATGGTCGCCACGCCGGCCGAGCCGGCGATCTTGCCGGCCACCGCGATCCCGATATAGGTGTTGAAGCGATAGGCGCACTGCAGGCGCGACGCGAAAGCCATCGCGTCCAGCCCCATCAGCGGCCGTCCGACGAGGCCCAGTACCAGCCCCGACGCCATCGTGACGAGCCCGACCAAGAAGAGCGGCCCCATCGCACCGATGTCGATGGTCGCTCGGGCCAGGGCGTGGAACAGCAGCGCAGGAAAGAAGATGAAATAGACCAGCCTCTCGACGCCGGTCCAGAAGGCGTCCGCCAGCCCGAAATAGCGGCGCAGGAGGGCGCCCATCGCGATCAGCGCGAAGTCGGGAAGGAGCAGCAGCAGGCTCTGCATGGCTCAGAAAAATGGCGTGACGGGCAGCATCACGCCAGTGTGCCTGAAGGCCGGGCCCGGTTCGATCCGGGCTTTCCGCAAGGGGCCGCCGGGGATGCCGGCAGCCCGGCGGCTCACTCGTACTTGCGCTGGTCGTCGATCACCTTGCCGTCGTTGGCGAGGCTGCCCGGCGCGCAGAAGGCCACCTCGCCGCGCAGCTTGGTGAGCTCGCGGATCGACGTGGCGACCGCCTCGGCGAGGCCCTCGGCCGGCGCGGCGAGTTCGCAGTGGAGGGTCATCCGGTCGGCGAGATCCGGGTTGTCCACCACCAGCCGGCCGCGGCCGATCTCCGGGTGGCGCTTGAGCACCGCCGCCACCTGGCCCGGATGCACGAACATGCCCTTCACCTTGGTGGTCTGGTCGGCCCGGCCAAGCCAGCCCTTGATGCGGGTGTTGGTGCGCCCGCAGGGCGAGGTGCCCGGCAGGATTGCCGAAAGATCACCGGTGCCGAAGCGGATCAGCGGGTAATCGGGGTTGAAGGTGGTCACCACCACCTCGCCCACCTCGCCGGGCGCCACCGGATCGCCGGTGCCGGGGCGGACGATCTCGAGGATCACGTCTTCATCCAGCACCATGCCTTCGCGCGCCGGCGTCTCGAAGGCGACGAGGCCCAGATCGGCGGTGGCGTAGGCCTGGTAAGCCTGGATGCCGCGGGCGGCGAGGGCCTCGCGCTGGCTGGGCGGGAAGGCCTCGCCGGAGACGAAGGCCTTCTTCAGGCTGTCGAGCTTCACGCCCTGCTCGTCGGCCTTCTCCAGCAGGATGCGCAGGAAGGACGGCGTGCCGGCGTAAGCATCGGGGCGCAGGTCGAGCATCGCGGCGAGCTGCTGCTCGGTCTGGCCAACGCCCGCCGGAAACACCGTGCAGCCCAGCGCGTGGGCAGCGGTCTCCATCATCGAACCGGCCGGCGTGAAGTGATACGAGAAGGTGTTGTGGACCAGATCGCCGGCGCGGAAACCCGCCGCGTAGAAGGCCCGGGCGAGCCGCCAGTAATCCTTGCGCGCGCCCTCGGGTTCGTAGATCGGCCCCGGCGAGGCGAACACCCGCGCGCAGGCGCTGCCCCACTGCACCGCCGCCAGCCCACCAAAAGGCCGCGCGGCCTTCTGCAGCTCGGAGAGCTCGGACTTGCGGATCACCGGCAGCGTGGCCAGCGCCTCGCGGGTGGTGATGGTGGCCGGATCGACATCCTTCAGCAGCGCGGCGAAGGCCGGCGCATGGGCCTTGGCGTGGGCTACCTGGGCGGGCAGCCGGGCGAGGAGTTCGCGCTCGCGATCGACGGGATCGCGGGTTTCACGGGCGTCGTAGTAGTTCATTGTGTCTCCGCGTCCTTCTGGTTTTTTTCGTCCGTCCGGTTACAGGACGGTTTTTCCTGTTCTCAACCTACCGTTGGCGGTGTTGCGCCACACCAAAAATCCGTTGCTGCGGCCCGGCCACGTCGGGTTACGCTGCGCTAACCCGACCTACGCGGCTGCGGACTTGTAGGGGCGACTTCAGTCGCCCGCGCAGCTTGGTGCGCGGATGGGCGACTGAAGTCGCCCCTACAGTCCAAGCCTGCCCACCCAACGACCTCTACCCCAATAAGCGCTTTGTCCTGACACCAACAACGCCGTACCCCATCCAGCCAAGGCTCGGTGCTTCCCCTGAGCCCGTCTGAGGCGCCGAGCCGCGCACCGGCGGGCGGGGCCTTCCGGCGCAGCTGTCTGAGTGAGCCCGCAGGGCGAGTCCGCGACACCGGCCGCCTGACGGGAGCAGCGCAGGGGGCGGAAGCGGGGTTTCGCGGAGCACTGCTCCGCGCCGCTGGAGCCGGCCGGGTGTGCAAACCCTGCCGTGGAACGAACTCCCCGGCCAATCCCTGCCAACCGAAGCCGCCCAACCCCGCTTACGACAACCAGCGCTTCCGCCGCCGGTAGTGCTTCACTTCCCGGAAACTCTTCCGTCCCTCGGACGACAGCCCCAGGTAGAACTCCTTCACGTCTTCGTTCGTGCGCAGGTCGGCGGCGTCGCCTTCCATCACCACGCGGCCGTTCTCGAGGATGTAGCCGAAGTCGGCGTAGCGCAGGGCGACCATGGTGTTCTGCTCGGCCAGCAGGAAGCTCACGTTTTCCTTGCTGTTGAGATCCTTCACGATCTCGAAGATCTCCTCGACGATCTGCGGGGCGAGGCCCATCGAGGGTTCGTCGAGCAGGATCATCTCGGGCTTGGCCATCAGCGCGCGGCCGATGGCGCACATCTGCTGCTCGCCGCCCGAGGTGTAACCGGCCTGGGAGGTGCGGCGGGTCTTCAGGCGCGGGAAGTAGGCATAGACCTTCTCCAGGCTCTCCTTCAGCTCGGCGCGGGACTGGCTGCGGGTGTAGGCGCCGGTGAGCAGGTTCTCCTCGATGGACAGGTGGCCAAAACAGTGACGGCCTTCCATCACCTGGATCACGCCCTGCTTCACCAGATCGGCCGGCGTGAGCTGGTCGATGCGCCGGCCCTTGAACTCGACGCTGCCCTTGGTCACATCGCCCCGCTCGGCCCGCAGCAGGTTGGAGATCGACTTGAGCGTGGTGCTCTTGCCGGCGCCGTTGGCACCCAGCAGGGCGACGATCTTGCCCTGGGGCACCTGCAGCGAGACGCCCTTGAGCACGAGGATCACGTGGTCGTAGATGACCTCGATGTTGTTGATGCTGAGGTAAGACATGGCGTCGGCCATCCTCATGTAGGGGCGACTTCAGTCGCCCACGTGTTCTTCGGGCGACTGAAGTCGCCCCTACAGGTCACCCGGGATGTTGCGCAGGTCGGGTTAGCGCAGCGTAACCCGACCTGCGCGACGTTTCTCCCGATCAGCCTTCCTTCGAGCAGTCGCGCGGCTTGATGCCCTTTTCCTTGGCGTAGGCGGCGGCGGATTCTTCGATCATGCCGCGCACCAGCGGGCGGTCGGAGTCGACCCAGTCGGTGATGACCTTCCACTGGTTGCCGTCCCATTGCTGGAACTTCACCTTGCCCGGGCCTTCGTGATCGGCACACGACAGCTTGAGCGGCGGCATGAAGCCGGTGGCGCCCAGGGCCTTCAGGCGGGCGTCATCCAGGTTGAGGTTCTCGAAACCCCAGCGCATCTGCTCGCCGGTCATCGCCTTGCCCTTGCCGAACTTCTCCTGAGCCTTGCGGATCGCCTCGACGGTGATGATCCCGTGCACCACGCCACGGTTGTAGTACACCGAGCCGATGCGGGTCTTGTCTTCCATGTTGCCCTTGTCCTTGCCGTACACGTGCTTCTTGATGTCGGCGACGACCGGGTAGTTGGCGCCAGGCACGTTGAAGCCAGCGGCGATGAAGCCCTTGGCGGCGGGGCCAGCGGGGATGGTGTCTTCCTCGGCGCCGGACCACCAAACGCCGAGCAGCTTCTCGCGGGGGAAGCCGGTCTTGGCGGCGGCCTTGATCGCGGTCGGGTTCATCACGCCCCAGCCCCACAGGATCACGTAGTCGGGCTTAGCCTGGCGGATCTGCAGCCACTGGGACTGCTGCTCGTTGCCCGGGTGGGCCACCGCGATCTTCAGGACTTCAAAGCCGTGCTTGGCGGCCAGCTTGTCCATGATCGCGTGGGATTCCTTGCCGTAGGCGGAGTCGTGATAGAGCAGGCCGATCTTCTTGCCCTTCAGCTTGTCCATGCCGCCCTCCTTCTGGCCCATGAAATTCACGATGGCGGAAGCCTGGGACCAGTAGGTGGTGATCATCGGGAAGACCCACGGGAACACGCGGCCATCGGCGGCATCGGTGCGGCCGTAGCCGATGGTGACCATCGGGATCTTGTCCTGGGCAACCTTCTCGAGCACCGAGTAGGTGATGCCGGTGGAGACGGGCTGGAACACCGAGTTGCCGGTGGAGCCTTTCTTCTTCAGACGCTCGTAGCACTCGACGCCGCGGGCGTTGTTGTATTCGGTCTCGCACTCTTCCCAGGTCAGCTTGACGCCATTCACGCCACCGTCCCGCTCGTTGATGAGCTGCATGTAGTCGATCCAGCCACCGAAGATCCCGGCGCCGCCGGCGGCATAGGGGCCGACACGATAGCTGGGCAGGCCGATGAACTGTTCGTCGGCGCTCGCCACGGCGCTGCCAAGCAGTCCGGCGATGGCAGCACCCAGCAGAACGGTGTGCTTGAGTTTCATGGTGTGTCTCCTTTATTGGTGTGGGTGCTACGACGAAACA
Source organism: Zoogloea sp. (assembly GCA_023150095.1). Taxonomy (GTDB): domain Bacteria; phylum Pseudomonadota; class Gammaproteobacteria; order Burkholderiales; family Rhodocyclaceae; genus Zoogloea. The sequence goes on along the minus strand of JAKLLO010000014.1, from coordinate 892 downwards.
GGGTTACGTACGTTCGTGAAGAAGGCGCTTAGTGCGGGAAGGGCCACAGGCGCAACTTCTCCTTCGCGATCTGCCACAGGCGGGCGAGGCCGTGGGGCTCGACGATCAGGAAGAAGATGATCAGCCCGCCGAACACGATCAGCTGGAAGTTGGACACGAAGCCCGCGCCCAGCGCCTGGCCGAAGATCATCGGCACGAAGTTGTCGAGGAAGATCGGCAGCAGCACGATGAAGGCCGCCCCGAGGAAGGAGCCCATGATCGAGCCGACCCCGCCGATGATGATCATGAAGAGGATCTTGAACGACAGGTCGAGGTTGAAGGCTTCGGGCTCGACGGTGCCGATGTAGGTGTAGGCGTAGAGCGCGCCGGCCACGCCGCAGTAGAAGGAGCTCACCGCGAAGGCCAGCAGCTTGGTGCGCATCAGGCGGAAGCCGATCACCTGGGCCGCCACGTCCATGTCCCGCACCGCCATCCAGGCGCGCCCGGTGGAGGAGCGCACCATGTTCTTGGCCAGCAGGGCCATGAAGGACACGATCAGGAAGGTCAGGACATACTTGGCCTCCGGCGAAACGAAGGTGTAGCCGAGGATGGTCACATCCTGAGCCGTCACCACCCCCGACGACGAGTTATTGGAGAACCACGGAAACTTCACCAGGGCCCAGACGATGAAGAACTGGGCCGCCAGAGTTGCCACCGCCAGGTAGAAGCCCTTGATGCGCAGGCTGGGCAGGCCGAACAGAATGCCCACCGCCGCAGCGGTCAGCCCCGCCAGTACCAGCGCCAGCAGAAAGGGCATGCCCTCGATGCGCAGGATGAAGTTATAGGCCGCAAAGGCCCCCACCGCCATGAAGGCCGCGGACCCGAGGGACAGCTGGCCGGCGTAGCCGGTGAG
>JAKLLO010000228.1 GCA_023150095.1 Zoogloea sp. | reverse complement strand
GGCACCGGGATGCACACCCGGTCGCCCGGCACCAGGCGGATCGCCTCGCCCACGAAGAAACCGTTGTTGAGGATGTTGTGGTGGGAGAGCGTGGCGCCCTTGGGGTTGCCGGTGGTGCCGGAGGTGAACTGGATGTTGATCGGGTCGTCGAACTGCAGGCGCTCGCCCAGTTCTTCCAGCTCGCCCAGCTCGTCGCGGTTGGGCGAGACGAACAGGTCGTCGAAGTTGAGCATCCCGGCGGAGTGGTCGTGGCCCAGGCGGATCACGATCTCCAGGCTCGGCAACTTGTGGGCGCGCAGCAGGCCAGCTTCGCAGTGGGACAGCTCCGGCGCCAGATCGGCCAGCATCGCCAGATAGTCGCTGCTCTTGAAGCTGGGCGACAGGATCAGCGCCCGGCAGCCCACCTTGTTGAGGGCGTATTCGAGCTCGCTGCGGCGGTAGGCCGGGTTGATGTTCACCAGCACCAGCCCGGCCTTGGCGGTGGCGAACTGGGTCAGCGCCCATTCCACGTTGTTTTGGGACCAGATGCCGATGCGCTCGCCCGGCTGCAGGCCCAGCCGGCGCAGGCCGCAGGCCAGGGCATCCACCTTCTGGCGCAGTTCGCCGTAGGTGAGGCGCACGTTCTGGTGACGCACCACGAGCGCCTCGCGGCTGCTGTGGCGGCTGCAGGCCTCGTCGAAGTAACGGCCGATGGTCTGGCCGATCAGGGGTTTGTCCGACGCGCCGTGGACGTAGCTCAGTTTGCTCATGTGTCTCCTCACACTCGATCTGATTTGCGGGCTGGCGGACGTCCGTCTTCGCGGCTCGATCCGCCTGATCCGACTGCAGCGTGTTGCCGCAGTCCCATTCAAAAAAACCTGTGCCGCGAGGCCCGATGCCCGGCCGCGGCGGCAGTGCCGCTCGCGGTCATGGCTTTGCGCCTTATCGGCCGGACTGCAAGCCCTGAGGCCAAAGCCCGGCACCTCACCGGCCTGGCAAGAAGCCTTGTGGCCAAAGCCTGAAGCCTTGTGTCGCAAAGCTCAGAGCCTTGCGGCCAACGCAAGAAACCGTGCAAGCCCACGCCGCAGCCTTGCGCTCAAGGCAAAAAGCCTCGCCATCGAAGCCCGACGCTTCGGGCCGCAAGGCTCAAAGCCTTGCCATCAACGCTTTCATGCTTGCGGTGCAAGGCAAATAACCTTGCGACCGAGTTTCAATGCCTTGCCACCAAAGCCCGAGGCTTTGCGAGCGACGCCCAGAGCCTAGCAATACCCGCTGCAAGGCTCGCCGGCACAATCAGGCCGCGACCTCGAACTCCACCAGCTCGGCCCCGTCGCCCACCTGGTCGCCCACCGCAAAGCGGAAGGCCTTGACGGTGCCGGCGGCCGGCGCGGTGATGGTGTGCTCCATCTTCATGGCTTCGAGGATCAGCAGCGGCGCGCCCTTCTCGACCGTGGCGCCTTCGGCCGCCACCAGCGCGATGACCTTGCCGGGCATCGGGGCCACCAGGCCGCCTTCGGCGCCGCCGCCTTCGCCGCCGTGGTGGAGCGGGTCCACCGCCGCAAACTGCCACGCCCGGCCCTGGCCAAACACGTGACGACGCTCGCCGGCAACGATCACCGTGGCGGTGGTGCGCAGCCCATCGAACTCGGCGCGCAGCAGGCCACGGGGGTTGAGGGTGCCGGAGACGTGGCTGACGCAGCCGTCCAGGGCCACATCGAAGCTGTTGCCGCGATGGGTGACGGTGAGGTGCTTCTCCACGTCGCCCAGGCGGTAGATCTTGCTGCGGCTGGGCGCGCTGTTGAGGCGCCAGCCGTCGCGACGGTGCCAGGGCGAATCCGGCTCGCTGTGGCGGGCGGCCAGCTGGGCGGCACGCTCGCGCTCGCGCAGCAGATCGGCCAGGGCCACGGCCAGCCATGCTTCCCGGGGCGGTTCGACCTGTTCGGGGAAGAGGTAATCCTTCTCGCGCTCGATGAGGCCGGTGTCGAGATCGGCGTTGGCAAAGGCCGGGCAGGCGGTGAGGCGCGACAGGAACTCGATGTTGTTGGCGACGCCCACCACCCGGTACTCGGCCAGGGCCTGGAGCATGCGGGCCAGGGCGCGGTCGCGGTTCACGTCCCACACGATGAGCTTGGCGATCATCGGGTCGTAGAAGGGGCTGATCTCGTCGCCCTCCTCCACGCCGGTATCGACGCGCACGTGCAGGTTCTCGTCGGGCGGCGACAGGTGCGCCAGCCGCCCGGTGGAAGGCAGGAAGCCCTTGGCCGGGTCTTCGGCGTAGATGCGCGCCTCCAGCGCGTGGCCGTTGATGGCCAGCTGCTCCTGGGCCAGGGGCAGCGGTTCGCCGGAGGCCACGCGGAGCTGCCACTCCACCAGATCGAGCCCGGTGATCATCTCGGTGACCGGGTGCTCCACCTGCAGGCGGGTGTTCATCTCCATGAAATAGAAGGTGCCGTCCTGGTTGGCGATGAACTCGACGGTGCCGGCGCCCACGTAGCCTACGGCCTTGGCCGCATCCACCGCGGCCTTGCCCATCGCGGCACGGCGCTCGGCCGTCATCCCCGTGGCCGGCGCTTCTTCGAGCACCTTTTGGTGGCGGCGCTGCACCGAGCAGTCGCGCTCGAACAGATACACCACGTTGCCGAAGGTGTCGCCGAACACCTGGATCTCGATGTGGCGCGGGCGGGTGAGGTACTTCTCGACCAGCACGTGATCATCGCCAAAGCTGGACGCCGCCTCGCGCTTGCAGGAGGCCAGCGCGTCGATGAAATCCTCGCTCTTCTCCACGAGGCGCATGCCCTTGCCGCCACCGCCGGCCGCGGCCTTGATGAGCACCGGGTAGCCGATGGCGTCGGCCTGCACGTTGAGGAAGGCCGGCTCCTGGTTGTCACCGTGGTAGCCCGGGGTGAGCGGCACCTGGGCCTTTTCCATCAGCTTCTTGGCTTCGGACTTGGAGCCCATCGCGCGAATCGCCGACACCGGCGGGCCGATGAAGACGATGCCGGCGGCGTCGCAGGCGTGGCAGAAGTCTTCGTTCTCGGAGAGAAAGCCATAGCCCGGGTGGATCGCCTCGGCGCCGGTCTGCTTGGCAGCGGCGATGATCTTGTCGATGACGAGATAGCTCTCCCGCGCCGCGGCCGGGCCGATATGCACGGCTTCGTCGGCCAGGCGTACATGGCGGGCGCCGGCGTCGGCATCGGAATACACGGCGACGGTCTTGATGCCCAGGCGGCGGGCCGTCTTGATGACGCGGCAGGCGATCTCTCCGCGGTTCGCAATCAGAATCTTGTTGAACATGTTGTCTCCCGTTCTCCTGTAGGGGCGACTTCAGTCGCCCGCTTGTATTCGTTGATCCACCACTGGCCGGGCGGCTGAAGCCGCCCCTACAGGTTCAGTCCGGCACCCACGCAGCCGGGCGCTTGTCGAGGAAGGCGGCGAGGCCTTCCTTCGCCTCGGGCGTGGCGCGCAGTTCGGCGATGCGGCGGGCGGTGTCTTCCACCACCGCGTCGCTCACCGGCTGGTCGGCCACGGCGCGGATCAGATCCTTGGCGGCGGCTTGGGATTTCGGCCCGCCAACGAGCAGCGCGGCAACGATCTCGGCCACCCTGGCGTCGAGTTCTTCCGGCGCGACGACTTCATGGGCCAGGCCCAGGGCCTTGGCCTCGGCGGCCGAGATCCGCTCGGCGGTCTGGAAGTAGCGCCCCGCCTGACGGGCGCCGATGGCGCGCAGCACGTAGGGGCTGATCGCCGACGGGATGATCCCGAACTTCACCTCGGAGGTGGCGAAGCTCGCCGTCGTCGAGGCCACGCAGATGTCGCAGGCCGACGCGAGGCCCATGCCGCCGCCCAGCGCCGCGCCCTGCACCCGGGCGATGGTCGGCTTGGTGAGTTCAGCCAGGGCCCGCAGCATGCCGGCGAGCTTGCGGGCGTCGGCGAGGTTGGCTTCCACCGACGCATCCGCCGCGCGGCGCATCCAGTTGAGGTCGGCGCCAGCCGAGAAGCTCTTGCCACGGCCGGCGAGCACCACCACGCGCACGGTGTCATCGGCGTCGAGCTGCCGGCAGGCGGCAGTGAGCTCGGCGATCAGCGCCTCGTTGAAGGCGTTGTGCACATCCGGACGGTTCATCCAGATCGTGGCGATGGGGCCGTCGCGGAGTATTTCCAGGGTCTCGTACATGGCAGGTTTCCTTTGGACGGTGAGGAGTAAGGCGTGAGGAGTGAGGAGGCCTTGTTTCAGCCCCTTGCGCTGGCGTTCGCGAGCGCACAAGGCATCAGCCTGGCCTCCTCACTCCTATCTCCTGACTCCTCACCGCCTCTTACATCCGGAACAGACCGAACTTGGTCGGCTGGATCGGGGCGTTGAGGCTGGCCGAGAGCGACAGGCCGAGGATGCGCCGGGTCTGGGCCGGGTCCACCACGCCGTCGTCCCACAGGCGGGCGGTGGCGTAGTACGGGTGGCCCTGATCTTCGTACTGCTGGCGGATCGGCGACTTGAAGGCTTCTTCCTCGTCCTTGCTCCAGGCGCCGCCCTTGGATTCGATGCCGTCGCGACGCACGGTGGCGAGCACGCTGGCGGCTTGTTCACCGCCCATCACCGAGATGCGGCTGTTGGGCCACATCCACAGGAAGCGCGGGCTGTAGGCGCGGCCGCACATGCCGTAGTTGCCGGCGCCAAAGCTGCCGCCGATCAGCACGGTGAGCTTGGGCACCTGGGCAGTGGCGACCGCCGTGACCATCTTGGCGCCGTCCTTGGCGATGCCGCCGTTCTCGTACTTGCGGCCGACCATGAAGCCGGTGATGTTCTGCAGGAAGACCAGCGGCACGCCGCGCTGGGCACACAGCTCGATGAAGTGGGCGCCCTTCTGGGCCGACTCGCCGAACAGGATGCCGTTGTTGGCGACGATGCCGATGGGCATGCCGTAGAGGTGTGCAAAGCCGGTGACCAGCGTGGTGCCGTAGCGCGCCTTGAACTCGTCGAAGCGCGAGCCATCGACGATGCGGGCGATCACCTCGCGCACGTCGTAGGGCTTGCGGGTGTCGGTGGGGATGATC
>JAKLLO010000227.1 GCA_023150095.1 Zoogloea sp. | reverse complement strand
TCGGCCTGCGGAATGGTGCGCGGGAAGCCGTCGAACATGTAGCCGGACTGGCAGTCGGCTTCCTTCAGGCGATCCTTGACCAGACCAATGATGATGTCGTCGGACACGAGGCCGCCGGCATCCATGACCTTCTTGGCTTCAATGCCCAGCGGGGTGCCGGCCTTGACGGCGGCACGCAGCATGTCGCCGGTGGAAATCTGCGGAATACCGAATTTTTCCTTGATGTAATTGGCTTGAGTGCCCTTGCCGGCTCCCGGCGGTCCCAACAGAATCAGACGCATGCTTACCCTCCTCTGGTTATTGTCGCAGCGATGATGAACGATGAAATTAACGTGAAACTTACAGCAGGTCAAACACGCGGCGAACCCGCTCGAGATCCTCGGCGGTATCGACGCCCGCAGGTGGTGCGTGATCGAGCACCATGACCTGGATCGGGAAGCCGTGGGCCATCGCCCGCAGCTGTTCGAGGGCTTCCCACTGCTCCAGCGGCGAAGGCGCGAGCGTGGAATAGCGCTTGAGGAAACCGGCCCGGTAGGCGTAGAGACCAATGTGGCGATAGGCCGGCAGCCCGGCGGGCAGCGTGCCGCGATCGGCAGCGAAGGCGTCCCGCGCCCAAGGGATCGGGGCGCGCGAGAAATATAGCGCGCGGCCGTCGGCCCCCATCACCACCTTGACGACGTTCGGGTTGAAGAACTCGTCGACGGATTCGAGGGGATGGCAGGCGGTGGCGATGGCTGCAGCCGGATCGGCGGCCAGCGCGGCGGCGGCATCCGCGATCAGCTGGGGCGGAATCAGCGGCTCGTCGCCCTGCACATTGACGACCAGGGTGTCATCGGCCCAGCCCAGGCGCGTCGCCACTTCGGCGAGGCGATCGGTGCCGGAGGGGTGATCGGCGGAAGTGAGGATCACCTTGCCACCGGCGGCTTCGACCACCTCGGCGATACCGCTGTGATCGGTGGCCACCCACACCTCATCGGCGCCGGCCTGCACGGCACGGTCCAGCACGCGCAGGACCATCGGCTTGCCGGCGATGTCCAGCAGCGGCTTGCCCGGCAGCCGGCTCGACGAATGACGGGCCGGGATGACGATCTTGAACGGCGCGCTCATCGGGCCTGGGCAAGTTCTTCTTCGGTCAGCGGGCGGGCTTCTTCTTCGAGCATCACCGGGATGCCGTCGCGGATCGGATAGGCCAGCCGGGCGCTGACGCTCCACAGCTCCTGCTTGTCCTTGTGGAAGTCGAGCGGGCCCTTGGTGATGGGGCAAACCAGGATTTCAAGCAGTCGGGGATCCATCGATCTTCTCCACAATCAGTTCTGCCGCGCCCGGCGCAAGCTGCGCCCGGACCGGCCACACCCAGCTGTCGGCCGGGGCGAAAGGCGCGCATTTTACCGCATCCTTCTCGGTCATCAGAAGTACATCGCCATCGGGCAGCGCGACATCCGTGGCGTTGAACGCGTGGTGATCGGTAAAGGGCCGGCGTTCGATGGCAAGGCCCATGGCTTCGAGCTGGGCAAAAAAGCGTTCGGGCCGCCCGATGCCGGCCATCGCGTGGATGCGCCGCCCCTTCAGATTGGCCGGCACGCAGCGCTCGGCCCGGTTGCCGACGCGCTCGAAGGCGCCGCCGGCCAGATGAAAGTCGAACACCGGCACCGGCTTCGCCGCTGCCGCCAGATCGGCCGAGAGCCCGCCGTGGGCGAGGATCACCGTCGCCTCGGCCAGCCGCCCGACGCCTTCGCGCAGCGGGCCGGCAGGCAGACGCAGGCGGTTGCCGAGCGTTGCCTCGTCCACCACCACGATCTCCACGTCCCGGGCCAGCCGGTAATGCTGCAGACCGTCGTCGGCAATCAGCACGTCTACATCCGGATGAGCCGCCAGCAGCGCCCGACCGGCCGCCGGGCGATCGCGCCCGACGAAAACCGGGCAGCCGGACGCCGTCGCCATCAGCACCGGCTCGTCGCCAAAGCGCGTTGGGTCGCCGCCCACAGGCACCTCGGCCACACCTTCGACCGTTCCGCCGTAGCCGCGGCTGACGATGCCTGGCCGCCGGCCGCGGGCGCGCAGTTCGGCCGCCAGCCACAGGGCGATGGGCGTCTTGCCGCTACCGCCGACCGCGATGTTGCCCACCACCACGACAGGCACCGGCAACCGTTCGGCCTTCTTCAGCCCGAGCGCAAACAGCCCGCGACGCACACCGGCGAGCAGGCCGAACAAGAGAGAAAGAGGGAGCAGGCTCCATGCAGCCGCCCCGCGGTGCTGCCAGAAGCCGGGGGCGCTGCGTGGCATGGAGAAGAGAGATCGTCGGGAAAGACTAGCGCTGGGCCGCCTGGGTGGCGAAGGAGATGTGCACCAGACCAGCCTGCTGGGCCGCCTGCATCACGTCGATCACGCGCTGGTGGGCCGCCTTGGCGTCGGCGTTGATGATGACCACCGGGTCCTTGGCGCCCGCCGGCACCACGGCCTGCATCGCCGCGGCAATGGCCGGAATGCCGGTGCCGCTGACCGCGCGCTTGTTGATGACCACCTCGCCGGTGGCGGTGACCGCCACATTCACCTCGACGGCCTTCTCGTTGCTGGCCTGGGCATCTGCCGTGGGCAGGTTGATCTCCAGCCCGGCAAAGCGCGAATAGGTGGTGGTGAGCATCAGGAAGATGATGATCACCAGCAGCACGTCGATCATCGGGATCAGGTTGATCTCCGGCTCCTCACGGGAGCGGCCACGGCCGAAATTCATGGGATCTGCCTCAGCGACGTTCGCCGTGGACCACTTCGACGAGACGGATCGCCTGCTGTTCCATCTCGATCACGAAGCCATCGACGGTGGCGCGGAAGTGGCGCCAGAAGATCATGCTCGGCATCGCGATGACCAGACCGAAGCCGGTGTTGTACAGCGCGATGGAGATGCCGTGGGCCAGCTGCTGGGGGTTGGAACCGCCCGGCGCCTGGGAACCGAAGATCTCGATCATCCCGACCACGGTGCCGAACAGGCCCATCAGCGGGCTGATCGAGGCGATGGTGCCGAGGGTGGTGAGGAAGCGCTCCAGATCGTGGGTCACGGCGCGGCCGGACTCCTCGATGGATTCCTTCATCACCTCGCGGGAGCTGCGCATGTTGCGCAGGCCGGCCGCGAACACGCGGCCCATCGGCGAGCTGAGGGCCACGCGGTTGATCATCTCGGGTGTGGCGCCAGACTGGCGCAATTCACCCACGACCTTTTCGAGCAGGCCGTCGGGAAGGATCTTGCTGCGGCGCAGCGTCAAGAGCCGCTCGATGATCAGCGCCACGGCAACGATGGAAGCAAACAACAAGGGCCAGATGGGCCAGCCGGCAGCCTGAAGAATGGCGAACACGCGAGGACTCCTGCGAATCGTACGAAGCCCGAGAATGTAACCCGCCCGTCCGAGGAGAGCAACACGCCATGGCTCTCCGACAATCCACAAAATCTGTGGATAACTTTGTGGATTGTTGCCTGACGAACGCCCTAAACCCGCAGCAGGTAAGGCTTTTTTCTACTCGGGTCAAAAATTAAGCGACAAGTACTTTCATTTAAAATCAAATACTTACAACTTTTAACCCAAGTCAAGCCCGGTGGCCGGTTTTTTTTGACGTGGATCAGAGGGGCATGTGGATTCCGGTAGAATCCGCGCCCATGAACTCCCTCCGAAATTCTGCAGAAGTCAAGCCCGGCGAAGTCGTTTCCGTCTCATGGCTCAACCGCGCCGCGCGCGAGGCGCTCGAGGGCAGCATTCCGCTCCTGTGGGTTGGTGGCGAGATCTCGACCCTCACCCGCGCCGCCTCCGGCCACCTGTATTTCACCCTCAAGGACGCCGACGCTCAGGTGCGCTGCACCATGTGGCGCAACCGGGCGCAGATGCTGCCGTTCAAGCTCGAGCACGGGATGCGGGTGGAAGTGCGCGCCCTGGTCACCCTGTTCGAAGCCCGTGGCGACTATCAGCTCAATGTCGAGTCGGTGCGTCACGCCGGCGTCGGCAATCTTTATGAGGCCTTCCTGCGCCTCAAGGCCCGGCTCGAAGCCGAAGGGCTGTTCGATCCGGCGATCAAACGCCCCCTGCCCCGCTTTCCCCGGGGCGTCGCGGTGGTCACCTCGCCCCAGGCGGCCGCCTGGCAGGACGTGATCGCGGCCTTTGCCCGACGTGCGCCCCACCTGCCGCTGTGCCTGTATCCCACCCTCGTCCAGGGCGACGGTGCTGCCTCCCGCATCGCGGCGGCGATCCGCCAGGCCGGCGCCCGTGCCGTGGCCGACGGTAACGACGTGCTGCTGCTGGTGCGTGGCGGCGGCAGCCTAGAAGACCTCGCCGCCTTCAACGACGAAGCCGTGGCCCGGGCAATCCGCGCCTGCCCGCTGCCGGTGGTGGTGGGCGTGGGCCACGAAACCGACGTGAGCATCGCCGACTTCGCCGCCGACCTGCGCGCCGCCACGCCCACCGCCGCCGCCGAGATCACCAGCGCCGGCTTCGTGGATCTGCGGGATCACCTGGAGCGCCTGTCGATGCGCCTGTCCCGCGGCATGCAGCGCCGTTTCGAGAGCGCCGCCCAGCGCCTCGACCGGGCCGCCGCGCGGCTCACCCACCCGCGCCAGCGTATCGAGCAGGCCCGCCTGCGCCTGGGCAACCTCGAGCAGCGCCTGCAGGCCCGCGCCCAGCGCCAGCTGGCCACCAGCCAGTCACGGATCACGACCCTGGGCCTGCGCCTTGCGGCCCGCCGGCCCGATCTGGCCGCCCGCAAGCGCACCGTCGACACCCTCGCGGCCCGGCTGGAGCGCGCCGGACGCAGCCTCATCCAGCGCCAGCAGGGCCGCCTCGACGCCCTCGGCCAGCACCTCGCCCACCTCGACCCGCGGGGCGTGCTGGCGCGCGGCTACAGCATCACCCGCGACGCCGACGGCGGAATCGTGCGGGACGCGGCGAGCCTTGAACCCGGTTCGCGTATCCGGGTCGAATTCCACGTCGGCCAGGTCGACGCAACGGTGAACAGCAAAAAAGACTGATCCCGGTGCAAAATAACGAACGGTGCAGCGGCGGCCGGATGAGGCTTCGCCGCGTCCGATTGTGCAGTGAATCAAATCCCGACTAG
>JAKLLO010000226.1 GCA_023150095.1 Zoogloea sp. | reverse complement strand
CTCGCCCCCAGCGCAGTTTGCGCACGCCCCCCGTGCCTTCCATGAGGTCGCCGGCTTTGGGGTTCTCTGCCAGGTAGCGGATAACGTCCTGCCGCTCAGCAGCGCTGAGTAGCTTGTCGGCGGTGCGCATGTACTCGGAGAGTTCGGCAACGGTGAGCATCGTTTAGAGTGTAATCCATTGGGACGGTTCAGGCCACCGCCCGGGGGGCTGGCGCTTGCGAGCCTGCCGATTGTTCAAGCCTGGCCTGTTCCAGCATCCACGCCTCGATCTTGCTGTGCCACATGCGCAGCAGGTCGAGCGGCCGAACCCGGTAATGCTTCTCGGCGGTGGCGCTGGGCTTGTGCCCCATGATCTGTGCTACCACGCCGGCCGGGGTTTCGGTCCATTCGGCCAGGGAGCCAAAGCTGCGGCGCAGGCCGTGCAGCGTGAGGTGTTCGATCCCGGCCCGGCGGCAGGCCTGCTTGTGTTGGTTGCTCGGATCCTGCAGCCAGCCGGTTGCAGATTGCGAGCTGCTGAACACCCAGGGGGAGGGCTTCCACGGCGCGGCGGCGGCCTCTTCCTTGTGGCCTTTCTTCAGTCGGGTGGGCTGCCGGGGCGGTGTCTCGTTCCTGGCCTTCAGGTTGCGCAGCAGGGCAGCGAAGTAGGGCGTGAGGGGTATCGTCCTATCCCCTTCGACCTTATCGCGCAGGGTCAGGCTGTTCCACTGGAAGTCCACGTCATCCCACTTCAGGATGCACAGTTCTCCAGGGCGGGCACCGGTCAGCAGGACGCCCTGCAGGTAGGCCGACACCACGGGGCTGTGCAGGCTCTGCACCTCCTGAAACCACGCTGCGAGTTGCTCCCGTAGTAGCGCGTCCTTCCTGGCCTTCTTCTTCGGCAGCTCTTGCTGCACAGCCTTGGTGGTGCAGGCGGTGGGGTCGACCTGGTCGCGGTATTCGTCCGTCTCGGCGCACCAGTTGAGAAACGCGCGCAGGATGCTGTAGGCCAGCCGGACGCGGGTGGGGCGCACAGCGGCCTCTGCCTTAAGCCAGGCCTCGATGGTGGGCGCTCGGAGTTGGCTTAGGGGCTGCTCCAGCAATGTGCGCAGAATGCCGGGCTGTGTGAGGCCCTTCTGGCCGCGCGGGCGGGGCTCGCCGCCGGGCTTGGCGGCGTCCTCATGGCAGGCAATGTGCGCTTCTCCCCAATGGTGGCGGCGCGCATGGATATAATGCGCCCACGCTTCGAGTGCGGGCGCCTGTGTCAGGCGGTTCCGTTCGAGCTGTGCGACGGCCTCGGCGGTCTGCTTTCGCTTCTCCTGACGGGGGTCTTTCCCCTGATCCACAATCACCTGAAGTTGTCGTGCGGCTTCCCGCGCCTGGTCAATGTCCAGCGTGTGCCAGTCGCCGATGGTGATACGCACCGTCCGGCCGTCCTTCAGCTTGGACTGGAAGATGTAGGACTTGGAGCCGGCCGTTGCGCGGATGCCAAGCCCTGGTGCGATCAGATCCCGGAGGAAGGCTTGGGGCTTGTCCGGCGGGCAGGTGAAGCGACGGATGCGATCCAGCGTGAGCCGCACTCGCGAAGGCTGTGCCCGGTTGTCAGTTGATGATTCGTTGATGGCGGTCACCGTTTGGGCCCTGGAATTTCGTCGGTGTACGCGCCGTGTACGCGCGTTTCGATTGCTTCAATGTACCATTCTGGATGTTAAGCGGGCGCCGATTTATAAGTAACACCATGATTTTTTGTGATTGTTCCGCTTTAGGCGGCTTGTATGTACCTCGATGTACTTCACAAAAAATCGACTTCTTGAGGATCATGGATCTTGTCGACCTCCCAAAAACCGAAGAACAAGCCGTTCAGGGCTAAGACCGGCAAGCCCGGCGGCCCTGTCCGCCCCGGCGCCAGTGGCCCGCGCCCCCAGGGCGCCGCAGCGGGTCAGCCCCAGGGCGGACGCCGTGGCCGTGGTCGGCCCGAGGGCGACGGCAATCGCGCACCCCGCACCGAGCGTGACGACGGCTTCCGTCAGCCCAAGAGCAACGCCTCGGCGATCGGCCTGTCCGATCTGGGCGTGGGTCGCGGCAACTGGCGCGCGAAGCGTCAGGGCAACGTGGGCTTCGGCGGTGGCGACGACAGCTATCCGCTGGTCAGCAACGAACTGCCGCCGTCCGCCGAGGGCGAGCGCCGCAAGAAGCCCCAGGACACCACCTACACCGAGCCCCAGCGCCTGCACAAGGTGCTCGCCGCGGCCGGCATCGGCTCGCGCCGTGAGATCGAGGAGTGGATCGTCGCCGGTCGCATCTCGGTCAATGGCGAACCCGCCGACGTGGGCCAGAAGGTTGGCCCCGGAGACCGGGTGCGGGTCAATGGCAAGCTGATGCCGCTGCGCTTCGCGCCGCGCATCCCGCGGGTCGTGCTGTATCACAAGCCGGAAGGGGAGATCGTCTCCCGCGACGACCCCGAAGGCCGTCCGACGGTGTTCGACCGCCTGCCCAATCTGCGCAAGGGGCGCTGGATCGCGGTGGGGCGGCTCGACTTCAATACGTCCGGCCTGCTGCTGTTCGTCAATGACGGCGACCTCGCCAACAAGCTGATGCACCCGCGCTATGAGCTCGACCGGGAATACGCCGTGCGCCTGCTGGGCGAGCTCGACGACGTGCAGAAGCAGGCGCTGCTGGCCGGCATCGAACTGGAAGACGGCCCCGCCAAGTTCAACACCCTGCTCGACGCGGGTGGCGAAGGCGCCAACCACTGGTATCGGGTCACCCTGTCGGAGGGCCGCAACCGGGAAGTCCGCCGGATGTTCGAGGCGATGGGCCTCACCGTGAGCCGCCTGATGCGCGTGCGCTACGGGCCGGTGGTGCTGCCGTCGCGCCTCAAGCGCGGGATGTGGGAAGACATGGCGGTTGAGGATGTATGTGCCCTCGCCGGCCTTCCCAAGCCGGTCGGGCAGCCTGGAAAGGGCCGCAAGCCCGCAAGGCCGGCACGCCGTCCCGGCTAGTGCCAGACGTGTTTTGAGGGTGAAAATTGCGCCCGCCTCGGCGGGCTGCTATACTTAGCACGTTTTATCGGTTCGAAGGAACCGAATCGGTTCGCAAGAGCCGACATCCGGTCGAATTAACAGGGATGGGCGTTTCGCCCATTTTTTATTTGTGGTTTAGGAATGTGTGGGCATGGAGCTGCTGAAACTGATCGAGCAGACCGCTGAAGGTCTTGGCTATGAGCTGGTCGATTTTGAGACCTCTCCCCGTGGCCGGCTGATGCGGGTGTTCATCGACTCGCCGAACGGCATCACCGTGGATGATTGTGCCACGGTGAGCAATCAGCTGACCCGGATCTTCGAAGTCGAGAATGTCGAATACGACCGCCTTGAGGTGTCGTCGCCCGGTCTGGATCGGGCCCTCAAGAAGCCGGCCGATTTCGAGCGCTTCGCCGGTCAGGAGGTGCAGGTCCGTCTCGCCATGCCCATTTCCAATCAGCGTAATTTTGCCGGGGTGCTGCAGGGCCTGAAAGATGGCGTCGTCACCCTGGAAACGGAAAAGGGATCAATGGCGATCCCGTTTGAAGATATCGAAAAGGCCCGCCTGGTGCCCAGGTTTTAAGGAATTTGGAGGTTTGCAGGTATGAGCCGCGAAATTTTGCTGTTGGTTGATGCACTTGCCCGTGAGAAGAACGTCTCCAAGGAGATCGTCTTCTCGGCGCTCGAGTCCGCTCTCGCCCAGGCAACCAAGAAGCGCATCAACGACGACGCCGATGTGCGCGTCTCCATCGACCGGGAAACCGGCGATTACGAATCCTTCCGTCGCTGGCAGGTGCTGCCCGACGAGGATGTGGAGAACGACGAAGCCCAGATGGGCCTGATCGACGCTCGCGAAGAATACCCGGAGATCCAGGTGGGCGACTACGTCGAGGAAGGCCTCGAGCCCATCGACTTCGGCCGCATTGGTGCCCAGGCTGCCAAGCAGGTCATCCTCCAGAAGGTCCGCGACGCCGAGCGCGAGCAGATCCTCAATGACTTCCTGGAGCGCAAGGAGTTCATCATCTCCGGCTCCATCAAGCGCATGGAGCGTGGCAACGCGATCATCGAAGTGGGTCGCCTCGAAGCCGTGCTGCCCCGCGACCAGATGATCCCGAAGGAAAACCTGCGCGTGGGCGATCGTGTCAAGGCCTACCTGCTGCGCATCGATCGCGGCGCCCGCGGCCCGCAGCTGATCCTCTCGCGCACCGCGCCGGAATTCGTCATTCGTCTGTTCGAACTGGAAGTGCCCGAGATCGACGACGGTCTCCTCGAGATCAAGGCCTGCGCCCGGGATCCCGGCCTGCGCGCCAAGATCGGCGTGAAGTCCAACGATCCGCGCATCGACCCGATCGGCACCTGCGTCGGCCTGCGTGGCTCCCGCGTCACTGCGGTGCGCAACGAGATCGGCGGCGAGAACATCGACATCGTGCTGTGGTCGCCCGAAGCGGCCCAGTTCGTGATCGGCGCGCTGCAGCCGGCCGAAGTGTCTTCCATCGTCGTCGACGAGGAAGCGCACGCCATGGATGTGGTGGTGGACGAGAACAACCTGGCAATCGCGATCGGCCGTAACGGCCAGAACGTGAAGCTCGCCTCCGAACTCACCGGCTGGACCATCAACCTGATGACCGAAGCCGAGTCGGAGCGCAAGTCCCAGGCGGAACACAATACGGTACGCGAACTGTTCATCTCCAAGCTGGATGTGGACGAGGAAGTGGCGGACATCCTGATCGACGAGGGTTTCTCGTCCCTCGAGGAAATCGCCTATGTGCCGCTGGCTGAAATGCTGGAAATCGAATCCTTCGACGAAGAAACGGTGAACGAGCTGCGCAATCGCGCCCGCAACGTGCTCCTCACCGAAGCCATCGTCACCGAAGAACAGCTGGAAACCGTCGCCGAGGACCTTCTGGACCTCGAAGGCATGGACAAGCCCCTGGCCGCCAAGCTGGCCCAGGGCGGCGTTCATACCCGTGACGAACTGGCCGATCTAGCGGTGGACGAACTGATGGAAATGTCGGGGCTGGACGAAGAGCGGGCCAAGAATCTGATCACCAAGGCGCGCGCGCACTGGTTCGAGTAATACCCGGAGGCTCAAGATGGGACAGACAACCGTTACACAATT
>JAKLLO010000225.1 GCA_023150095.1 Zoogloea sp. | reverse complement strand
CATCGAGTGCCGGCTGTTTGAATATCTGATGGTGGCGGGCTCGGCACGCAAGCCCAAGGGCGGGGAGGAGTAAGGAGTCAGGCGGCCGCTATTGATTAATGTGCGCTGACGACCGCCAGCGCACGAACGATCAGCAAGGCCGCCTCACTCCTCTCTCATCGCTCCTCACCGCTTCAAACAATGTCCAGGTTCTGGATGCCTGAGAGCACGTCGCGGTCGCCGCGCTTGCTCTTGAGCTTGATCTGCAGGCGCAGGTCGTTCATCGAATCGGCGTTGCGCAGGGCGTCTTCGTAGGTGATGAGGTTGCGCTCGTAGAGATCGAAGAGGCTCTGGTCGAAGGTCTGCATGCCCAGGTCGCTGGAGCGCTTCATCACTTCCTTGATGCCCGGGATCTCGCCCTTGAAGATCAGGTCGGAGATGAGCGGCGAGTTGAGCATCACCTCTACCGCCGGCACCCGGCCCTTGCGGTCGCACATGGGCAGGAGGCGCTGGGAGATCAGCGCCCGCAGGTTGAGCGACAGATCCATCAGCAGCTGGTGGCGGCGCTCTTCGGGGAAGAAGTTGACGATCCGGTCGATGGCCTGGTTGGCGCTGTTGGCGTGCAGGGTGGCGAGGCACAGGTGGCCGGTTTCGGCGAAGGCGATGGCGTAGTCCATCGTCTCGCGGTCGCGGATCTCGCCCATCAGGATCACGTCAGGCGCCTGGCGCAGGGTGTTCTTGAGGGCCGGTTCCCACGAGTCGGTGTCGATGCCCACTTCGCGCTGGGTGACGATGCAGTTCTTGTGGGTGTGCACGAACTCGATCGGGTCTTCGACCGTGATGATGTGGCCGAAGCTCTTCTCGTTGCGGTAATCCACCATCGCGGCCAGCGAGGTGGTCTTGCCGGTGCCGGTGCCGCCGACGAAGATCACCAGGCCGCGCTTGGACATGGCGATGTCCTTGAGCACCGGCGGCAGGCCGAGTTCGTCGAAGGTGGGGATCTTTTGCGGGATGGTCCGCAGGATCAGGCCGACCTGACCTTGCTGGATGAAGGCGTTGGCCCGGAAGCGGCCAATCCCCGGCGGCGAGATCGCGAAGTTGCATTCCTTGGTGGCTTCGAATTCCGCTGCCTGGCGGTCGTTCATCACCACCCGCGCCAGCTCGGCCGTGTGGGTGTGGGTGAGCTGCTGGTTCGACTGGGGGACGATCTTGCCGTCGATCTTGATGGCAGGCGGAAAGTTGGCGGTGATGAAGAGATCGGAGCCATTTTTCTGCAGCATGAGCCGCAGGAGGTCATGCATGAACTTGAGTGCCTGATCGCGTTCCATGGTGGATTCCTGTTGCGGCCGGCCGTAGCCGGCGGGGTCGAATTTGGGGCCGGCGGTGCTCAGACCGGGAAGCTGTCCTTGTTGGCGGCGCGCAGGCGGGCTTCGGCGCCGGAGACGATGTTGCGGCGGACGAGATCGGCGAGGCACTGGTCAAGGGTCTGCATGCCGACGCTCTGGCCGGTCTGGATCGCCGAGTACATCTGGGCGACCTTGTTCTCGCGGATCAGGTTGCGGATGGCCGGGGTGCCGATCATGATCTCGTGGGCGGCCACGCGGCCGGCGCCGTCCTTGGTCTTGAGGAGCGTCTGGGAGATCACCGCGCGCAGGGATTCGGACATCATCGCGCGGACCAGGTGGCCCGTTTCGGCGGCGGTGAGGGCGAGGCGGATGGTTTCGAGGTCGCGCATTTCGCCCACCAGGATCACGTCCGGGTCTTCACGCAGGGCCGAGCGCAGGGCCGCGTTGAACGACTGGGTATCGCGGGCGACTTCCCGCTGGTTGATCAGGCAGCGCTTGGATTCATGGACGAATTCGATCGGGTCTTCAACCGTGAGGATGTGGCCGTATTCGTTCTCGTTCACGTAGTCGACCATCGCCGCGAGCGTGGTGGACTTGCCCGAGCCGGTCGGGCCGGTGACCAGCACGATGCCCCGCGGCTGGTTGGAGATTTCCTTGAAGATCTTCGGGCAGTTGAGCTCGTCGAGGGTCAGCACCTTGGACGGAATGACCCGGAACACCGCCGCCGCGCCGCGGTTCTGGTTGAAGGCATTGACCCGGAACCGCGCCAGGTTGGGGATTTCGAAGGAGAAGTCGGTTTCGAGGAATTCTTCGTACTGCTTGCGCTGCTGGTCGTTCATGATGTCGTACACCATGCCGTGCACGTCCTTGTGGGCCAGGGCGGGCAGGTTGATGCGCCGCACGTCGCCGTGAACCCGGATCATTGGCGGCAGGCCTGCGGAAATGTGCAGGTCGGACGCCTTGTTCTTGACGGTGAAAGCGAGCAGTTCGGTGATGTCCATCGTGGAGACTCGTGGCTGGAGGTGTGGGCGGGCGGCGCTTGCGGGCAGGCCCTCGGCCGGATTTCGGCTCAAGGGCCAATGCTATACTCAACGGCCCTTTCAGCCCGAAATTAAGCGTTGAGCAATTATATGTCAGGCCTTTCCGGCCGCCTCCAAAACCTTGTCACCCGCATTGCCCGGGCGGCTTCCGATGCCGGGCGCGATCCCGTGGGCATTCGCCTGCTGGCCGTCAGCAAGACGTGGCCGGCGGAATCCGTGCGCGAGGCGGCCGCTGCCGGCCAGCGGGCTTTTGGCGAGAACTACGTGCAGGAAGGCGTCGCCAAGGTCGAAGCGCTGGCCGATCTGGACCTCGAATGGCATTTCATCGGGCCGCTGCAGAGCAACAAGACGCGGCCGGTGGCAAACAGTTTCGCGTGGGTGCATTCCATCGACCGGCTGAAGATCGCGCAGCGGCTGTCGGAGCAGCGCGATGTGTTCCTGCCGCCGCTGCAGGTGTGCATCCAGGTCAATGTGAGCGGCGAGGCCAGCAAGAGCGGTGTCTCGCCGGCTGAGTTGCCCGATCTGGCGCGGGCGGTGGCGGCGTTGCCGCGCCTCAAGTTGCGCGGGCTGATGACGATCCCCGAACCCACGTCCGACGTGGCCCTGCAGCGGTCGCGCTTTGCGATGCTGCGGCAGTTGATGGAGCAGCTACGGGCCGACGGGCTCGAGCTCGATACCTTGTCGATGGGCATGTCCGACGACCTGGAAGCGGCGATCGCCGAAGGTTCGACGATGGTCCGCGTCGGCACCGCGATCTTCGGATCGCGCAATTACGCTAACTGAGCGCAAACCGATTCACCCCACCCGGCGGCGCAGCTTGCCGGGCGTTTTCAAACCAAATTGGTGGAACTGACACGATGAAAATCACCTTCCTGGGCGGCGGCAACATGGCGGCGGCCCTGATCGGCGGACTGGTCAAGCAGGGTTTTGACGCGGCAGGCGTGCAGGTGGTCGAACTGACCGCCGAAGGGCGAGACAAGCTCGCCGGGCAGTTCGGCGTGCGGGCGATCGACGCCCTCGACGACCAGGCGCTGGCCTGCGACGTGCTGGTGCTGGCGGTCAAGCCCCAGCAGCTCAAGGCGGCGGTCGCGCCGATCGCCGGCCGGCTGTCGAGCCAGGTGGTCGTGAGCATCGCCGCCGGGCTGCGGCTGGCGGATATCGGCCGCTGGCTGGGCGATTACCGCAAGCTGGTGCGCGCGATGCCCAACACGCCGGCGCTGATCGGCGCGGGCATCACCGGCCTGTTCGCCGATGCTTCGGTCGATACGGCGGGGCGTGCGGCGGCCGAGCAGGTGCTGGCGGCAGTCGGCAGCACGGTGTGGGTGCTGGATGAGGTGCAGATCGACGGCGTGACGGCGATTTCCGGCAGCGGGCCGGCCTACGTCTTCCACTTCATCGAGTGCCTGCAGGCGTCCGGCGAGGCAATCGGCTTCGACGCAGCCACCGCCCGAAAGCTGGCCATCGACACCGTGCTCGGCGCGGCCAAGCTGGCTGCCGGCAGCGACGAATCGCCGGGCGTGCTGCGCGAGCGGGTCACCTCCAAGGGTGGCACCACCGAGGCAGCGCTCAAGTCCTTTGCGGCGGATGGTCTCCCGGCCATCGTCGAGCGTGCGGTGAAGGCCGCCGAAGCCCGCGGGCGTGAGCTGGGCGACCAGTTCGGCCGCGACTGAGGAGGATCGCCATGCTCGGCAGCCTTCTCCTCACGCTCATCGATACGCTGGGTGGTTTGCTCTCCGGCGTGCTCCTGGCGCGCTTCGTGATGCAGTGGCAGCGCATCTCTTTCCGCAACCCGATCGGCCAGTTCGTGGTGGCCACCACCGACTGGCTGGTGATTCCCCTGCGCCGCTTCATCCCCGGGCTGAAGGGGCTTGATCTGGCGAGCCTGCTGCCGGCCTGGGTGGTGCAGGTGCTGGTGGTGTTCATTGCCCTGACGGTACGCGGCGCCATCGAGGGCGCCGATCCCGTTGGGCTGCTGGTGGCGATGTGGGGCGTGGGCCTGCTCGAGACGGTGAAGGTCGCGCTGTATCTGCTGATGAGCGTGGTGCTGATGTCGGCGATCTTCTCGTGGGTCAATCCCCACGCGCCGCTGGCGGGGGTGATCTACGCCCTGGCCGAGCCCTTCCTGCGTCCCTTCCGCCGCATCATCCCGCCCATTGGTGGGGTCGATCTGAGCCCCATCGCGCTGCTGCTGCTCCTGCAGCTGGCCCAGAACGCGCTGGCGATGGGCAAGTACATGCTCCTCGGGCTGGCCTGAGGCATGGACTGGCTCAACCGGGCGGCGGATGGCAGTCTCGTCCTGAGCCTCCACATCCAGCCCGGCGCCAAGAAAACCGAGATCGCCGGCCTGCACGGTGAGGCGCTGAAGATCCGCCTGGCCGCGCCACCCGTGGATGGCAAGGCCAACGCGGCGCTCATCGCGTTTCTGGCCAAGACCTGCGGCGTGCCCAAATCGGCAGTCGAGCTGGTGAGCGGAGAGACGTCCCGAACCAAGCGGGTGCGCCTCACGGGTGTCGATGTGGCCAAGGTGGAGGCGCTGGCGGACGGTTGATGGCGCGACGGCACGCTCGGTGATCCGGCCCCGAAAGTGAAGACGGCACCCAAGTGGGTGCCGTTTTTTTGGCGCGTACCCCGGAAATCCGGGCCCGGCAGTGCTCAGCGCTGCTTGCGCTTGAAGCGGCGGATGGCAGCGAGCCCCAGCAGGCCGGTCGCGATCAGCAGGGGCGAGCTGGGTTCGGGGATGGCGCCGCCGCCCGTGCCGCCGCCGGAGGCGATGTCGAGGGTCTCGCCGAGGGCGTAGCCGTAGGTGAGCGTCAGGCTGTCGCCGGCGGCCAGACTGCCCAGGTCGAAGCCGATGCCGATCGTGAAGTCGCCGTCGCCCCCGTGGGTGCCGGCCAGGTAGGTGGCGGGGTTGGTGGCCCAACTGGCGCTGACGCCGGCCTTGTGGCGGTAGGTTGCGGCGGTGAAGGCGCAGATCGTCTGGCCAGTGCGGGCACCGGTGGCGCAGGCCTGGTCGTCGGACAGGGTGACGTTGGTGGTGTCGTAGACCTTGTAGGCGTTGACGTCAGGATCGGGGTCGAGGGTGCGCAGGAAGTTCAGGCTGCCGAGGACGCTGGCGGTGTTGTTGGTCAGCGTGGTGGTGATCTCGATCACCGAGCGGCCGCCGATGGTGGTGAGCGAGTACAGGTTGCTCACGCCCAGCGCGCCGTCGAGGGAGCTGGCGCTGGCGCTCACGACCGTGGAGGAGATCTGGTCGATGGTGAAGCCGACGAAGGAGTTCGAGCCGAGCCCGGTGTTGTTGCTCTGGTAGTTGCCCGCCGAGGACGTGATGTAGAAGCCTTCGAACGGGGTGCCCGGCGCCAGGAAATCGTTGATGCCGTAGATGCTGGAGCCGGTCGGGTCGAACAGGATGCCCGGAGAGACTGTCTTGTTCGAGCCGAGGGTGCCGTAGTCGCTGACGCCGGCCAGAATGTAATCGTTCTGGAGGGTTGCCGTGGCCTGGGCCGTCAGGGGCAGGGCAAGGCAGAGAAGTGCTGCGCCGATGATCTTGTTCTGGGCGGCTTTCATGGCGTTGAGTCCGGAGGATGAGAAAACGCCTGGCCGTAAGCATTGTTCATGCCAATTTTGTAAGTTTATGCAAACAAACGAAAATATCTGGCATGAAATCTGGCTCTATAAAAAACTGTAAAAAATTTCGACGGTATTTTGTGGAAATTCTCACGGTTTTTTCCGAAATCGAAGATCAGGTAATGATGTGCTTCCTGGCGTTTTAACGAACTGTATGGCATGCCGAATCCTGAAGTGTGATGCGGCTCTGTTTATGCAGTACCGATTTCTGCGAGATGTCGGGGCCGCGACGGATTAAAAAAACGGCGCCGGGTTTCCCCAGGCGCCGTCTGATTCAGCAGGCTGCTTGCCGGCCGATCATTCCATCGCTTCGTACAGCGGAAGGGTCAGGAACTCCGGGTATTCCGGGGTCAGGGACATCTTGTCGAAGATGACCGCGGCCTGGTCGTAGCTGGCGGTGTCCTCGCCCTGGGCGGTGACGGTGGCCTTCACCTTGGCGAGTTCCTCGGCGATCATCGGGCGGACCATCTCGACGGTGACCTTGCGGCCGTCGTCCAGGATGCCCTTCGGGCTGACAACCCACTGCCACACCTGGGAGCGGGAGATTTCGGCGGTGGCCGCATCTTCCATCAGGTTGTGGATGGGCACGCAGCCGTTGCCGGCGAGCCAGGAGCCGAGGTAGTGGATGCCGACGTTGATGTTGTTGCGCAGGCCCGCTTCGGTGATCGGGGTGGTCGGGCGGAAGTCCAGCCACTGCTCGGGGCCGAACTTGCCTTCAACCTGCTTTTCCCACTGGTTGGGCTTGTCGCCGAGCACCTTCTGGAACTCTTCGGCGGCGATGGCGACGAGGCCCGG
>JAKLLO010000224.1 GCA_023150095.1 Zoogloea sp. | reverse complement strand
CACCGCCCGCTGGAACCTGCTGCACCCGCTCGAAGCCCCGAAGAAGAGCCACGTCGAGCAGAAGCTCGAAGGCGCCGTCGGCCCGGTGATCGCCGCCACCGACTACATCAAGCTCTTCGCCGAGCAGATCCGTCCGTTCGTCAAGAACAGCTACGTCACGCTGGGCACCGACGGTTTCGGCCGTTCCGACACCCGCGAGAAGCTGCGTCACTTCTTTGAAGTGGATCGCCACTGGGTCACCCTGGCCGCCCTCAAGGCGCTGGCCGACGAAGGCAGGATCGATCGCGACAAGGTCGCCGCTGCGCTGGTCAAGTACAACCTTGACCCGTCCAAGCCGAACCCCATGTCCGTCTGATCGAGAGGAGCGCAAACATGAGCCAACTCATCGAAGTAAAGGTTCCGGACATTGGCGATTTCGACCAGGTTCCGGTGATCGAACTGTTCGTCAAGGTCGGTGACACCATCAAGGTGGACGACGCCATCGCCACCCTGGAATCCGACAAGGCCACGATGGACGTCCCGTCCAGCGCCGCCGGCATCGTCAAGGAAGTGCTGGTCAGCCTTGGCGACAAGGTTGCGGAAGGCACCGTGCTGATCAAGGTCGAAGCCGCCGGCGCGGCTGCCGCGGCGCCCGCCCCGGCTGCTGCGGCCCCGGCTCCGGCCCCCGCTGCTGCACCGGCCGCCCCGGCGCCCGTGGCTGCTGCCCCCGCCGCTGGCGGTGGCATCGTCGAGGTGAAGGTGCCGGACATCGGTGACTTCTCCGAGGTGCCGGTGATCGAGCTGTTCGTGAAAGTCGGCGACACCATCAAGGCGGAAGACGCCATCGCCACCCTCGAATCCGACAAGGCCACGATGGACGTGCCCTCCTCCGCCACCGGCGTGGTGAAGGAAGTGCTCGTCCAACTGGGCAGCAAGGTGTCCGAAGGCGCGGTGCTGATCAAGGTTGAAACTGGTGCCGGCGCCGCTGCGCCTGCCCCGGCTGCGGCCGCCCCCGCACCCGCCGCCTCCGGCCCGACCACCCCGCTCGCCGATGGCGCTCCGGCTGCCGTGGCCCCGGTGGTTGCCGCCGCCCCGGCCGCTGCCGCCGCGCCGTCCGCCGTCACCCTCGGCGGCAAGGTGCACGCCAGCCCGTCGGTGCGTGCCTTTGCCCGCGAGCTGGGCGTCGATCTCGCCCAGGTCAAGGCCACCGGCCCGAAGAACCGCATCATCCAGGCGGACGTCACCGCCTTCGTGAAGGGCGCCATGAGCACCGGCGTCGTTCCGGGCAAGACCGTCGCCGCCGCTGCCGTCGGCAGCCTGGGTGGCGGGCTCGACCTGCTGCCGTGGCCGAAGGTGGACTTCTCCAAGTTTGGCGAAGTCGAGGTCAAGCCGCTGTCGCGCATCAAGAAGATCTCCGGCCAGAACCTGGCCCGCAACTGGGCGATGATCCCGGCCGTCACGTACCACGAAGACGCCGACATCACCGATCTGGAAGCCTTCCGCGTCCAGATGAACAAGGAGTACGACAAGTCCGGCAAGAAGCTCACCATGCTCGCCTTCATCATCAAGGCTTCGGTGCGCGCCCTGCAGGAGTTCCCCGAGTTCAACACCAGTCTCGACGGCGACAACCTGGTCTACAAGAAGTACTTCAACATCGCCTTCGCGGCCGACACCCCCAACGGCCTCGTCGTGCCGGTGGTGAAGGACGCCGACAAGAAGAGCGTGTTCGAGATCGCCGCCGAAACCGGCAGCCTGGCCAAGCTCGCCCGTGACGGCAAGCTGAAGCCGGCCGACATGTCCGGCGCGTGCTTCACCATCTCCAGCCTTGGCGGCATCGGCGGCACCTACTTCGCGCCGATCGTCAATGCGCCGGAGGTTGCCATCCTGGGCGTCAACAAGTCGGTGATAAAGCCGGTGTGGGACGGCAAGCAGTTCGTGCCGCGCCTGACCCTGCCCATGTCGCTGACTGCCGATCACCGCGTGATCGACGGCGCGCTGGCCACCCGCTTCAACGTGTACCTCGCTCAACTGCTGGCCGACTTCCGTCGGGTCATGCTCTAAGGAGATCGCCATGAGCCTCGTAGAAGTCAAGGTTCCGGACATCGGCGATTTTTCCGACGTGCCCGTCATCGAGCTGTTCGTGAAGGTTGGCGACACCATCAAGGTGGACGACGCCATCGCCACGCTCGAATCCGACAAGGCGACGATGGACGTGCCGTCCTCGGCCGCCGGCGTCATCAAGGAGGTCAAGGTTGCCCTGGGTGACCGCGTTGGCGAAGGCAAGGTGCTGATCGTCGTCGAAACCGAGGGCGCGGGCGCCAGCCCCGCTCCGGCCGCTGCGGCCGCCCCGGCTGCGGCACCTGCCGCGGCGCCGGTGGCCGCGCCGGCCGCCGCCGCCCACAGCGGCAGCGCCGATGTCGAGTACGACATGGTCGTGCTGGGCGCGGGCCCCGGTGGCTACTCCGCCGCCTTCCGCGCCGCCGACCTCGGCCTGAAGACCGCCATCATCGAGCGCTACGCCACCCTCGGCGGCGTGTGCCTGAACGTGGGCTGCATCCCGTCCAAGGCCCTGCTGCACGTGGCTGCCGTCATCGAGGAGGCCGAACACGCCTCCGTCGCCGGCGTCAGCTTCGCCAAGCCGAGCGTCGATGTGGACGCCCTGCGCGCCCACAAGGAGAAGGTCGTCGGCAAGCTCACCGGTGGCCTGGCCGGCATGGCCAAGGGCCGCAAGGTGGACATCATCCGCGGCTACGGCCACTTCCTCGACCCGAACCACATCGAAGTCGAGGAAACCACCGGCACCAGCCAGGACAAGACCGGCGCCAAGAAAGTCGTCAAGTTCAAGCAGTGCATCATCGCCGCTGGTAGCGCCGCGGTGCATCTGCCCTTCATCCCGCGCGACCCGCGCATCGTCGACTCCACCGGCGCGCTCGAGCTGCGCTTCGTGCCGGGCAAGCTGCTGGTCATCGGCGGCGGCATCATCGGCCTCGAGATGGCCACCGTCTATTCCACCCTCGGCGCCCGCGTCGACGTGGTGGAAATGATGGACGGCCTGATGCAAGGCCCGGACCGCGACGCCGTGAAGGTGTGGGAGAAGCAGAACGCCAGCCGCTTCGACAAGATCATGCTGAAGACCAAGACGGTCGCAGTCGACGCGAAGGAAGACGGCCTGTACGTCACCTTCGAGGGCGAAGGCGCCCCGACCGAGCCGGTCAAGTACGACATGATCCTGCAGTCGGCGGGCCGCGCGCCCAACGGCAAGAAGATCGGCGCCGAGAAGGCGGGCGTGATCGTCACCGATCGCGGCTTCATCCCGGTCGATGCCCAGATGCGCACCAACGTGCCCAACATCTTCGCCATCGGCGACGTGGTCGGCCAGCCGATGCTCGCCCACAAGGCGGTGCATGAGGCCCACGTGGCGGCCGAAGTCGCGGCCGGCCACAAGGCCGCCTTCGACGCCACCGTGATCCCGGGCGTGGCCTACACCCATCCGGAAGTGGCATGGGTCGGCTACACCGAAGCCCAGGCCAAGGCCGAGGGCAAGAAGGTGGAAACCGCCAAGTTCCCGTGGGCCGCCAGCGGCCGCGCGATCGCCAACGGTGCCGACTACGGCTTCACCAAGCTGATCTTCGACGCCGAGACCCACCGGGTGATCGGCGGCACCATCGTCGGCCCGTCGGCCGGCGACATGATCGGCGAAGTGTGCCTGGCCATCGAGATGGGCGCGGATGCCGTGGATATCGGCAAGACCATCCACCCGCACCCGACCCTCGGCGAAACCGTCGGCATGGCGGCCGAAGTTGCCCACGGCAGCTGCACCGACGTGCCCCCGGCGCGCAAGAAGTAAAACAGTACAGATCCCTGTTGCAACGATGCTTGGCGGCCTTCGGGCCGCTTTTTTTTGCCTCAGCGCAAAGGCAGGTAGATATCCGTCAGCAGCTCGCTGTCGGGCGTGTCTGGCAAAAGGTTGAGGTAGTGAAAGTACAGCGGGAAATCCCGCAATTCCTCGCCGCTTCCCGGTAGCCACTCTCGATAGAGCGGATAGATGCTCTCGCCGATCCGCGCGTGCGAGCCCACATGGCGCACCCGCGCGCAACGCCCGCCCGGAATCTGCTTCGTCACCACCCCCTGCGGGTTGGGCGGCACCTCCGCGCTCACCTCGCCGCACACGTCGAAGCGGAAGCGTTCCGGCTCGGTGGTGTCCGGATTGTCGTGGGCGATGCCGAAGGTCCGGCTCCGCTCCTTGGGCGACAGCCCCGACTCCCGGCGCCACGCGATGAACTTCGCCACCGAATCATTGACCCGCTCCACCGCCCCTCGATGTTCCAGCGCAGCAACCTGCACCGGCGCAAATTCGACGATCTCCACTTTCAAAATCAGCCTCCTTTCAGGCACACGAAACCGAAAACGCGACTGCCACTCCACCCAGTCCGGCGCACGCCGGAACTGCGACGGCGTACAGCCAAACGTGTTGCGAAACGCGCGCGAAAACGATTCCGGGTTTTCAAATCCAGCCTCCAGCGCAATCTCGATCACCCGCGCGCCCCGGTCGAAAACGAGCCGATAGCTCGCCCGCCGTAGACGCAGCAGCAGGATGTAGCGCATCACGCTGACGCCGATGTAATCGGCAAACTGCCGATGAAAATGGAAGCAGGAGAAATGCGCCACCCGACTCAGGCGCTCGACCGAGAGCTCCTCGTCCAGATTCGCGGCGATATACGCCAGCACCCTGTCGAATCGCGCTGCATAGGCCTGTGCCCGGGTTTCGTCCATCGTTGCTCCTGCATTCCAGGCGCGCATGATGGCGGAAAGCCATCCCCTCGTCCTGACCGTAATTGCTCAATGGCGGAGCCCGCCGGCCGCTGCCGCGCGCCCGGGCAGGCCCGGTGCCCGTGCCAAGGGTGTCGATACACACAAGCTGGGCGTAGCGTCACGCATGGAAACAGCAAGAGCGTGTATCGTCTGGCCGTCGATCGTACCGATCTGGAACCGTCCATGAGCGCCCCTGCCGAGCACTGTAGTGGTCTAATTTCCTCGGACACCTCGATAGGTGGATCATCCACCCGTAGAGGAGAACTTGATGAAACAGAAACGCCGGGCGTTCGATGCGAGCTTCAAGCTGCAAGTCGTCCAGATGATCAGGGACCAAGGCCTGA
>JAKLLO010000013.1 GCA_023150095.1 Zoogloea sp. | reverse complement strand
AATCCACGAGCGCCACGCCGAACCCTGGCGCGTCACCCTCGTGGATACCGGCGACAGCACCCAGACCGGCGGCCGCCTCGCCCGGGTGCGCCAGTACGTGCAGGACGAGGACGCCTTCTGCTTCACCTACGGCGACGGCGTGGCCGACATCGACATCAGCGCCGAGATCGAATTCCACAAGGCCCACGGCAAGCTCGCCACGGTGGCCGCCGTCCAGCCGCCGGGGCGTTTCGGCGCCCTCAAGATCAAGAGCGGCGGCTGCGTCAGCGCCTTCGTCGAGAAGCCGCTGGGCGACGGCGGCTTCATCAACGGCGGCTTCTTCGTGCTGTCGCCCAAGGTGCTCGACTACATCGACGAAGGCGACCAGACGATTTTCGAAGGCCCGGTGCTCGCCCAGCTCATCGCCAAAAAACAGCTGGCCGCCTTCCAGCACACCGGCTTCTGGCGCCCGATGGACACCCTGCGCGACAAAACCCTCCTCGAGGAACTCTGGCAGAGCGGCGAGGCGCCATGGAAAACCTGGTGAACGCCGCCTTCTGGCGCGGCCGGCGGGTTTTCGTCACCGGCCACACCGGCTTCAAGGGCGGCTGGCTGGCCTTGTGGCTGCAGGAAATGGGCGCCGAGGTGCACGGCTTCGCCCTCGACCCCGCCACCGACCCGGCCCTCTTCGACGTGGCCGCCGTCGCCCGCGGCATGCACTCCACGATCGGCGACGTGCGCGACTACCCGGCGCTCCTCGCCGCCATGCAGGCCGCCCGCCCCGACGTGGTCTTCCACCTGGCCGCCCAGCCGCTGGTGCCGCTGTCCTACGAAACCCCGGTGGACACCTTCGCCACCAACGCCATGGGCACCGTCCATCTGCTCGAAGCCTGCCGCCACGTGGCCGGCATCCGCGCCGTCGTGGTGGTCAGCAGTGACAAGTGCTACGAGAATCGCGAGCAGCTCTGGGGCTACCGCGAGACCGACCCCATGGGCGGCCATGATCCCTACTCCGCCAGCAAGGGCTGCACCGAGCTGATCGTCGCCAGCTACCGGCGCTCCTTCCTCGCCGCGGCCGGCATTCCGCTCGCCAGCGCCCGCGCCGGCAACGTGATCGGTGGTGGCGACTGGACGCCCAGCCGGCTGGTGCCCGACGTGCTCGCCGCCTTCACGGCCGGCGAGCCCGTCACCCTGCGCAGCCCCGGCGCGATCCGCCCCTGGCAGCACGTGCTCGAACCGCTCTCCGGCTATCTCCAGCTCGCCGAGCGCCTGGTGGACGAAGGCGCCGCCTTTGCCGACGGCTGGAACTTCGGCCCCGACGAAACCGACGCCCGCAGCGTCGCGTGGGTGGTGAAGCAGCTCGCCGAAGGCTGGGGCCCGGCAGCCCACTGGGCCATCGCCGCCACGCCCCAGGTGCACGAAGCCCACACCCTCAAGCTCGACTGCACCAAGGCCCGCGTCCGCCTGGGCTGGCGCCCCCACTGGCGGGCCGACGAAGCCGTAGCGCGCAGCCTCGCCTGGTATCAAGCCTGGCAAAACGGTGCCGACATGCACCGCTACACCCTCGACGAAATCGCCGCCTTCGGAAGCACTCCGTGAGCCAAGGCCCAACCCTATGAACCTCATCCGCAAGACCCTCACCCCCGGCGCCGACGGCAGCCTGCAGCTGGATCTCTCCGCCCACCCCGAGCTCGCCGGGCAGGAACTCGAAGTCATCGTCCGCCCCGCCCGCGCCGCCACCGCGCCCCGCGACTGGCGCCCCGGCATCGACCCGGTGCCACCCTCCGGCAAGGTGGTCGGCGACCCCGAGAAGGACGCGATGATCGACGCGGCCCTCGACGCCTGGCTCACCACCGGCCGCTTCAACGACGCCTTCGAGGCGCGCCTCGCCGAGTTCGTCGGCACCGCCTACGCGCTCACCGTCAACTCCGGCTCGTCGGCCAACCTGGTGGCGTTCTCCACCCTCACCTCGCCCAAGCTGGGCGAGCGGGCCATCCGCCCGGGCGACGAGGTCATCACCGTCGCCGCCGGCTTTCCCACCACCGTCAATCCGATCATCCAGAACGGCGCGGTGCCGGTGTTCGTCGACGCCACCCTGCCCGGCTACAACATCGACGTGACGATGCTGGAAGCCGCGCTGTCGCCGCGCACCAAGGCGGTGATGATCGCCCACACCCTGGGCAACCCTTTTGATCTTTCCGCCGTCTGCGCCTTCTGCGAGGCCCACGGCCTGTGGCTGGTGGAAGACTGCTGCGACGCCCTCGGCTCCACCTGGAAGGGCCGCAAGGTCGGCACCTTCGGGCACCTGGCCACCCTGTCGTTCTACCCCGCCCACCACATCACCATGGGCGAAGGCGGCGCGGTGCTCACCAGCGACCCGAGCCTGCGCCAGATCGCCGAATCCTTCCGCGACTGGGGCCGTGACTGCTGGTGCAAGCCCGGCTGCGACAACACCTGCGGCAAGCGCTTCGGCTGGCAGCTGGGCAGCCTGCCGCCGGGCTACGACCACAAGTACACCTACAGCCACATCGGCTACAACCTCAAGATCACCGACATGCAGGCCGCCTGCGGGCTGGCCCAGCTGGATCGGCTCGACGGCTTCATCGCCGCCCGCAAGCGCAACTTCGCGTGGCTCACCGAGGCGCTGGCCGACGCGCGGGATTGCCTCGTGCTGCCCGAAGCCACGCCAGGCAGCGATCCGTCGTGGTTCGGCTATCCCGTAACCCTGCGCCCCGAGGCCGGCGTCAATCGCGTCGACCTGCTGCAATACCTCGACCAGCACAAGATCGGCACGCGCCTGCTGTTTGCCGGCAACCTCGTCCGCCAGCCCTCGATGGCCGGGCGCAATTTCCGCGTCGTCGGCGAGCTGCCGGTGGCCGACCGCATCATGCGGGACACCTTCTGGATCGGCGTGTGGCCGGGGCTCACCAGCGCCCAGCTCGACTACACCGCCAGCCACATCCGCACCTTCCTCGGAGTCGACCTATGACCAAGCCCCTGATGGTCTATGAAATGGCCAACAACCACATGGGCGACCTGCCCCACGGCATCGCCACCATCCGCGCGATCCGCGAGGCCTGCCGCGGCTTTGAAGACGACTTCGACTTCGCCTTCAAGCTCCAGTACCGCGACCTGGACACCTTCATCCACGCCTCCGCCCGCGGCCGTGACGACATCAAGTACGTCAAGCGCTTCGAGGAAACCCGGCTCTCCGACGACGCCTTCCGCGCCCTGGTGGCCGAGATGGACGCCCAGGGCTTCATCACCGTGTGCACGCCCTTCGACGAGAACTCGGTGACGCGCATCGAAGCCCACGGCATCCACACCATCAAGATCGCCAGCTGCTCCTTCACCGACTGGCCGCTGCTGGAGCGCATCGCCGCCGCCGACAAGCCGGTGATCGCCTCCACCGCCGGCGCCACGCTGGATGAAATCGACAACGTGACGAGCTTCTTCCTGCACCGGGGCAAGGATCTAACCCTGATGCACTGCGTGGCCGAATACCCGACGCCGGACGACGCCCTGCAGGTCAATCAGATCGAGCTGCTGCGCGCCCGCTACCCCGGCGTGCGGGTCGGCTACTCCACCCACGAATCGCCGGACAACACCTTCGCCGTGGGCCTCGCGCTCGCCAAGGGCGCCAGCGTGTTCGAAAAGCACGTGGTGCTGCCCACCGACAGATACGCCGCCAACGCCTACTCGGCCAACCCGGATCAGATCCGCGCCTGGCTGGGCGCCTGCCGCCGCGCCCGCGCCATCTGCGGCAGCCACGAGCGCTACCAGCCCTCCGCCGCCGAGCGGGCCAGCCTGCACTCGCTACGCCGGGGCGTGTTCACCACCCGCAACATCCCCGCCGGCAGCGTGATCGCCGCCGACATGGTCGAGTTCGCCTTTCCGCCGGTGGACGGCCAGGTCACCGCCAACGAGTGGTCCAAGTACGCCCGCTTCGTCACCACGGAAGCCATCCCCGCCGGCCAGCCGGTGCGCCACGCCCAGGTGGATGAAACCCAGCTGCGCGGCCAGGTGCTGGAGATCGTCACCGCCGTGAAGGCGCTCCTCAAGGCCGGCAACGTGGTCGTACCGGGCAAGTCCGATCTGGAGATCTCCCACCACTACGGGCTGGAGCGCTTCAACGAGTTCGGCCTGACGATGGTCACCGTGGTCAATCGCGAATACTGCAAGAAGCTGCTGGTGATGCTCCCCGGCCAGACCCACCCGGAGCAATACCACCAGAAGAAGGAAGAGACCTTCGTCGTCCTCCACGGCCGCCTCACCCTGTGGCTCGACGGCGAGGAGCGCGAGGCGAAGGCCGGCGACGTCATCACCGTCGCCCGCGGCGTGAAGCACACCTTCAAGACCACCGAAGGCGTGGTGTTCGAGGAGATCTCCTCCACCCACGACAAGCACGACTCCTACTACACCGACCCGGCGATCGCGGCCAACCCCAGCCGCAAGACCTGGCTCACCTACTGGATGTAAGCCCGATGACGATCCGCGTTGCCGACTGGCTCCTCGCCCGCCTTGCCGACGAAGGCATCCGCCACGTCTTCCTGCTCCCGGGCGGCGGCGCCATGTACCTCAACGACGCCCTCGCCTGCGAAACCCGCGTGACCGCCGTGCCCTGCCACCACGAGCAGGCCGCCGCCATCGCCGCCGAGGCCGCCGGCCGCACCGGCAACGCCGGCAACCCGGGCTTCGGCGTGGCGATGGTCACCACCGGCCCCGGCGCCACCAACGCCATCACCCCAGTGGCCGGCGCGTGGATCGACTCGGTGCCGATGCTGGTGCTCTCCGGCCAGGCCAAACGCCCGGATCGCCTTGCCGGCCGCCCGATCCGTCAGGGTGGCGTGCAGGAGGTGGATATCGTCCCCCTCGTCAGCCCGATCACCAAATACGCCGTCACCCTGGACGACCCGCAGTCGGTCCGCGTCCATCTCGAAAAAGCCCTGCACCTGATGAAGACCGGCCGCCCCGGCCCGGTGTGGATCGACGTGCCCCTCGACGTGCAGGCCGCACCCATCGACCCGGCCACCCTGCCCGGCTGGACGCCGCCCGCCGAGGCCACCGCCCCGACGCCCGACCTCACCCCGGTGCTGGCGATGCTCGCCGAAGCCAAGCGCCCGCTCATCCTCGCCGGCCACGGCGTGCGCCTCGCCGGCGCCGCCGACGCCTTCCGCCAGCTGGTGGACCGCCTCCAGGTGCCCGCCGTGCTCACCTGGAACGCCCTCGACCTGCTGCCCTACGACCACCCGCTCAACATCGGCCGCCCCGGCGTGGTGGCCGCCCGGGCCGCCAACTTCGCGGTGCAGAACTGCGACCTGCTGATTGCCATCGGCGCCCGCCTCGACATGATCGTCACCGCCTACAACCCCAAGGGCTTCGCCCGCGCGGCGCGCAAGGTGGTGGTGGATGTGGACGCCCATGAGCTCGCCGACAAGGCCGCGATGGCCATCGACCAGCCCCTGGCGATGGACGCCGGCGCCTTCATCAACGGCCTGCTGGCCGCCGCCACGCCCGGCGACACCGCCGACTGGCGCGCCCGCTGCAGCAGCTGGAAGGTCCGCTACACCCAGAACGAAGGCCGGGTCTTCCCGCCGTCCGGCCCCATCGGCCACGCCCATTTCGTCGAGGCGCTGTCGGATGCAGCACCGGCCGACACCCTCATCGCCACCGGCAGCTCCGGCCTCGCGGTGGAGTTCTTCTACGCGGGCTTCCGCAACAAGCCGGGCCAGCGCAGCTTCCTCACCTCGGGCCTCGGTGCGATGGGCTACGGCCTGCCGGCGGCCATCGGCGCCTGCCTCGGCAACGACCGCCAGCCCATGCTGGCCGTGGAATCCGACGGCAGCCTGCAGCTCAACCTGCAGGAGCTCGCCACCCTCGCCGGCCTCCAGCTCCCGATCTGCCTGTTCATCATGAACAACGGAGGCTACGCCTCCATCCGCAACACCCAGCGCAATTACTTCAACGGGCGCTACCTGGGCAGCGGCCCGGCCTCGGGCCTGATGATGCCGGATATCGAAAAGCTCGCCGCCGTGTATGGCCTGCCCTTCATGCGCATCGACGACTGCACCGACCTTGCCGCGGCCCTGGCCCGCGCCCAGGCGCTGCCGCGCCCCTGCCTGATCGACGTGCAGCTGGTGCCCGAGGAAACCCTGCAGCCCAAGTGCGCCGCGATCCCCCGCGCCGACGGCTCCATCGTGTCGATGCCGCTGGAAGACATGAGCCCCCTGCTGCCCCTCGAAACCCTCAAGGCCGAGATGATCGTGCCGCTACTGCCTGCTTCACTTGACGCACCCCGCCCTGCCTGACGATGCCCGCCCCCTGCCGCCTGTGCGGCCAAGCCCTCTTCCCGCAGCCCCTGCTCGTCCAGCGCGACATGCCGGCGGCTGCCCAGGGCCTGCCCACTGCCGATCAGCTCGCCACCGACCGGGGCGTGACGCTGGCGCTCCACCAGTGCAGCGGCTGCGGCACCGCCCAGCTCGTCACCGAGCCCGTGCCCTACTGGCGCGACGTGATCCGCGCCGCCGGCATCTCGCCCGAAATGCGCGCCTACCGGCTCGACCAGTTCGGCCGCTGGCTGGCTGAACACGGCCTCCAGGGCCGCAAGGTGCTCGAAGTGGGCTGCGGCCGCGGCGAATACCTCGCCCTGCTGCGCGAAGCCGGCGCCGACGCCTCCGGCATCGAACACCTGCCCGCCTCGGTGGACGCCTGCCGCGCCGCCGGGCTGCCGGTAGCCGAAGGCTTCATCGACGACCCCGAGACGCGCCTTGCCGACGGCCCCTTCGACGGCTTCGCGATCCTCAACTTCCTCGAACACATCCCCACGGCCCACCTCACCCTGCGCGGCATCGCCGCCAACCTGGCCGACGGCGCCACCGGGCTCGTCGAGGTGCCCAACTTCGACATGATCCTCACGGCCGGCCTGTTCGCCGAGTTCATCCCGGATCACCTGTTCTACTTCACCCGCCAGACCTTCACCACGCTGCTCGAATCCAACGGCTTCGAGGTGCTCGACTGCCGCCCCGAATGGCACGACTACGTGCTCTCGGCCACCGTGCGCAAACGCCGCCCGCTCGATCTGGCGCCGCTCGCCGCCTGCCAGGCCGGGCTCAAGGCCAGCTTCGACACCTTCCTCGCCCCGTTTGCCGCCGGCCGGGTGGCGATCTGGGGCGCCGGCCACCAGGCCCTGGCCCTCGTCAGCCTGATGGAACTCGCCCCGCGCATCCGCTACGTGGTGGACTCCGCCCCCTTCAAGCAGGGCCGCTTCACCCCCGCCACGCACCTGCCCATCGTCGCGCCCGAGCGCCTGGCCGATGGCGAGGTGGACGCGGTGATCGTGCTCGCCGCCAGCTACTCCGACGAAGTCGCGCGCATCCTCCGCGAGCGCCACGGCAGCCGCTTCACCGTGGCCGTGCTGCGTGACAACCGCCTCGAAACCGTGATCGCCCCATGACCACGCCCAGCCCCGACGCCATCCGCGACGCCATCGCCACCCTCCGCGCGGCCCTCGGCCCCGCGCCCCGCAGCGGCCTGCCGGAAGAGCTGTTCCTCTTCGTCAGCAGCCTCACGCCGCTGGTCAATGTGGATCTGCTGGTGCGCGACGACGCCGGCCGGGTGCTCCTCGGCTGGCGTCATGACGATTTCTACGGCCCCGGCTGGCACGTGCCCGGCGGCATCATCCGCTTCAAGGAAGACGCCGCCCGCCGCGTCGCAGCCGTCGCCGCCCGCGAGCTGGGCGCCCGGGTGCGCTTCGACCCCGAGCCCCTGTGCATCCACGAGATCGTGAACGACGTGCGCGAGGAGCGCGGCCACTTCATCTCCATCCTCTACGCCTGCACCCTCGAAACGCCCCTGGACGAGCGCCTGCGCTTCAACCCTGACGCCCCCATGGATGGCGCCTGGAACTGGCACGCCCACTGCCCCGATTCGCTGATCGACGTCCACGACATCTACCGCCCGTGGCTCGCCCCCATCGGCACGCCGCTGCCCGCCAGCCGCAGCGGCCGCCAGCCCCAGCGCCACTGGCACATCCTCACCGGACGCCCCGCATGATCAACGGCACCTACAAGAACCGCACCGCGGTTTACTTCGGCAGCGGCATGGAAGACGCCGGCCTCGCAGCGCTCGCCAGCCTCGGCGCCCGCCACGTGCTGCTGCATTACGGCCAGGGCAGCGTGGCCCGCAGCGGCCTGCTCGACAAGGTCATCGCCGGCCTCGCCGCACGGCAGATCGCGGCCACCCCGCTCGGCGGCGTGCAGCCCAACCCGACCCTGCCGCTGGTGCGTGAGGGCGTCGCCCTGTGCCGCGAGAACGGCATCGACGCCGTGCTGGCGGTGGGCGGCGGCAGCGTGATCGACTCCGCCAAGGCCATCGCCGCCGGCGCGGCGTTTGACGGCGACGTGCTCGACCTCATCGAAAACCGCGTCCGCCCCACCACCGCCCTGCCGGTGGCCGCCATCCTCACCGTGCCCGGCGCCGGCAGCGAATCCAGCCCCGCGGCGGTGATCTCCGACCCCGAGCGCAGCCTCAAGCTCGACTTCGCCGCCGAATGCCTGGTGCCCGCGCTGGCCGTGCTCAACCCCGAGAACACCTACGGCGTCGGCCTGTTCCAGACCCGCTGCGGCATCCTCGACGCGATCACCCACATCTGCGAGCGCTACTTCACCAACACCGATTTCGTCGACGTGAGCGACCGCCTGTGCGAGGGCCTCATCCAGTCGCTGATCCACTACGGCCGCACGGTGGAAGGCCGCCTCGACGACTACGGCGTGCGATCCGAGATCATGTGGGCCTGCAAGCTCGCCCACGACGACGTGGCCGGCGTGGGGCGCAAGCAGGACTGGTCGTCCCACGTGATCGCCAACGCCCTGGGCGGCCACGTAGACCAGCCCCACGGCGCCCTCACCGTGATCGTCATGCTGGGCTGGATGAAGCGCGCGGCCGAGACCAATCCGGCCCGCTTCGTGCAGTTCGGCCAGCGCGTCTTCGGCCTCGCCGCGCCCACCGCGGCCGAGGCGATCGCCGCCTTCGAGCACTACATCACCGGCATCGGCATGCCGGTGCGCCTGTCCGGGCTGGGCGTCAACCTGGCCCCGGCCACCCTGGACGCGGTGGTCGATTTCTGCGCCCGCAAGAACCCCAGCGGCACGATTGGCAACTTCGTGCGGCTTGGCCCCAATGACGTGCGGACGATCCTCGAAACCGCGCGCTGAGAGAGGAATCACCATGAGCTACAAGATCCACATGGACGGCTACGCCGAGCCGCGCACGGTCTTCCAGATCGAGGCGCTGCACGCGTGGAAGCACAAGCAGTACTTCGCCCCGGTGATCGTCGAGGTCAGCCCGGTGGGCTACTGCAACCAGAAGTGCAAGTTCTGCTACTCCGACAAGATCGAGACCAAGGGCGACAAGATCCCGGACGCGATCCTCACCAAGCTCTTCTGCGACCTCGCCGGCATGGGCGTGCAGGCCGTGTCGCTCCAGGGCACTGGCGAACCGCTGATGCACGGCGGCCTGCCCGACGCCATCGTGGCCGGCGCCGAGAAGGGCCTGCGCTACTCCCTCACCACCACCGGCGTGGTGCTCACCGAGAAGGTCCAGGCCAAGATCCTGCAGCACCTCACCTTCGTGAAGTGCAGCGTGCTCGAGAACGACCGCGACCGCTACGCGCTGATGCACGGCTGCTCGCCCAAGCAGTGGGACCAGCTGGTCGCCAACATCGGCGCCGCCGCCGAACGGCGCACCCGCGAAGGGCTGGACGTGGCGCTGATGGGCACGGTGTACGTCGAGCTCAACAACTTCGACCGCCTGCCCGAGATCATCCGTTTCTACCGCGACCTCGGCCTTGATTACGTGGTGGTGCAGGAAGCCACCTACACCGAGTTCACCCCGTCCAACCAGACCCGCAACACCTCCGAGCACTTCACCGCCGCCGAGATCGAGGCGATGAAGGCCGAGGTGATGAAGCTCAACACCGACGACTTCACCGTCAAGGTGCGCTTCCCGGTGGACGACACCACCTACCACGTGGGCATGTACAAGGATTGCTGGAAGGACGATCACTGCCAGGGCATCAAGTTCTTCCCGCTGGTGGCCGCCGACGGCAACGTGTATTCGTGCTACCGCGCCTGGGGCAAGCCCGAGTTCAGCATGGGCAGCCTGCACACCCAGAGCTTCGAGGACATCTGGCGCAGCGAACGCCGCCAGGAGGTCGAGCGCCAGATCATGAGCACCCCGCCCGGCGGCGACGAATGCGCCGTGTGCGGCATCTCCAAGCTCAACGACATCCTCTCGAAGTACGAGCAACCCAACAAGTGGCGGAGCTTCCTGATATGAGCTGCGATCTGTGCATCAAGCACCTGCCCGGCGAGACCGACTGCGTGTGGCACCGGGAACACAAGGAGCAGGGCAAGGACTACGGTCCCCACAACATCCTGCCGAGCAACGTCTGCCCGATCATGTACCACACGCTGTACCCGTACTTCCTGGGCGCGCTGTTCGGCGCCAAGTACGCCTACAACGAACAGGGCGACTGCCAGGTGTGCTGCCCGGCGGCCAAGGGCGTGGACGTGCTGGTCAAGGTGCGCCCGAACGACGGCAAGTTCGAGGCCGGCGTCGATTCCGACTGGCGCGACGTGATCCACGCCGAGGTCGTCGCCGTGCATGGCGATTGCCCATACCAGCACAAGGTGGGCGACCGCATCGTCTTCCCGACCACCCGCAGCATGCGCACCCAGTACATGTGCCCGGCCGGCTTCAACAACCTGTTCCCCTTCCTGAAGATCGACATCCCGTCGTGCATCGACTTCGACCGGGTGCGCTGCCCCGACTGGATGGAGAACATCTACTACCGCATCGACGAAAACAGCCGGATCAAGAAAGACTGAGCATGGCCCGCCTGGCGCTGATCTCCCTGCACGACACCACCGGCCTCGCGGACGATGCCCGCCGGCTGATCGGCGCCGGCTTCACCCTCGTCGCCTCCCGCGAGTCGTCCAGCCTGATCGCCGCCGCCGGCCTGCCGGTGATCGACCTGGCCGACTACACCGGGCTCACCGAAGACTTCGGCTTTCCGCCCACCCTGCACCCGCGGCTCGAACGGGCGCTCACCGCCGGCCCGGCGGAGCTGCCCGACGCCCCCATCGAGCTCGCCTACATCAACCCCTACCCGGCCGACGTCGGCAACGACGTGGGCGGGCGGACGATCCTGATGCTCGCCGTCAAGGGCCAGCGCCTCGCCGCCACCTGCCGCGCCGACCTGCACCGCGTGCTCGCCTGCCTGGAGTCCGGCGGCGATCTGCCCGCCCTGCGCCGCCAGCTCGCCGACGCCGCGTGCTTTGCCGTCGCCCGCCATTTCGCCAGCCTGATCTCGCCCACCGCGCCCTTCGCCACCGCTTTCGGCG
This sequence comes from Zoogloea sp., assembly GCA_023150095.1. Lineage (GTDB taxonomy): Bacteria > Pseudomonadota > Gammaproteobacteria > Burkholderiales > Rhodocyclaceae > Zoogloea. The sequence continues at coordinate 39,450 of JAKLLO010000013.1, read as the reverse complement.
AAGCCTGGCTCACCCTCGCCGAGGGCGAAAACCCCTACCAGCAGCCCGCCGTCGCCTACCGATCGCCCGACGCCGATCCGCTCGCCCTCACCCGCTTCCGCCTGCTGGGCAGCCAGCCGCCGTGCTTCACCAACGCCGCCGACGCCGACGCGATCCTCCACCATCTGTGCCTATTGGCTGAAGGTTTTGAAAAAAACATAGGTACAGTTCCGTGGCTGTGCATCGCCGCCAAGCACGGCAACGCCTGCGGCATCGGCGTCAGCCGCCGCTCGCCGCGCGAGGCCATCGACCGCGCCCTGGCCGGCAACCCGCGCGCCATCTGGGGCGGCGAGGTGATCGTCAATTTCCCCATCGACGCCGAACTCGCCGTCGCGCTCTTCGCCAGCGACGAACGCGAAACCCGTCTCGGCAGCCGCCACTGGATGCTCGACGTGGTGATGGCACCCGATTTCACCCCGGACGCTGCCGAACTCCTCGGCAAGCGCGAGTTCCGCAAGCTCCTCGCCAACCCGGCCCTGGCCGAACCGCGCCTGCCCCGCGGCAGCCGCATGCTCCGCCCGGTGCGCGGCGGTGCCCTCGGCCAGCCGGTGGCCGACTACGTGCTCGATCTGGCCGCCTGCGCCGGCAACGTGCAATTCGACGAAACCGCCGTCACCGACATCCTCATCGCCTGGTCCACCGCCTACAGCAGCAACCACGGCGGCAACGAGGTGGCGCTGGCCAAAGGCGGCATGCTCCTCGCCGCCGGCGGCGGGCCGTCCACCGTCGACGCTGCCCGCAGCGCCGTGACCCGCTGCGCCGAACAAGGCCACGACGCCACCGGCGCCGCCTTCGCCGCCGACGCCTTCTTCCCCTTCACCGACGCCCCGCAGATCGTCGCCGACGCCGGCGCCACCCGCGGCGCGGTGCCCGACGGCAGCCGCAACGACGACACCGTCAAAGCCTTCTTCCACGACCGCCACATCGCCGTATCCTGGATTCCCGCCGCCTTCCGCGGCTTCTGCCGCCACTAGCCAAGCCCGCGCCATGAACGCCCCCGACTCCCCGCTCCAGCGCCTGCTCCACACCCCGCCTGCCGCCCCCGCCACGCCCTGCCGCGTTGCCGACGTGCTCGGCGGCCGGCCGGTCGTCGTCTATGGCTGTGGCGACGGGCTCATCACCTTCTCGGTGTTCGTGCTGGATAAATTCGGCATCCGCCCCGAGGTCTACCTCGACGGCAAGTTCGCCGCGCCCACCACCCTCGGCGACATCCCGGCGCTGGCCCCCGCCGACTACCGGCCCGACCCCGCCCTGCTTGACCGCGCGGTGGCCGTCGTCACCGTCGGCAAGACGCGCTTCCACCCGGAGATCTTCGCCACCCTGCGCGGCCTCGGCTTCACGCGCATCGTGCTGGCCTCCGACATCTACGAGTACCACCTCTCCCACGCCCCGGCCGGCTTCGAGCAGCTCGGCCAGCCGTGGTTTGCCGAGCGCGCCGACGCCATCGAGCGCGGCTACGCCCTGCTCGCCGACGACAAGAGCCGCCGCGTCTTCGAGGCCGTGCTCGAAACCCACGTCGCCCGCAGGCCGGTGCCGATCCCCCACGACCCGCTCGACCACCAGTATTTCCCCCACGACGTGCCGCTCTCCGCCGGCGTCGCCCGCAGCATCAACTGCGGCGCCTACGACGGCGACACCGTGCGCCAGCTCCACGCCCGCCACGGCCGCATCGAGGCGCTGGCCTGCTTCGAGCCCGACCTGCGCAACTTCGCCCGCCTGCGCGCCACCCTCACCGAACGCGCCGGCCAGCTCGCCGACAGCGTGATGGCCTTCCCCTGCGGCGTGTTCGACGACGACGTCCAGCTGCGCTTCTCCAGCGGCAACCGCATCAACAGCACCCTCTGCGACGACGGCGACACCGTCATCCAGTGCGTCGCCCTCGACCACGTGCTGCCGGATTTCCGCCCCAGCTTCATCAACATGGACATCGAAGGCGCCGAACCCCAGGCCCTGAAGGGCGCCGAGCAGCTCATCCGGCGCCACCGGCCGGACCTCGCCATCTGCGTCTATCACCAGCCCGCCCACCTGTGGGACATCGCCCTGCAGCTCCACGCCCTGGTGCCCGACTACCGCTTCTTCTTGCGCAACTACACCGGCTTCCCCGCCGAGACGGTGCTCTACGCCAGCCTCTAGCCCGCCATGACCGCCGCGCCGCTTTTCGCCGCCGAGATCGACGCCGCCGTCGCCCGCTTTGGCAGCGGCTGGGACGCCCTGCGCGGCGCGCGCATCTTCATCACCGGCGGCACCGGCTACTTCGGGCGCTGGCTGCTGCCGGCCTTGGCCCGCGCCAACGACACCCTGGGCCTCGACCTGCGCGTCACCGCCCTCAGCCGCGACCCGGCCCGCTTCCTCGCCGACGCGCCCGAACTCGCCACCAACCCGGCGATCCGCTTCCACCCCGGCGACGTGCGCGACTTCGCCTTTCCCGACGGCGACTTCACCCACCTGATCCACGCCGCCGCCACCTCGGCCGCGGCCACCTTCCACCGCCAGGAAGACCCGCTCACCAAGTTCGACACCACGCTCCAGGGCGCCCGCCGGGTGCTGGACATGGCCGCCGAACGGCGCATCCCGCGCCTGCTGATGCTCGGCTCCGGCGCCTTCTACGGCCCGCTCCTGCCCGGCCACGACGCCTACGCCGAGGACTACCCGGTCGCCCCCGCGGCCGACAACCTCGATGTCGCCATCGGCCACGCCAAGCGCGCCGCCGAATTCCTCTGCGCCGCCTACGCCGACCGCCACGGCCTGTCGTACAGCACCGCGCGCTGCTTCTCCTTCGTCGGCCCGCACCTGCCCCTGGATCTGCACTACGCCATCGGCAACTTCATCCGCGACGCCCTGTGGGGCGAGGCGATCACCGTCGGCGGCGACGGCACGCCGGTGCGCTCCTACCTCTACGCCGGCGATCTGGTGGTGTGGCTGCTCACCCTGCTCGTCCGCGGCGCCAACGGCCGCGCCTACAACGTGGGCTCGGACGAAGCCGTCACCATCGGCGAACTCGCCCACCGCGTCGGCCGCGTCGTCGCCCCCCAAAAGCCCGTCCGCATCCTCGGCCAGGCCAGCGGTCTGCCCACCCGCAACATCTACCTGCCCGGCATCGACCGCGCCCGCAGCGAGCTGGGGCTTGCAGTGTGGACGCCCCTCGACGATGCCATCCGGCTCACCGCCCGCTGCGCCGAAAGCCGGAATTAGGCCGCCGTCCTCCCCCTATTCCGGCCATGCCCCTGGCCTTCCAAATCGCACAATCCGTAGCCAGACCCTGAAATGGCATCGTGCCCTTCAGAAAGCCTGCGGATGGCCGTAAGTGCCGACACCATCGCGCTTTTCCTGGCTCCGGGCGTTGCCCGCCAAGCCCCCGAAAAACCGCGCAAGCCCCAACAGCCTGTCGGCACCCGGAACGCCCAGCCCGGCCCCCGACGCCAGAACGAGACTCGCACCATGACCGCCACCCTGACTGCAGACCCCGGCCTCACCGCCTCCGAAGCTGCGAAGCGCAACGATCTCGCGTCCCGGAAGCCCCACGTCGCCGCCAAGCTCGCCCGCGTCGCCGAGATGGAAGAACGCGGCGAGATCAGCCCGATCATCCGCCTGGAAAAAAGCTACCTCTGCAACTTCCAGTGCACCCACTGCTCCGCCGAGTACTACATGGACCGGCACCTGGAGAAGGTCTTCAAGATCAAGGACGAGCGCCAGAAGATCGACCTGGACGACATCCGCCGCCTCTCGAAGGAAGCCGACGAGCTGGGCCTCGCCCGCTTCGTGATCACCGGCGGCGAACCGCTGGTGATGAAGGATTTCGACGCCGTCGTCGAAGCCATCGACCCGGACCGCCACTACGTCATCACCGACACCAACGGCTGGTTCCTCGATCTGGAGCGCGCCAAACACCTCAAGGCCATCGGCGTCGAGAAGGTCCAGCTGTCCCTCGACAGCATGGTCGAGGCCGAGCACGACAAGTTCCGCAACAAGCCCGGCTCCTACAAGCGGGTGATGCGCGCCATCGACGCGTCGCTGGAGGCCGGCCTCAACCTGATCCTCTCCACCGTGCTGGTGCGCGGCCGCGGCAAGAGCGACGAATTCCGCCAGATGTGCGAGTTCGCCAAGTCGAAGGGCATCGGCCTGTACGTGTCCTACGCCAAGCCCACCGGCTCATGCACCGACCACCCGGAGTTCGTCATCGACAAGGAAGACGCCGACGTGGTGCGCGAGCTCGAGAAGATCTACCCGGTGTTCACCCACATGACGCCCTCCTACGGCTCGTTCAAGGGCTGCATCACCGTCAAGGGCATCATCACCGTCACCTCCACCGCCGAGATCACCCCCTGCCCGTACATCGACTTCTCCCTGGGCAACCTGCGCCAGAACTCCCTCAAGGAGATCCTCGACCGCGGCATGCGCAACCCCTGGCTCGGACCGCACCGGCCCGACTGCCTGATCGGCGAAGACCCGCAGTTCATCAAGATCCACACCGAACGCACCAAGGGCGCCACCCACCTGCCCCTGCCCTGGGGCAAGGGCTTCTCCGACAACGACTCGCTGCAGGACGAAAAATGAGCACCGCCACCCTCGCCCCCGCCGCCTTCGACGAATTCGGTCGCTGCCTGCCCACCGCCGTCCAGTCGCCGGTGCATCGGCAGTCGCGACGCTATTTCCGCCTCGGCACGCCGGCCGTCGATCCCGCCGCCATCCTCGCCCGCCTGGGCCGCCATCTCGGCGCCGGAAAGGGCCTGGACGCGGACAGCTTCACCCGCCGCATCGACGCGATCCGCGCTCGCCTGGCAGCTGATCCGGCCACTGCGGGCCTACTCAACGGCCTTGCCGTGCCCTTCATCGTGCCGCGCACGCCGGTCACCGAGATCGGCACGCTGATGGAAGAAGGCTACCTGCCGGCCGTCGCCCGCAGCTTTGAAGAAGCCTTCCCCAACGAGCGCTTCACCAACCACGTCAAGCTCGGCCTTGCCGGCAAGCTCACCGTCCAGCCGGGCTCGCGTCACGAGCGGCTGATCGAGGCGATGGGCGACGACGAGGTGGTCGGGCTGTATTTCCCCTGCCTCACCGAATATTCGCTGCCCGCCGCGCTCGAGCAGATCGCCAGCCTGCCGGAACACCTGCTGCTCGCTGGCGGCTTCGACACTGCCGCCGCCTTCGTGGGCGTGCCCGACCTGCTGCTGCGCACCGACGGCTACCCGCCGCTGCTGTGGCTCACCGGCCTCGCTGGCGAGAAGCCCGGCATCGGCTATCACTTCGAAGCCTACGGCCACGACCTCACCTTCAACCGGCGCGCCCACCTCGGCCAGACCGCCGAATACTGGTGGAGCGGCATCTCCGTCCTCGAAACCCGCTAAACCCCACCCCACGCCCACCCGCGCCATGTCCGACGACACCCGCCTCCGGCAGCTCTACCCCGCGCCGCGCCACCCTTATTACATCGTCGCCCCGGACTACCGGCGCACCTCGGCCGGCATCCGGGTGATGCACCAGCTGTGCCAGGCGCTACGCCAGAGCGGGCAGGAGGCGTGGATTCTCGCCGACGTGCTCAACCCGGATCTCGACACCCCCAAGCTCACCGACGAGATCCGCGCCCGCCACAAGGCCCAGGGCCTGGTGCCGATCGCCATCTACCCCGAAGTCGTTGGCCGCAATCCCCTCGAAGCCCAGGTGGTGGTGCGCTACATCCTCAACCGCCCCGGCCTGTTGGGCGAGCGCCCCGAGTACGGCGAGCGCGACCTGATCTACATCTACGAGCCCGAGCTGAAGGACGCGGTGAGCCGTGTAGATGGCGTGATGACCCTGCCGTCCATCAACACCGCCATCTTCAACAACCGCGACAACCCCCACGACGCCACCCGCAGCGGCGCCTGCATCTACTTCGGCCGCCACACCGAGGGCAGCCGCGAACATGCCGAGCTGGCCGCCCGCTGCACCGTCATCACCCGCGACTGGCCGCCCACGCCCGAAGAGATGGCCGCCCTCCTGCGGCGCAGCGAGAAGCTCTACTGCTTCGAGAACACCGCGCTATCCACCGAAGCCCGCCTGTGCGGCTGCCCGGTGGTGATGCTGCCCAGCCCCTTCTTTCACCCGGACGCCTTCTTCGGGCGCGACCAGGGCTTCGGCCACGGCGTCGCCTTCTCCCTCGAGCCCGCCGATTTCGAAGCCGCTCGCAACTCGGTGGGCATCATCTCCGACATCTACGGCATCCTCGAAACCAATTTCTGGCCGGCCCTCGACGGTCTCATCGCCACCACCCAGCAGCTCGCCGAAGCCAGCCCGCGGGAGACCGCCACCGAGACCGAGCGCGGCATCGTCCGCACCGATCCGCTCTACGAAACCTGGCGCGCCCGCCGCACGCTGCAGGAGATCGACGCCCAGCTCCTCGCCGAGCGCATGGTGCTCACCTGGAAGAACCGCCCGGGCATCCACCTGCTGATGGCCGTCTACCCGGGCGAGGAAAACCTCCTCGCCGACACCCTCGACAGCCTCGCCACCCAGCTCTACCCCGAGTGGCTGCTCACCGTCGCCACCGTGCTGCCCACGCCGGATGGCCTGGGCGACATCCCCAACCTGCAGTGGCTCGCCCTGCGCGATGCCGCCCACATCGACTACGTGCTCGACGAGATGGCCGCCGCCTCGCCCGGCAGCTGGCTGGCCCGCATCGAGCCTGGCGTCACCTTCGAGCCGCACACCCTGCAGGTCGTCGCCGACTACATCAACATCCGCCCCGACTGGCGCCTCATCTACACCGACGAGGACACCCGCGAGCCCGACGGCCGCTACAGCCAGCCCTGCTTCAAGCCCGACTTCAACCTTGATCTGCTGCGCGCCCAGGCCTACTTCGGCAGCTTCGTGGTGGTCGCCAAGGACACCTTCCTGGCCGCCGGCCGCTACGGCAGCCGCAGCGGCGCCGAAAACTACGACCTCGCCCTGCGGGTGCTCGACCACGCCGGCGAAGCCGCCATCGGCCACATCGACCAGATGCTCGCCCACCTGCCCCGGGCGTCGGCGCGCACCATGAACCCGGCCGCCGAGAAGGCCGCCCTCGCCGACCACCTCGCCCGCCACGGCCTCGACGCGGTGATCCACGACGGCGCCTCCTTCGGCACCCGCCGCGTGCAATACCGCTGGGCCGACGCGCCCCTCGTCAGCATCGTCATCCAGACCCGCGACCGGGAGGAATACCTGCGTCCGCTGCTCGACAGCATCGCCACCCGCACCGATTACCCGAACTACGAGATCGTCGTCGTCGATAACGACAGCACCGACCCCGACGCCGTCGCCTTCCTGCGCGGGCTGGAGAGCGACGCCCGCTGGGCCGGCCGCTGCCGCGTCGTGGCCTGCCCCGGCGAGTTCAGCCACGCCCGCGGCGCCAACACCGGCGCCGCCGCCGCCCGGGGCGACTACCTGCTGTTCCTCGACAACGACACCCACGTGGTGCAGGACGAATGGCTCGACCGCCTGATGGACATCGCCCGGCGGCCCGATGTCGGCATCGTCGGCCCGCGCCTCACCTACCCGGAAACCGCCAAGGTCCAGCACACCGGCTGGGTCCTCGGCCTGCGCGGCAGCGCCGGCAGCCCCTGGAACAACGACCTCGAGATCACCGATCCGGGCTACATGGCCCGCGCCCTGTGCGACCAGAACGTCAGCGCCGTGTGCGGCTCGGCCCTGCTGGTGCGGCGCAGCCTGTTCGACCAGCTCGGCGGCATCGACGCCGAAGGCTTTCCGCTCTCCCACGGCACCCTCGACCTGTGCCTGCGCGCCCGCGAAGCCGGCAGCAAGATCGTGTGGACGCCTTACTCGATGCTGGTGCACTTCGACGCGATCTCCCTCAAGGCCCGCCAGCGCAAGCCCGACGGCATGCTCGCCGACCTGCTCGGCGCGATGGCCGCCAACGACCGCCTGCTCGAACGCTGGCTGCCCAAGCTCGCCCACGACCCGGCCTACAACCGCAACCTGAGCCTCGCCGATCCCTTCAAACCCGAACACGTGGCCCCCATCGACTGGGACACCCACTTCCACGACCGGCCGCGCATCCTCGGCGTGCCGCTCACCGGCGGCGCCGGCGAATACCGCCTGCGCGCCCCGCTGCGCGCCATCGGCCAGGCCGGCCTCGCCCAGACCATGATCTGCGAGCCGCCCAAGGCCTTCTCGGTGCGCATCCTGTCGCCCGTCGAACTGGCCCGCGCCGCGCCCGACGCGATCATCATGCACCAGCCGCTCGACGACCCGCAGACCGACGCCCTCGAAGCCTACAAGCGCTTCATGCCCCAGGTGCGGCGCATCATCACCATCGACGACCTCATCACCGCGCTGCCCAAGAAGAACTCCTTCTACAAGGCCGGCTTCAAGGACGCCCGCCCGCGCCTGCGCCGCACCCTCGGCCTCGCCGACCGGCTGGTGGTCAGCACCCGGCCGCTGGCCGACATCTGCGCCGACATGATCGACGACATCCGGATCATGCCCAACTGCCTCGAAGGCGCCCTCTGGAACGACGTCGCCCCGCCGCGCCTGCCGCGCACCCGGCCGCGCGTCGGCTGGGCCGGCGCCCAGCAGCACCTGGGCGATCTGGAACTCATCTACCCGGTGGTCGAAGCCCTGGCCGACGAGGTGGACTGGATCTTCATGGGCATGTGCCCCGAGCCCCTCAAGCCCTTCGTGCGCGAGTCCCACGGCTTCGTGCAGGACTTCCGCACCTATCCCCAGGCCCTGGCCCGGCTCGACCTGGACCTGGCCATCGCCCCGCTCGAAATCCACGCCTTCAACGAGTGCAAGAGCAACCTGCGCCTGCTCGAATACGGCGCGATGGGCTGGCCGGTGATCTGCACCGACATCTATCCCTACCAGAACGCGCCCGTCACCCGCCTGCCCAACGAGCCCGAAAAGTGGATCAGCACGATCCGCGAACAGCTCGCCGACCCTGCCGCGCTGCAGCACGCCGGGCGCCTGCTGCAGGCCTGGGTGCGCGACGGCTACATTCTCGAAAGCCACGCCACAAGCTGGTTTGCAGCCTACGGCCCCTGAAGGGCATCGCCCCCACCCCGAAAGCATATCGACAACCGGCCGGAAAACCGCGCCGGTTCGTGATTTTTGGTGCTAAAGCTTTGATTTTCTGAGCCGCTATCAAAAGCCAAGCGGTAATCCGCAGAAAAATTGGCAAACACACAAAAACGAAAATGTCAACATTTTTTCTAAAGTAGTGCTAGCCAGTTCCGTTAATGAAAACAACGGCGGTTGCCTTACACACACCGGGCAAGGCGAACCAAAGTTAAGCCTAGTCGCTTATCTTGAACGGAATTAAGGAGAACCAAAATGGCTGCCACTATCAACACCAATGCGATGTCGCTGAATGCGCAACGCAACCTCACGACTTCCCAGGCCAGCCTGGCGACTTCGGTTCAGCGCCTGTCCTCGGGTCTGCGCGTCAATAGCGCAAAGGACGACGCCGCCGGCCTGGCGATTGCCGACCGCATGAACTCCCAGGCCAAGGGCTTTGACGTTGCGATCCGCAACGCCAACGACGGCATCTCGATGGCGCAGACCGCCGAATCGGCGATGCAGGCCGTCACCGACAACCTGCAGCGGATGCGCGAACTGGCGGTCCAGGCTGCCAACGGCACCTACACCTCGGGCGACCAGGCCAACCTCGACACCGAATTCCAGCAGCTGCAACAGGAAATCCAGCGCGTCGTCGGCGGCACCACCTTCAACGGCCAGAACGTGCTTAACCTCACCTCTGCCGTGAGCTTCCAGGTTGGCGCCGGTACGGCCACCACCGACACCATCACCGTCCAGGGCAGCGCAGTGACCCTGTCCGGCGTGTCCGCCGCCGTGTCCGGCAGCGTGTCCAGCGTCGGCGCCGCCACCGCAGCGATTGCGAGCATCGACACCCAGATCAACAACCTGAACACCGCCCGTGCCACCTGGGGTGCTGTCCAGAACCGCTTCAGCTCGGTCGTGCAGACCCTGTCGGTCGCCTCTGAAAACGCGCAAGCGTCCCGCGGCCGGATCATGGATGCCGACTTCGCGAAGGAAACCGCCAACATGACCCGCGCCCAGATCCTCCAGCAGGCTGGCACTGCGATGGTCTCGCAGGCCAACAGCATGCCGAACAACGTGCTGTCCCTGCTCCAGTAACGCGATTCAGACGTAACCCTGACGAGCGCCGCCGCCCACGGGGCGGTGGCGCCGCCAGCACAAGGGGGAGAAGATCATGAGCATTCAGCCAGTCGGCACAAGCAGCGCGCAATACGTGCCACCCGTCCAGTCATCGACGGGCGCCGGCGCCTCCCGCGCGGCCGAGAACACCACAAGCACCGGGGCGGTCCAGGCAACCCAGAGCACCGCCCAGACCGGCAAGGTCGCCCCCCCGAGCAACGAACAACTCAACCAGGCGGTCAAGCAGATCCAGGACGTCATCAAGCAGACCGCCAACAGCCTGCAGTTCTCCATCGACGAAGACCTGGGCGTCTCCATCGTCAAGGTGGTCGATACCGAATCGAAAAAGCTCATCCGCCAGATCCCGTCGGAAGAGGTGCTGGCCATCGCCAAGGCCCTCGACAAGCTTCAAGGACTGCTCGTCAAGCAGCAGGCCTGACCCCGAATACCCCAAGCCGCCAGACCCTCCCCTGGCGTAGATTTGATCCCACCCCCCGCGGTGGGATTTTTTTGCCCCGGCACGACAAAAAACTGAACCTGGCACGACACATGCATTCCAACTGGCAGCATGCGACTGCACTCAAGTTTTGACAGAGGCGGTCGTAATTTCAGCCAATCGCTTCACCGCATCACAAGGGGTCCATCATGGCCACAATCTCATCAGCTGGCGTCGGCTCTGGAATCAACGTCGAATCGCTCGTCAGCTCGCTGATGTCTGTTGAAAAACAGCCCCTTACCAAGCTCCAGTCGCGCCAGACCAGCTACGAATCGAAGATCTCAGCCCTCGGCACACTCAAGAGCGCCCTAGCCAGCCTGCAGACGGCAGCCAAGGCCCTCACACCGGCAACCGGCAGCACCGCGACGGCATCTTTGTCCGCCTATAAGGCAAGTCTTGCCGATTCGACCATCGCAACGGCAACAACGACCAGTTCGGCCGTTGCCGGCACCTACTCCCTCGAAGTCACCGCCCTGGCCACCAACCAGCGCCACGCGCTGGGCAAAACGTTCTCGGCCGGTGAGGCGGCACTCGACTTCGGCGCCGACAGCAGCCGCACGCTCACCTTCACCAAGGGCAGCTCGACCACCACCGTCACCCTGGACAGCAGCCAGAACACGCTGGCTGCGGTGCGCGACGCCATCAACAAGGCCGAGCCCGGCGTGAGCGCGTCGATCGTCACCGACACCAGCGGCAAGCAGAACCTGCTGCTCACCGCCACGTCCGGCGGCACCGCCAACGCGGTGACCATCGGCGGCACCGCCACCTTCATCGACCCGGCCGCACCGGGCTCGCCGATTGCCGCCTCCAGCGCCTTTACCCAGACCCTCGCCGCCACCGACGCCGCGGTGAAGATCCAGGGCGTGTCGATCGCCACCAGCGGCAACTCGATCACCAACGCCATCGACGGCGTGAACCTCGAGCTCACCAAGACCGGCACCACCACCCTCTCGGTCACCCGCGACAACACCGATCTCAAGAGCAAGCTCGACACCTTCATCAACGCCTACAACAGCCTGAACACCTCGCTGAAGAGCCTTGGCGCGTACAACGCCACGACCAAGACGGCCGCCGTCCTCAACGGCGACTCGACCCTGCGCAGCGTCCAGTCCCAGGTACGTAACGCCATCGGCAGCGTTCCCGCCTCCCTGAGCGGCGCCGCCTACAAGACCCTCAGCGACATCGGCATCGCCTTCCAGAGCGACGGCAGCCTGAAGATCGACAGTGCCAAGTTCGACAAGGCGGCCAGTGCCAATTTCTCGGCCACCGCCGCGGTGATCGGCGCCTTCGGCAGCACCATGAAGGCCACCACCACCAACCTGCTTGCCAGCAACGGGGTGATCGCCAGCCGCACCGACGGTCTGAACAGCAGCATCAAATCCATCGGCAACCAGATCGATGCCTACGAGACGCGCCTGACCGCCATCGAGAAAACCTATCGCTCCAAGTTCACGGCCCTTGACACCGCCATGACCAGCATGACCACAACAAGCAGCTACCTGTCTCAGCAGTTGAGCATCCTCAGCAACATGGCCAGCAACTAACCCCGACCGGAGAAGACCTAAATGTCTTTTGGACTCGCGGCCCGTCGCGGCGCCGCCGCCTACAGCGCGGTCGGCGTCGAAACCGGCGTCTCCACCGCCGACCCCCACAAGTTGATCCTCATGCTTTTTGACGGCGCCATCCTGCAGATCGGGACAGCCGCCATCGCCCTCGAGAACAAGGATGTCCCCGGCAAGGGAACCGCCATCTCGAAGGCCATCGAGATCATCCTCAACGGGCTCAAGGTCAGCCTCGACTACGAGGCTGGCGGCGATCTCGCCCAGCGCCTGGGCGCCCTGTACGACTACATGACACAGCGACTCCTCTACGCTAACCTGCACAACAGCCGGCCCGCGATGGATGAAGTCACTCAACTGCTCACCGAACTGAAAGAAGCCTGGGCCGCCATTGGCAATTCCGACCAGGCAGGCCGTTAGATTGCCGGAGACATTTTCATGAGTTCCCTCGCCCTCCTGGAACAGATGAGCAACTACTCCACCGAGATGGTGGATGCCGCCCGCGCCAATGACTGGGATCGCCTGACGCGCCTTGAAAGACAGGTCGCCTCGCTGCGCGACCGGATTGGCGTCGAAGAGGCCCTGGCCTTTCCGAGCCGCCCCCGACGCATGTCCGAAGACGAGCGCGCCCGCAAGATCGCCCTGATCCGGCGCATCCTCGACGACGACAAGGAAGTCCGCGTCCACACCGAGCCATGGATGGACAGCGTCCGCCAGATGCTCTCCGGCGGCGTGCGCGAACGCAACCTGCGCAGCGCCTACGGCGACAGCGACGGCGACGCCTGACCCGACGCGGGCGGGCTGACGAGGCCACGTCATGATTCCCGGCGATCTCGCTGCCCGCCTCCGGATGCTCACCGAGGCCAGTTTCTTTCAGGGTGAGCCCACCGTCGCGCCCCTGTCCCGCGTCAAGGGCATCTCGAACCACCTGCCGGACTTCACCCCCGGCCAGCGCATTGTCGCCAACCTCCAGGCCACCAGCGCCGACAACACCTTCCTCGCCCGCGTCGACGGGCGCGAAGTCACCCTGGCCCTGCCCCAGTCCGTCAAGGCCGGCGACACCCTCGAGCTGGTCGTCAGCCACGTCACGCCCCGGGCCGTCTTCGCCACCCTCGCCCAGCCGACACCCGGCGATGCCGCTGCAGCCACCCGCCCCGCCCTCAGCCAGGCCGGCAAGCTGATCAGCTTTCTCCTCACCGGCCAGCCCGCCGCCGAAACCGCCAGCCTGGCCGGCGGCGAACCCCTGCTCGCCTCCCCGCCCTCGCCGGGCGCCGGCGCCGCCCAGCTGGCGGCCAGGCTCGGCACCGCGGTCGGCCAGAGCGGGCTGTTCTACGAATCCCACCAGGCCCGCTGGCTCTCCGGGCAGATCGACACCGCCAGCCTGCAGCAGGAGCCCCAGGGCCGCCTAGGCGCCACCCAGACCACGCCGGCTGGCACCGCAACGAGCGAGAGCACCACCGCCACCACCCCGCGCCCCGCCGCCGAAAGCCCGCCGCCCATCCCCGAACGCCTGCTGCCGCTGGTTCATCAGCAGCTCGACGCCATCGCCACCCAGCACATGGTCTGGCAGGGCCAGGTGTGGCCAGGGCAGATGATGGAATGGGAGATCGAAGACCCGGAGCACGACCGCACCGCCGCCGAGGAAGGCGCCGAGCCCTACTGGAACACCACCCTGCGCCTCACCATGCCAGGCCTGGGCGGCGTCGAGGCCCGCCTCCACCTCACCCCGGCCGGCGTTGCGGTGCGCCTGATCGCCGACAGCGACACCACCCGCAACGCGCTCGACGCCAGCCAGCAGCAGCTCGCCGACGCCCTCGCCGCCGCCAACGTGCCCCTCACCGGCCTCGTCGCCGAGCGCAGGAGCACCCCGTGAACCGCCCCGAGCACCCCGGCGAGCAGCGCGCCGAGGCCGTCGCCCTCGCCTACACCGCCGGGCAGTCGGCGCCGACCGTGGTCGCCAAGGGTCGTGGCCTGATCGCCGCAGAGATCATCAACCGGGCCAAGGACGCCGGGGTTTACGTCCACGAATCCCCCGAACTGGTCGCCCTGCTCATGCAGGTGGACCTGGACGCCCGGATACCGCCCGAACTCTACGTGGCGGTGGCCGAGCTGCTGGCCTGGCTGTACGCCATCGAGAACAACCAGACCGGCGCCAAGCCGCCGCCCAAATGACAACGGCCCCGAAACGGGGCCGCCTGGGCGCATCAGCCGGCATCGCTGCCGGCCGTCGAACCGAGCTTACTGCTGAGGCGGAACGTAGCCGCTCACCTGGTCGGCACCGCCACCGAAGAAGTAGCGCTCCATCTGCTCGGCCAGATACTTGCGGGCCCGGGCATCCATCAGGTTGAGACGGTTTTCGTTGATCAGCATCGTCTGATGCCGCACCCACTGCTGCCAGCCTTCCTTCGAGACGTTCTCGAAGACGCGCTTGCCAAGTTCGCCGGGAAGCGGCGGAACATCCAGACCTTCAGCCTCGCGGCCGAGCTTCACACAATTGACCATCCGTGCCATGTTTCACCTCATGAGTTGGGGATGCCGGCGCGGTTGCACCGTCGCCGGCAGGTGCCGTGATTATCCTTGAAACAGCAGCCACACGCGTCCGAAGCTGCGTTCTGGCGATGTCTGGCGCGAAGCCACCAGCCCCGGCGCACCAGCAGATGTGAGTTCGCAAGCACCCCGGCACCGCGCGCAGTTGCGGGACGCGGCCAGCTGCCGTTTTCCGGATTATAGGGTCAGCACCGGCCCGGGTGATTGAGCCGCGTCATTGCACCGTTTCACCCAGGCCCTCCCGGGCGAATTCCCAGCAGTTGCCGCCCAACGCCTTGGCCAGGTACATCGCCCGGTCTGCCGCGCCGATCAGGCTCTCGGGGTTGTCGCCGTTGCGGGTGCTGAGGGCGATACCGATGCTGGCGGTGACGCCGGCCGGCTGGTTGTCGAAACAGAAACTCAGGCCGGCGATGCACGCGCACAGGCGCCGGGCCAGCTCCGAGATCTCGCTGGCCGAAGCCGACGGCACGAGGATCGCAAATTCGTCGCCGCCGAGCCGGAAGAACATCTCGTTGCGCCGGACCACGGCCCCCAGCTCGCTCGCCAGATCCACCAGCACTTCGTCGCCCGCCTGGTGGCCGAAGCGGTCGTTCACCGGCTTGAAGCCGTCCAGGTCGATCGCCAGCAGCCCCACGCACTCCCGGTGGCGGCTACCGTCGGCCAGCATCCGCGCCAGCTCCTCGTGGAAGCGCCGGCGGTTGTAGAGATTGGTGAGAGGGTCACGCTCGGCCATGTGCAGCAGCTGACGGGCCACGCGGCGCTGTTCGGTGACATCCTCGAACACCCAGATCCGGCCGAGGGAACGCCCGCCGTCGGGCCCTGGCACCACGCGCGAAAAATCGGTGACGACGCGCCCGTCCTGGAACAGGATCTCGTAAGGCTCGCTCGGCGTACGCTGGCTCAGCACGTGATTGACGTGCTCCATGTACGCCGCTGGATCGGCCACGAACTGCAGCACATGCTGCTGCAGCACCACGTCGCGCACCCCGACGAAGCCCTCGCCATCGTTCATCCGCCAGATTTCGTAGAGGGCGCGGTTGCAATAGACCACCCGCCGGTCGGTATCCATGAACAGGATGCCCATCCGCACCACGTCGAGCAGGGCCGACAGGCGCGACCGCTCCTCGTTGCTGCGCCGCAGATAGTGTTCGGAAAGCGCCTGGGCCCGGCGCAGCGCCGCGACGGTTTCGAGGAGCTTGAATTCCGCCTCCTTGCGCGCCTGGATGTCGCTCATCGTGACCCGCAACCCCAGCAGCAGGCCCTCGCCGTCGCGGATTGGCTGCCAGTGACAACTGATCCACTGCACGCCACTGCTGCCGCCAATGAGCCGCAGCTCAAGCTCGCTGATCTGCTCGTCGGCCAGCGCCCGGCGGATCTGATCACGGCAATAGCCCCGGTCGCGCTCATACACGACCAGATCGACGAAATCACCGGCCAGCACTTCGGCAGCGCTGCGCCCGGTGTAGCGCTCGATCACCTGACTCACCCAGAAGAAGCGTCCATCGCGGTCGACCCAGGCTTCGAGAGTCAGGCCGTCTGCCACCGCCAGCTGAAAATGCTGGCCGATGCCTTCAGCCGGCAGCGGCGCAGGCTGGCTTGCAGGCATGGGCAAGGACACCGACACGGCGCGCTGCGCCGCAAGCGCGGCCTCGCATTCGGCAAGCCGGCGGCGCAGGAGCAGCAGGTAGATCCCGCCGCCCATCCCGAGCATGGCGGCAAGGCCGCTGCAGATCGTGACGACCGGCGAGGCGAAGGCCTCGGGCAGTGCCGCCCACACGGGCGCGGCGGGCAGCAGGAGCGCCAGCCCGACGCCAGCCAGCGGACGGACACGGGAGGATGAAACCGGTCTAAGGAGTCGGAAACTCACACAGTCACTTTCGCGGCAGCGCCGCTCACAGCGTTTTCATGAAAACCTTGGAACGACGGCTCACGTCGTACATCTCGCGCTTCTGCCGCGGCAGCTCTTCGGGCGGCGCCTGGCGGAAACCCCGCTCCCGGAACCAGTCGGAGGTGCGGGTGGTGAGCACGAACAGCCGCTCGACGCCAATGGCCCGCGCCCGGGATTCCATGCGCTTGAGCAGCATCTCGCCCAGCCCGGCCCGGCGGTGCTCCGGCACCACGGCGACGCAGGCCATCTCGGCCGCGCGCTCGTCGATGAAGGGATACAGCGCCGCGCAGCCCACCAGCACGCCGTCGTATTCGACGACGGTGAAGCGCTCGATCTCGGCCTCCAGGCGCTCGCGGCTGCGCCGCACCAGGGTGCCGTCGGCCTCCATCGGGGCGATCACCGCGCCCAGCGCGCCCACGTCCTCGATGGTCGCTTCACGCAGGCGGAACAACGGATCGCGGGTGAGCACGGTGCCCACGCCCAGCGGAGTGAAGAATTCGAGCAGCAGGCCGCCGTCCTTGTCCCGATCGATCAGGTGGGCGCGGCCGACATCCTTTCGCACCGCACGGATCGCGCAGGGCAGATACAGGTCCAGGTCTTCGGTCATCCCCTCGCCGGCCTTCAGCATGGCCTCGGCGTCGTCGGCGGTGATCGCCTCGATCAGGCTGCCGGTCTTGTCGAGCAGCCCCGGCGCGTCGCACAGGTAGATCAGTTTCTCGGCCTTCAGGGCGATGGCGACGGCCTCGGCGACCGCCTCCATGCTGAGGTTGAAGATCTCGCCGGCCGGCGAGACGCCCAGCGACGACATCAGCACCACGTTCTGCTGGTCCAGGTCGGCAGCGATTTCCTCGGCGATCACCTTGCGCACCGCGCCGGTGAAGCCGTAATCGACGCCATCGACCACGCCCACCGGTTTGGCCACGACAAAGTTGCCGCCGGTCACGCGCATGTAGCTGCCGGCCATCGGGGTGTTGGGCAGGCCTTGCGAGAGCAGCGCCTCGACCTCGATGCGGGTCACCGCCACCGCCGCCTTGACGCATTCGAGCGCCGCGGCGTCGGTAACGCGCAGGCCATTGTGGTAGCGCGACGTGAGCCCGCGACGGACCAGCTCGGCCTCGATCTGCGGACGCGCGCCGTGCACCAGCACCAGCCGCACACCGAGCGCCGCCAGCAGGTTGCAGTCGTAAGCGAGCTTCTCGGCGAGCTGGCCGGCGGCCACCTCACCGCCAAAGCCCAGCACGAAGGTCTTGCCCCGGAAGGCATGGATGAAGGGCGCAGCCGCCCGCACCCAGGCCACGAAACGCTGGGAGAGATCGATGTTCGGCGCGAGCGCCGGCGAGTTGTCGGGTGAATTCACGGGATGTTCCACAGCCATGGGGTGATCGGGCGATGCGTTTGTCCAGGTCAGAGTTTCAGGGCCGATTCAAGTTTATCGACCAGGACACGCAGAATCTTTACCCGCGCATAATATTTGTTATCGGCCTCAACGAGGGTCCAGGCGGCGTTCTCGGTGCTGGTGCGGTCGATCATGTCGCACACGGCCGGTTCGTAGAGCGGCCACTTCTCGCGGTTACGCCAGTCGTCCGGGGTGATCTTGTAGCGCTTGAAGGCTTCCTCTTCCCGTGCCTTGAAGCGCCGCAGCTGCTCCGCGTCGCTCACCGACAGCCAGAACTTCACGACGATCGCCCCCGCGGACACCAGCTGATCCTCGAAATCGTTGATCTCGGCGTAGGCGCGCATCCAGTCGGCCTCGGAGCAGAAGCCCTCGACCCGCTCCACCAGCACCCGGCCGTACCAGGAGCGGTCGAAGATCGCCACCTTGCCCTGGCGCGGCAGACGCCGCCAGAAGCGCCACAGGTAGGGCTGGGCGCGCTCCTCGTCGGACGGCGCGGCGATCGGGATGACGTGATACTGGCGGGTGTCCAGCGCGGCGGTGACACGGCGGATCGCGCCGCCCTTGCCGGCGGCGTCCATGCCCTCGAAGACCAGCACCAGGCTGCGCTTCGCGAAGGCCTCGCTGCGCACCGCCAGGGCCAGCCGGCCCTGGAGCTTCTCCAGCTGGCTCTCATAGTCCTTCTTGTCCATCGGCTGGTCGAGCACCAGCGCGTTGAGCAGGTTGCGCTCGTCCGGCGCGGCCACGAGCGGCGCGGCGGTCTGACGCGTGCGGTAGCCCCTGCGGACGAACTCGATGCGCCGCTGCAGCCGCTCGAGGAGCGTCTTGCCCACGTGCACCGCCCGGTATTGGGGGTCGCTGCCATCGACGATCACCCACGGCGCGATGCCGGTGCTCGTGCGGCGCAGCACGTGCTCGGCCACCTCGCGGTAGCGGTCGTAGTGCTCGTAGATCTCCCAGTCGGCCTCGCGCACCCGCCAGCGGGTGTCCGGGTTGGCTTCCAGGGCCTTGAGGCGCTTCTTCTGCCCAGCCTGCGACAGGTGAAACCAGAACTTGATGAGCACCACGCCCTCGGCGGCGAGCATCGCCTCGAAGCGGTTGAACTCGGACAGGCGCTGATCGAGGTGCGCCTTCTTCATGCGCTTGAAGCTGCGCTCGTTGATGGGCTCCGAATACCAGTTGCCGAACAGGATGCCGATCTTGCCCTTGGCCGGCAGCGCCCGCCAGAAGCGCCACAGCGGGGGGCGCTGGCGCTCCTCGTCGGTGGGCTGGTCAAAGGCGTGCACCTCGATGTGGCGCGGGTCCATCCACTCGTTGAGGAGATTCACCGTCTCGCCCCGGCCGGCGCCGTCGATCCCGTTGATGAGGATCACGGTGGCGAAATCCTGGTGTTCGAGGAGGTCGAACTGGGTGTTCAGCAGGTCGGTGCGCAGCTGCGGCTCGATGGCCGCGTACTCCTCCTTCGACAGCTTGTGGCCCAGCTCGGCTGACTCAAACATCAAGGTCTCCCGGAAAATCGCCCCACAGGGTTTGCATGGCCGCGATGGCCGCCAGGCCCGCGGTTTCGGTGCGCAGCACCCGCGGCCCGAGGGCCAGGGGCTCGCAGCCGGCGCGATCGGCCAGGACCAGCTCGGCCGGTGACCAGCCGCCCTCCGGCCCGATCAGGATCGCCACCGGCCCCGTCGGTCGCGGCTTGCGGGCCAGTGCGCCTGCTGCGCCGGGCGCGAGGATCATCCGCGTGCCGGCAAAATCCTGGGCCAGGTACTTCGCCAGCGGCAGGATCTCCGCCACCTCGGGCACCCGGTTGCGGCCGGACTGCTCGCAGGCCGACACGGCGATCTGCTGCCAGTGGGCGAGGCGCTTGCCGGCCCGGTCGCCAGACAGCTTCAGCACCGAACGCTCGGCCGCCACCGGCTGGATCGCCGCAACGCCCAGCTCGACGGCCTTCTGCACCACCCAGTCCATCTTGTCGGCGCTCGCCAGCGCCTGCACCAGGGTGATCGCCAGCGGCGATTCCCGCTCCGCATCGAGCCGCGGGCCGAGCCGCGCCAGCGGCTGCTTGCCCAGCGCGACGAGGGTGGCGGCACACTCGCCGCCCCGGCCATCGAAAAGGGTCACCGCGTCGCCCACCGCAAGGCGCAGGACGCGCTCGGCGTGATGGGCCACGGCCGCCGGCAGCGGCATGTCGGAATCTGGCACGAGGCCGTCGGGGCAAAAGAAGCGCGGGTTCATCATGTTATTATCCGCGTGCCTCCACGGGATTGAAACCTCACGAAGATCATGGTCAGTCTTACCACGCCCCTGTGCGATTTCGGCTGGTCCGCCCCGGACTTCGTTCTGCCCGGTGTCGACGGCAAGTCCCACAGCCTGTCCAGTTGCCGCGGCCCCAAGGGGCTGCTGGTGATGTTCATCTGCAACCATTGCCCCTACGTGAAGGCCGTGCTGCCGCGCCTGCTGCGCGACTGCCGCGAGCTGGCCGACCTTGGCATCGGGTCGGTGGCGATCATGGCCAACGACCCGGCCGACTACCCCGAGGACTCCTGGGACAACATGCAGCGCATCGCCACCGAGATGCAGTTCCCCTTTCCTTACCTGCTTGACGAGAGCCAGGCCGTTGCCAAGGCCTACGGCGCGGTGTGCACGCCGGATTTCTTCGGCTTCGACGCCAGCCTGGGCCTGCAGTACCGCGGCCGCCTCGACGCCTCCGGCAAACAGCCAGCCCCGGTCGACGCCCGCCGCGAGCTGTTCGAGGCGATGCGTCAGGTGGCCGAAACCGGCCGCGGCCCGGCCGAACAGACGCCCAGCATCGGCTGCTCCATCAAGTGGCGGGCCTCATGCTGAACGCCGCCCAACGCCTCGACCAGGCCCGCGCGCTGGCCGAACTCGTCCGCGAGATGGCCAAGGAAACCATCCTGCCCCGCTACCTCAGCGCCGTGCGTGAGCACAAGGCCGACGGCAGCGTGCTCACCGAAGCCGATCTCGCCTCCCAGGCCGCGCTGGTCGAACGCCTGCCCGGGCTCATCCCCGGCGCCGTGCTCGGCGAAGAGATGAGCGCCGAAGAGCAAGGCCGCGTGTGGCACCAGGGCAAGGACGGCCTGTGGGTCATCGACCCCATCGACGGCACCACCAACTTCGCCAACGGGATTCCCTTCTTTGGCGTCGCGGTGGCCTATCTCATCAACCAGAAAACCCAGCTCGGCGTCGTCTACAACCCGATCACCGACGAGGCCTTCTACGCCGCCCGCGGCGCCGGCGCCTGGCTCAACGACGTGGCGCTGCCCCTGCGCAGCCCCGCCGCGCGCCTCAAGGACGCCGTCGCCGGGGTCGACTTCAAGCGCATCAGCCACCACCTGGGCGATGAGCTCGCGGTGCGTCCGCCCTATTACTCCCAGCGCAATTTTGGCTCCAGCGCCCTCGAGTGGTGCTACGTGGCCGCGGGCCGGCTCGACGTTTACATCCACGGCGGGCAGATGCTGTGGGACTACGCCGCCGGCCGGCTGATCCTCGACGAAGCCGGTGGCGCCTACAGCACCCTGGGCGGCACGCCGCTCACCGCGGGCCCGGCCATCAAGCGTTCGGTGATCGCCGCCGCCAGTCCCGCCCTGTTCGAAGAATGGCGCATCTGGCTGCACAGCCACGCATGACGCCTCCAGGAGACTCGGCACAGATATTGCTGAGGTAGCCCCGCACGCTCCGGAAAACCGATGGAGTGCTTTTGGAACAGCTCATGACCCCGTGGCCTGCTCCAAAAACACTCATTTTCTGGAGCAATCCATGTCCATGAAGCACCCCATCGTCGTGGTGACCGGCTCGTCCGGCTCCGGCACGACGACCGTGAAGCACACCTTCGAAGGCATCTTCTGGCGCGAGAAGGTCAACGCCGCCATCATCGAAGGCGACAGCTTCCACCGCTACACCCGCGACGAGATCCGCGAGCTCATCATCGACGCCGAAAGCAAGGGCCAGCGCGGGATCAGCCACTTCGGCCCCGAGGCCAACCTGCTCGAGGACCTCGAACAGCTCTTCCGCACCTATGGCGAATCGGGCAGCGGCCGCCGCCGCCATTACCTTCATCACTCGGAAGAAGCCGCCCGCCGCGGCCTGAAGGTGGGCAGCTTCACCCCGTGGGAGGATCTGCCGCCCGACACCGACTGTCTGTTCTACGAAGGCCTGCACGGCGCGGTGATCACCGACAAGGTGAACATCTGCCGCCACGCCGACCTGCTGATCGGCGTTGTTCCAATCACCAACCTGGAGTGGATACAAAAGATCCACCGGGACACCAAAACCCGCGGCTATTCCCTCGAAGCCGTGCAGGAGACCATCCTGCGCCGGATGCACGACTACGTGCATTACATCGTCCCGCAGTTCTCGCACACCCACATCAACTTCCAGCGGGTGCCGATGGTGGATACGTCGAACCCCTTCATCGCCCGCGACATCCCCACCGCCGACGAGTCGATGGTCATCATCCGCTTCCGCGACCCGCGGGGCGTGGATTTCCCTTATCTGCTGCGGATGGTGGACGGCAGCTTCATGTCCCGCGCCAACACCATCGTGGTGCCCGGCGGCAAGCTCGACCTGGCGATGCAGCTGATCCTCACCCCGCTGATCTGGAAGCTGATGGAGCGCCGCCGCCAGTGGGTGTGACCGGCGCCTGAAACGACAACGGGGCAGCCGCGGCTGCCCCGTTTCATTTTCACGGTCGGCCTTACTTGACCGACGCGGTGAGGTTCTTGCCCTTGTCGGTCTGCTGGTCGTTCTGGAACTCGCCTTCCCAGCCCTCCCCGCTGGCCCACGTCAGGCGGCCCTGGCCGTGCTTGCGGCCCATGTTCCAGGTGCCTTCGTAGCGGTTGCCGTTCTTCCAGGCATAGGTGCCCTGGCCGTGGAACACCCCTCGCACGAAATCGCCGGTGTAGCGGTCGCCGCTGGGAAATACCTGGGTGCCACGACCGTTGGGCTCGCCGTCCTTCACCGCGCCTTCGTAGCGGTTGCCGCCGGCAAAGCGGATCACCCCGTAGCCGATGGCCTGATCATCGACCCAATCGCCCTCGTACCACTGGCCGCCCACCCACTCGAAACGCCCCTTGCCGTGCTTGCGGCCATTGACCAGGGTGCCTACGTAGCGCTCGCCGTTGGTCCATTCGACGGTGCCGTTGCCGGTGACGGCGCCGCTCGCGCGATCCAGCGCGAAGGCACCGCGATAAGTGGTGTCGCCAGCCACCAGCACCACCTCGCCCGGGGGCGCTGCCGGCGTAGCGGCCGGCTTGTTCTCTGCGACGGTCGCAGCCGCAGGGGCAGTCGCCGGCGTCACCACCGGTGCAGGCGCAGGCTTGGGCGCGGCGGCAGTCACGGTGGGCGCCACAGCCGCCGCTGCCGGCAGCTTGGCGACGGCCGAGGCCGCCGGCTGGACCGAAGCGACCACCGGCGCCACCACCGGCTGATTCGTCACGATGGCCGGCGGCGGCGCCTTCCGGCTGCCGTACAGGGCCATCGCGTTCTGGGGCAGGGGCGTGCCGCGCTCGCGGGAGATCGCGTCGGCGTTGGTGCGGGCGAGGCTCTGGGGGTTGCCGCGGCACTGGATCACCGCGTCGCGCCAGGCCACCTCAGCCTTCACCGACAGCACGTCCTTCTCGGTGGCCGACACGGCCTGGCCGGTGGTGCGCAGCTGTTGGGTCTGGTCAGTGGCCGTATCCCACAGCGGGCCGCAGTGCTCGGCGTTGTGGGCGTCGATCTGGGTCTGCTCGACCTTGCGCAGGGCCTGGGTCTGGCGGCTGCCGGCGCACTTGTCGGCGGCACCTTCCCAGGCCAGCACGGCCTTGCTGTAGAGGGACGCGGCGTCGTCCCAGCGCTTCTCCTTCCAGGCCACACGGGCGTAGTCGCCCAGCGACGTGGCGCTCTTCCAGGCCGCATCGCAGGCGGGGCCTGAGCTCAGGAGCTCGGCGTTGGCTGCCCGGGCGCGCACCGTGGCGGCCAGACTCTTCTCGGCTTTCTCCTTGTGGGGCGGATGGCACAGGTCGGCGGCCTCACGCCACACGTTCTCGGCCTCGGCCAGCAGGCGCTCGATCTGGGCCGGATCGCCCTTCTCGCCACGGGCCGCCGCCACCTTGACCTCCAGGTCGAGGGCCTTGTCGAGGCGCGGCAGGCATTCTGTCTGGTGGCTCGATGCCGCCTCGGCCTGCCTGAGCAGCGCGGTGGCCTTGTCGCCCTGCTTGTTGGCCTGGGCCGCCACCGCCGGGCAGTTGGCCGCGATGCTCAGGAAGGCGCCGCTGGCCTCGCTGAGGAGGGGCAGCGCGTCTTTCCAGCGCTTGGCCGCCGCCACCTGCTGACCGCGCTCCAGGGCCAGTTCGGCCTGCTGCATGGCGCTCGGGCAGTCGAGCTGGGCGCCGGAGTCGTCAGGCATGGAGGAGGCCGGGGGCGGTGTCTGGGCGAGCGCCGCAGTAATGAGCGAACAGGCCAGGGCACCACACAGATCAAGGATTCGCATCTTCTTCATGACTCATTCGTCGCCCGATTCAAGGGGCATTCTCAGCATTGCATCGATCAGGCCGGTCTGGCCAAGGCCGGACGGCGGCTTGATCTCTTCGCTATCCGACGCGAGCGCCATGCCGCCGATCTCGTCGGAGGCGCTGGGCAGATCGGAGAGCTTCAGCGTAAACGCCTCCAGCGACGCGCCCTTGAGGACGGCCGCGAGCATTTCTTCACGCTGGGTCTGGCGGGCCAGGTTCACGAACTTGGCAAGACGCTCCTCGTCCAGCACGAAGACGTTGCTGATGCGGTTCTGGTCGAGGAGCTTCTGGTGCAGGGTTGCGCCGGCCAGCGGATCGCCGCCGAGCTTGCCGATGCGGTCGTAGGCCCAGCGATCGGCGTCGTCGAAGGCGGTGGTGGCCACCCACGACAGGCTCGACACGGCCATGCCCATGCGCGCCATGAAGGTATCCCGCAGCACGTTGCCAGCCTGGCGGCCCACCGACTTGACGATCTCTTCGCCCACCTTCTGGACGTATTCCTGGGCGGCCTGCTCGGCGAGCTTCTTCGCGGCTTCTTCGAGGGCCTGCTTGGCGACCGCCTCGGAGGCCGACTTGGCCGCTGCCGCCGCGGCCGCCTGGGCCGCCTGGTTGGCCGCCACCTTGGCCGCCTGGGCCGCGGCGTTGAGGCCGGTGGCCAGCGAGGCGATCTCGAACAGGGTCGAGACGATCTCCTTGCTGTAGTGGAAGGTCTTCATCCGCGCGCCGCCCTCTTCCGACAGGCCCTGGGTCCACAGCACCATCCACAGGGCTTCGTCAGGGGTGACCTGGGGACCGAAGATCTCCAGCGGATGAATGCTCATCAGCCAGTGGAAATCCTGGTAACCGGGCGTCACCGGCGGCGCCAGGCGGGTGTAGCCGCGGCACACCTGCAGGGGCTTGATGGTCACCGTCTTGCCGGCGGCCGTCTTGATGGGGAAAGGCTCACCGTCGTCGCGCAGCTCGGCCAGTTCGGCCAGCATCTTGTTGGCGTCGTTCTTCTTGTAGCCCTTGAGTTCGACGATCTTGTCGCCCGGCGCGAGGCCGATGTCCGGCGCGGCGGCCACCACGGTGAGGCGTTCATCCACCTGCAGCGCGCGAACCCACGCCACCCGGTCATCCTCTTCCCACTCGTAGCTCGTCGCCACGCTGAAGGGCAGTTCCCACTGGTGACTGCAGTCCGGGTCCTTGAGGGCCGCCGAGCGCACGATGGCCGGGCGCAGGGCGCGCTCGCCGTGGCCCAGGGCGCGCAGGTTGCCCAGCAAGGTCTCGTTGACCTTGCGACCATCGTCGACGGTGTATTTCATGCCGCCGCAACCGCCCAGCAGCAGGGCGACAAGGACGACGACCAGGGAGGTCCAGCGGGAGAGCAGACGCATCGGCGGGAGCGCTGTAAGAAAATGTAAGGCGTCCGGGATTATGCCGGAGTTTTTCCATCCCGGCCGTGACGGGCCCGACAGGCGGATTAAAGCCGCCAAGGCTACCCAAGCCCCCGGAAATCAAAGATAATTGCAGTCTTTGCGCGCCGCTCTCCCCGGCCGAAGGTTCCCAGATGTCTTCTTCGCGTAATGTCAAGCCGCCCGTCTTCAACCCCCTGACTGGCGCGATTCGCGCGCTGGCCATGGACGCCGTCCAGAAGGCCAACTCCGGCCACCCTGGTGCCCCGATGGGCATGGCAGAGATCGCCGAAGTCCTGTGGCGTCGCCATCTGCGCCACAACCCGGCCAATCCCAAGTGGGCCGACCGCGACCGCTTCGTCCAGTCCAACGGCCACGGCTCGATGCTGATCTACGCCCTGCTGCACCTCACCGGCTACGATCTGTCGATCGACGACCTGAAGAACTTCCGCCAGCTGCACAGCCGCACCCCGGGCCACCCGGAAGTCGGTTACACCCCCGGCGTCGAGACCACCACCGGCCCGCTGGGCCAGGGCATCACCAACGCGGTGGGCATGGCACTCGCCGAGAAGATCCTCGCCGCCGACTTCAACCGTCCCGGCCACGAGATCGTCAATCACAACACCTACGTCTTCCTCGGCGACGGCTGCCTGATGGAAGGCATCTCCCACGAAGCCTGTTCGCTCGCCGGCACCTGGGGCCTGGGCAAGCTGATCGCCTTCTACGACGACAACAACATCTCCATCGACGGCCACGTCGAAGGCTGGTTCACCGACGACACCCCGAAGCGCTTCGAAGCCTACGGCTGGCACGTGGTGCGTGACGTCCAGGGCCACGACCCGGTCGCCATCGAGGCCGCCCTCAAGGCCGCCCAGGCCGAGACCGGCCGCCCGAGCCTGATCTGCTGCAAGACCATCATCGGCGCCGGCAGCCCCAACAAGCAGGACAGCCACGACGTCCACGGCGCCCCGCTGGGCAACGCCGAGATCGAGGCCGCCCGCGCCTACATCGGCTGGAACCACCCGCCGTTCGAGATCCCGGCCGAAGTCTACGAAGCCTGGGATGCCAAGGCCAAGGGCGCCGCGCTTGAAGGCGACTGGAACACCCGCTTCGCCGCCTACGCCGCCGAGTTCCCGGAGCTCGCCGCCGAGTTCACCCGCCGCATGGCCGGTGAGCTGCCCGCCGACTGGGCTGCCCACGTGGATGCGGTGCTCGCCACGGTCACCGAAAAGGGCGAGACCATCGCCACCCGCAAGGCCAGCCAGAACAGCATCGAAGCCTTCGCGCCCAAGCTGCCCGAGCTCCTCGGCGGCTCGGCCGACCTGGCCGGCTCCAACCTCACCCTGTGGTCCGGCGCCAAGGGCGTCTCCCGCAGCACCGGTGGCAACTACGTTTACTACGGCGTGCGCGAGTTCGGCATGGCGGCCATCGCCAACGGCATCGCGCTGCACGGCGGCCTGGTGCCCTACACCGCCACCTTCCTGATGTTCAGCGAATACGCCCGCAACGCCCTGCGCATGGCGGCGCTGATGAAGGTGCGCCAGATCTTCGTGTTCACCCACGATTCGATCGGCCTCGGCGAAGACGGCCCGACCCACCAGCCGGTCGAGCAGACCGCGTCCCTGCGCCTGATCCCCAACATGGACGTCTGGCGTCCCTGCGACACCACCGAATCGGCGGTGGCCTGGGCGGCATCGATCGAACGCGCCAGCGGCCCCAGCGCCCTCGCCTTCTCGCGCCAGAACCTGCCCTTCCAGCCGCGCAGCGGCCAGCAGGTGGCCGACATCCGCCGTGGCGGTTACGTGTTGTCCGAAGCGGGCACTGTGTCACAGCCGGTTTCGCCGCAAGCCGTTATCATAGCGACCGGCTCCGAGGTCGCCCTCGCCGTGGCCGCCCAGAAGCAGCTCGCCGACGAAGGCGTGGCCGTGCGCGTGGTGTCGATGCCCAGCACCAACGTCTTCGACCGCCAGGACGCCGCCTACCGCGCCGCCGTGCTGCCCAAGGGCCTGCCCCGTGTGGCCGTGGAAGCCGGCGTCACCGACGGTTGGCGCAAGTACGTGGGCCTCGAGGGCGAGGTCATCGGCCTCGACCGCTTCGGCGAATCGGCCCCGGCCGGCGAGCTGTTCAAGTACTTCGGCATCACCGCCGAGGCTGTCGTCGCCGCCGTGAAGAAGGTGCTCGCCTGATCCAGGCCCACCACAGTACAAGCGCGGCGCCCCCGGGCGCCGCAAGCAACATGATTTCGGTTTCGTGTAATTAACTAGGGAGAAGGCTCGATGAGCATCAAAGTTGCCATCAATGGTTTCGGTCGTATCGGTCGCTGCACGCTGCGCGCCATTTACGAGCAAGGTCTGCAGAACGAATTCGAAGTGGTCGCCATCAACGCCTCCGGCGATCTGGCCACCAACGCCCACCTGCTCAAGTACGACACCACCCACGGCCGCTTTGCGACCTCCGTCGAAACCGAAGGCGACAACGTCATCATCATCGACGGCAAGAAGATCCCGTTCTACTCCACCAAGGATCCGAAGGGCGTCAACTGGGGTTCCCACGGCGTGGACGTCCTGCTCGAATGCACCGGCGCCTACACCACCAAGGCCAAGGCCCAGGCCCTGCTCGACCAGGGCGCCAAGCGCGTGCTGATCTCCGCCCCGGGCGGTGACGACGTGGACACCACCATCGTCATGGGTGTGAACGAAGAAGCGCTGCGTGCCGACATGACCGTCGTCTCCAACGCCTCCTGCACCACCAACTGCCTGGCCCCGGTCGCCAAGATCCTGGCCGACAGCGTCGGCATCAAGCAGGGCCTGATGACCACCATCCACGCCTACACCAACGACCAGGTGACCGTGGACGTGCGCCACAAGGATCTGCGCCGCGCCCGCGCCGCTGCCGCCAACATCATCCCGACCAAGACCGGCGCCGCCAAGGCCGTCGGCCTGGTGCTGCCGCAGCTGGTTGGCAAGGTCGACGGCTTCGCCCTGCGCGTGCCGACCATCAACGTCTCGCTGGTCGACCTGACCTTCACCGCCGAGCGCGCCACCACCAAGGAAGAAATCAACGCGCTGATGACCGCTGCGGCCAACGGCCCGCTGAAGGGCATCCTGGCCGTCAACAACGAGCCGCTGGTCTCCTCCGACTTCAACCACACCACCGTCTCCTCCACCTTCGACGCCACCCAGACCCGCGTCATCAAGGGTGAAGACGGCTCCGTGCTGGTCAAGGTGCTGGCCTGGTACGACAACGAGTGGGGCTACTCCTGCCGCATGCTCGACGCGGCCCGCGCCTACGTCAACGCCAAGTAAGCCTGTTGTTTCGACGCCCCGCCTGCGCGGGGCGTTTTTCATTCCGAAGCCTCGAAGAACATCATCATGCAAGTCAAGAAACTCACCGATCTCGACGTCAAGGGCAAGCGCGTCTTCATCCGTGCCGACCTGAACGTGCCCCAGGACGACGCCGGCAACATCACCGAAGACACCCGCATCCGTGCCTCCATCCCGTCCATCAAGTACGCCGTCGAAGGCGGCGCCGCGGTGATGGTCACCTCCCACCTGGGTCGTCCGACCGAGGGCGAGCTGAAGGCCGACGATACCCTCGCGCCGGTCGCCGTGCGCCTGGGCCAGCTGCTGGGCAAGCCGGTGCGCCTGATCCAGAACTGGGTCGACGGTGGCTTTGAAGTCGCCGCCGGCGAAGTCGTGCTGCTGGAAAATTGCCGCTGCAACAAGGGCGAGAAGAAGGACAACGAAGAGCTCGCGAAGAAGATGGCCGCCCTGTGCGACATCTACGTGAACGACGCCTTCGGCACCGCTCACCGCGCCGAAGCCACCACCCACGGCATCGCCCGCTTCGCCCCCGTGGCCTGCGCCGGCATCCTGATGGGCGCCGAGATCGACGCCCTGGGCAAGGCCCTGGGCAACCCGGCCCGCCCGCTGGTGGCCATCGTAGGCGGCTCCAAGGTGTCGTCCAAGCTCACCATCCTCAAGTCGCTGGCCGACAAGGTGGACCAGCTGATCGTCGGCGGCGGCATCGCCAACACCTTCCTGCTGGCCTCCGGCAAGCGCATCGGCGAATCCCTGGCCGAGCCCGAACTGGTCAAGGAATCCCAGGCCATCATGGACATGATGAAGGCCCGTGGCGCCGCCGTGCCGCTGCCCGAAGACGTGGTGGTGGCCGACGAGGTCTCCGCCATGGCCCGCGCCAACAAGGTGTCCGTCGATGAAGTCGGCCCCCACGACCGCATCCTCGACATCGGCCCGAAGGCCGCTGCCCAGCTGTCGCAGATCATCGCCAACGCCGGCACCATCGTCTGGAATGGCCCGGTCGGCGTGTTCGAGCTGCCCCAGTTCGCCGGCGGCACCAAGATGATGGCCTCCGCCATCGCCCACTCCGAAGCCTTCTCCATCGCCGGCGGCGGCGATACCCTGGCGGCCATCGCCAAGTTCCACATCGCCGACGACGTGGGCTACATCTCCACCGGCGGCGGCGCCTTCCTCGAGTTCCTCGAAGGCAAGACCCTGCCCGCCATCGCGGCCCTCGAAGAGCGCTACAAGGACTGACCGGCCCTGCCGGCTCGCCCTGTGCAGACGGCCTTCGGGCCGTTTGTCATTTATTGGGGGCGCAGCCCTACACCGGCGGGGCTTTCGCGCCGATAATCAGGTCATCGTCCTGCCTGCCACGCCGCAGCCGGCTACCCGGCACAGGCGTCACCGCGTACATGCCGATCCCGGTCAGTGCCCTGATAGGTTCGCCCCGCCGACTCATCACCGCCATCGTGATGTTTGTCGTGCTGGACCTCAGCGTGCTGACGATCAACCTGTGGCTGGCCAACCAGATCGCCCAGGACGCCGTGGCGATCAACCTGGCCGGGCGCCAGCGGATGCTCTCCCAGCAGACCACCAAGGCGCTGCTCCTCACCACCCGCGCCACCACCCCGAACGAAGTCAGCACCGCCGCCAAGGAAGTGGATCTCGCCTTCGGGCTGTTCGAGCGCACCCTGCTGGCCTTCGCCGAAGGCGGCGAGACCACCGGCAGCGACAACGCGCCGGTCACCCTACAGGTAGTGAAGGGCGAGGCCGCCGAGGTCGTCGCCCGCGCCCGGAAACTCATCGCGCCGCTGCGCAGCTACCTGCCCCCGGCCTCCGCGACGCAGGAAGGACGCGCCTACTCCGCCGCGGCCGACTACATGATCGGCAACAACCGGGAGATCCTGGCACTGATGAACGACCTCACCACCGCCCTCGAGCACGAGTCGGTGAGCCGCTCGCGGGATCTGCGGGCGATCCAGACCGGCGCCTTCGTGCTGGCCCTGGGCAACTTTCTGGTGATCGTGCTGGGCATGCTGCGTCGGCACCGGCAGATGGAAAAGGAGAGCGAACGCTGGCGCGAGCTGGCCCGCCACGATCCGCTGACCGGCCTCGCCAACCGCAAGGCCTTCACCGAGACCGGCCTCGGCCTGCTGTCCCGCGCCCGGATCGACGGCTCGGCCGGCGCCGTGCTGGTGATCGACCTCGACGGATTCAAGCCGATCAACGACCGTTTCGGGCATGCCACCGGCGACCAGGTCCTGATACAGCTGGCAGCGCGCCTCGAGGCCACCGCCCGCACCACCGATCTGGTGGCACGCCTGGGCGGGGACGAGTTCGCAATCATGTGCCCCAACCTGCACGATCCGGAGCATGTCGAGCAGTTCTGCAACCGGCTGGTGGCGGCCATTGCCGACATTCCCGACGACATCTGCCCGGGCAACCCGCTCGGGGCCAGCATCGGCATCGCCAGCTACCCGCGGGACGGCTACGACCTCCACCAGCTCCTCAGCCAGGCCGACCGGGCCATGTACGCCGCCAAGCAGGCCGGCGGGAGCCGCTGGAAGCTGGCCTGAGCGAGCTTACTGCTGGGCCTCGCGGCGGATCTTCCAGTCGCTGCCGTCCTTCACCCATTCCAGGCGCTTGCGGCCGGCGTCGCTGTAGTTGCCCGACTGGTAGCGCTGCTCGAAGCTGACCACCACCACATTGCCTTCGAGCTTGAAGCTCGGGGCATCCACCTGCACGCGGATGTCGCCCTTCTTGTCGAGCTTCAGCCGACGGTCAGCCTCCCAGGCGCTGCGGGCACGCTTGTCGGCGGGCACGAAGTCGGCGCCGTAGAAAGCCAGATAGCGGTTGGCGTCCTTCGCTTCCCACGCCTGCCGCCAGGCCTCCAGACGGCTCGCGACGGCCTTGGTGGCATCGGCATCGACCGCCACCGGCTTCGCTGCCGGAGCCGGAGCGGGCGCAGGGGCCGGAGCAGCGACCGGCACCGCCTTCGGCGCACTCGCCACCACCGCAGGCGCAGGGGCAACGACCGCAGCCGGCGCAGGCGTCGCGGCGGCAGCCGCAGGCTTGGCCAGCGCCGCCGGCGCGCTGGTGGTCGCGACACTCTGGCCAGCCCCCAGCAAGGCGTGATGCTGGCGCAGCGTGAGATTACCCGGCTCCAGCGCCAGCCCCTTCTCGAAAGCCTGACGGGCGGCCTTGGTGTCGCCGCGGGCCAGGTAGACCACGCCGAGAGTGTCGTAGAGACTGGCCCGGTTGCCATCCTTGGCCACCGCGCGCTCGGCGAGCTTGAGGGCTTCGTCGAGCTTGACCTTCTGGCTGGCCAGCGCGAAGGCCAGGTTGTTCATGATGCGGACGTCTTCCGGGTCGATCTTGAGGGCCTCCCGGTAGGCCGCCTCGGCCTCGGGCAGGCGCTTCATCTTTTCGAATGCGATGCCGCGCAGGGCATGGGGATAGGCGCTCCTGGGCGCCAGCGCACCGGCGCGGGTATAGGCCTCGATGGCCTGGTCGCCCTTGCCGAGGGCCAGCAGGGCGTCGCCGCGGCCGATCATGGCGCCGGCGAAATCCTTGCGCAGCACGAGGGCCTTGTCGAAGGCGGCGAGCGCCCGGTCGGCCTGGCTCAGGCGCAGGGCGACGAGGCCCTGGGCGTGGAGGGCGAAGGGGTTGTTCGGATCACGGCGGACGGCCTCGTCGAGCACGCGGGAGGCCTCCTCGATCTTGCCGTCGGCCGACAGGGCGAGGCCGAGCCCCAGATGGGCGGCGGCCATCTCGGGATGCTGCTTGAGCACCTCGCGCAGGACGGCGGCGGCCTGGGCTGGTTTCTTGAGCTTCTCGAGGTACAGGGCTGCGAGATCGAGCCGGAGCTGCACGATGCCGGGCTGGCCGGCGATAGCGGCGCGGTAGCTCTCCTCCGCCTCGGCCGTCATCCCCAGCTCCACCAGCAGCTTGGCCTGGGCCTGAAGCACATTGGCCTGCCCGGGCGCCATGGCCACGGCGCTGCTCATCCAGTCCCGGGCGAGCTTGGACTTGCCTGCCCCGTGGGCCGCAGCGGCAAGCCCGAGCATCGCCTCGACGGAGCGCGGGTTGAGCTTGTAAGCGTCGCCGAAATACTTTGCGGCCTGCTCGAACTGGCGGGCGGCGAGTGCCTGCTGCCCCTTGTTGAGCGCCTCGAGATCGGACCGACCGGGGGCTGCCGTGAGCGGGCTCTGGGGCGTGGTGAGGAGCACTTCGGCGCTGGCGGTGGCCGCCAGCATGGCCAGGCCGGCACCAATCAGAACGGCAGAAAGGGAACGGGTTCGATACATGACAACCTCGGGTGCGGATAGCGGGACGCGGAGCCGGACATTCACGGTTCACGGACGGTTGGCTGAAGATAGCCGAGGCCCGCGCCCCGGACGAATGCATACGTCACGGCCTGCAGCAGGCCACGCCGACTGTTTGGGGACGATCGAGATTTAATTGGTGACAGCGCCAGGTGGATGACCCGACTGCTGCCAGAAAAGGCGAAAAGGGGGCGAGCCCCCTTTTCGCGATGCCGTTACCGGCCCTGCTTCGGCGAGGTGACGCGGCAAGCCCGCACCACCTCGGCCCGAAATCAGGACTTGCGGCGACGGACGAACGACAGACCGGCCAGGCCCAGGGCGCCCAGGGCCATGCTGGTGGGCTCAGGGATCTTGGCTTCGATGATGTCCTGGCTCAGGGCGTTGCCCCAGTTGGTCAGGCTGTAGCTGGCGGTGGAGGGATCACCATCGGCCAGGGCGGTCAGGTAGATCCAGGCCTGGTCGAGGGCTTCGCTCTCGGTCACGGAGCCGGTCTTGCCAGCCCAGTTCTGCAGGGCGCCAGCGTACAGGTCGCCGTCATCCATGGCTTCCCACAGGGCGATCTGGAAACCGGCGACTTCGACGGCGCTGGTCGGGTTAACCAGGCTGAAGCTCTGGTTGTACAGGGTCTGCACGGCAGCGGGAACAGCGCCGGTGGGGGAGAACTCGAGACCGGTGGTCACGGCGTCGACCGCCACGCCCTGCAGCAGCTCGGAGCAGAAGGCCAGGAAGGAACCGCCGGTGGTCTGGTTGGCCACGTTGAAGATGCCGGTGTCGACGCTCTTCGACACGCCGGAGACGTCCACCGTGAAGGCCAGCAGGGTGTTCACGTCCTGGTCCAGCAGCAGGGAGTCGGCGTGGGCGGAAGCGCTGGCCATCAGGCCGGCAGCGGCGAAGGCCAGGGCAGCCTTCTTCATGTTGGAGATGTGCATCATTTACTCGCTCCTACGTTAAAAAAGTAATTTCAGGAATTGCTTGGTTCAGGTGCCTGGCCGGCCAGGCGAACCCGGCCGGAACAAGGCGTTTCTTAGGCTGCAGCCAGGGCGTACTGCTGCTCTTCGTAGAGGTGGCTGAGCTGGCTCAGGGCGGCCACGGCGCTGTCGCCGACGGTCACCGCCACCGAGGCGCCAGCCACTTCGCCGGCAGCCACGGAGACACCGAGGACGGTGTCGAGGCTGACGTCGGTGCTCAGCAGGTCGGCCATGGACGGCAGGGAACCGCCGGCCTGGGCCACTTCGGTGGCATCAACGTTGAAATACACGTCGGTCATGTCCACCGACTTGCCGTCGGCCAGGGTTGCAGCGCTGCGTTCGAGGTGCAGGTTGCCCTGCTCGTCGACCGCGGGCAGTGCGAAGTACGACACCTTGAGGCTGGCCACACCGGCCTCGGTCAGGCTCATCAGCTCGCCGGCGTCGGTCTGCTGATTGCCATTGGCGTCGCGCCAGACCGTCAGATCGGCGAAGTGGGCATCGCGGGCATCGACCACGCCGTCGCCGTTGCTGTCGAAGGACGCCAGCTTGGCGAAGCCCTGGCCGGCGCCGTTGCCGCCGAACAGTTCGCTGATGTTGTCGATCTTGCCGTTGCCGTTGGTGTCGATCGCCAGGAAGGCGTCGCCGCTGGACAGCCAGCCGGAGTGGATGGCCGAACCGTTGCCGATCAGGTCAAACGTGCCGTTGGTGTTTTCGCGGGCCACGGTCTGGATGCCGTTGCCGTCCAGGTCGATCACGATCGGGCAGATGCCGCCGTCACGGGAGCTGTCGTACTGGCCGGAGACCAGGGTGAACTTGTCGGTGTTGCCCTGGTTGTAGTACGTCGAGGACACACGGGCGACATCGCTGTCGATCGTGTCGTAGGCATTGCTGCCGACGTCCTTCGTGGTCCATTGGTAGCCAGTGGAGGACACGTTCTGGGTCTTGGCGTTGCCCCACCAGTCGTAGGTGCCGGTGTAGTAGTACGCGTTGGACTTGTCGAACGACAAGCTGTACTGGCCCGGATCCAGGTTGGTGAACTTGTAGTTACCGGCCGAATCCGTGCAAGTCGTGGCAACCACGGCGCCTGCCGCGTTGAGCAGCTTGACGGTGACGTTGGCCACGCCGCATTCACCGCTGTCCTGCTTGCCGTCGTTGTCGCTGTCCAGCCACACCTTGTCGCCCACGCTGGCCTTGCGGTACAGGCCGGCATCAACCTTGGTCAGGGCTTCGCCCGTGCCCAGGGTGATGGTGCCGGTGTAGCCGGAAGCATTGACTGCGCTGTCGGTGCCGTTCCAGCCGGCGGCGTCCTGCTTGGTGACGTAGTAGCCGGTCGGGGCCACCACCTGCACCTTGTACTGACCGGCGGCGAGGTTGCTGAACAGGTAGTTGCCGTTGGCGTCGGTCGTGGCGGTCGCCACCACGGAGCCGGCGCTGTTGAGCAGCTTGACGGTCACGCCCTTGACGCCCGCTTCACCGGAATCCTGGATGCCGTTGAAGTTCTTGTCTTCCCACACCCGGTCACCAATGCTGGCCGTGGCGGCTGCAGGCTTGTAGAAGCCGGCATCGACGGTCAGGTTGTTGCTGCCCTGGGTCAGGGTGTAGAGCCCGGTGGTGCCGGTCGAGTCGATGTCACTGTCGGTGGCATCGTTGCCGCCGGCATCCTTCGAGGTGACGGTGTAGCCGTTGGGGGTGACGACCTGGATCTTGTAGTCGCCCGCAGCCAGCTTCTCGAACAGGTAGCTGCCGTTCGCGTCGGTGGTGGTCGTGGCGATCACCGAGCCAGCGCCGTTGAGCAGCTTGACGGTCACGCCGGAGATGCCGGCTTCGCCCGCATCCTGCACGCCGTTCATGTTGGCGTCGTTCCACACCTTGTCGCCGATGGAGACGTCGGTGGCGCAGAAGGCGTTCGGGGTGCTGACGACGACTTGCTGGATCTTGAAGTAGTCGTCGGTCTGGCCCGGGTTGGCGGCGATGATCAGCACGTTGCCGGCGAGGCCGCTGGCGTTGAGGTCATCCCAGTGGGCAGACGTCAGGGTGCTGGCGCTCACCTCGGTGAAGCCCATGCTGGCGAGCACGGCGTCGGACAGGGTGACGTGGCTGTCAAAGGCGCCATTGACGGTGCCGATCCACACCTTGGCGTCGCTGTCGCCGACCACGTAGCCCAGGTAGGCCTTGTCGACCACCACGGACTGGGAGAACTCGAACAGCACGTAGTTGTCGCGGGTGCCGTTGTTGTCCACCGTGTGGGTGTTGCCGGAGCCGGAGCCTTCGCTGCCGTCGGTCACGCCGAGGCCGCCGCCGTAGCTGCCCAGGAAGGCCGTGGCCCACGCGCCGGAAGCCTTGTCGCGGCTGAAGGCGCTGGCGTGCACCGAGATGCCGTTGTCGGTGTAGCTCAGGACGTTGCCCATGGTGCCGCAAGTCGCCGAGTTGCCGCTGAAGTCGAAGCACGCGGTGACGGGCTTGACGGTCAGGCCGGCGTCCCAGGTCAGGTCGTTTTCACCGGATTCCAGGGTGGTCTGGATGGTGTTGCCGACGGTGCCGCCACCGTTGATGGTGACGAGGCTGACGTTGTCGATGATGCCGCCGACGCTGTCGTCGTCACCCGACTGCTCACGGAACTCCAGGCGGCTGCTGGCATCGGCCGCAGTCACGGTGAAGGTGTACTTGGTGAGCGCGGTCGAGGTCGGATCGATGGTGGCGATCTTCACGCCTTCCCAGAACACTTCCACGGTGTTGGTCGCAGCAGCGTAGCCCGCACGCTGGGCCACATCGACGGTGAGCTGGTAGCTCTGGCCGGCAACGGTGGCGACATCCTGGTAGAGGCCGGTGACGGTGCAGGTGGTGTTGGCATCAAGCTCGACCACCTTGGCGCCGGTGACGCCGGAGACGCCGTAGGCACCCGCGGTGTTGATCTCGATGCTGTCACCGTTGCCGCACCAGCCGGTCGTGCCGTTCTCGAAGCTGCCGTTGACGATCAGGTTGGTGGTGCCGAGAACCGTGCTCGCGCCGACGTCGGAGTCGATCGCGTCATTGGTGCCCACATCCTTGGTCGTGAAGGTGTAGCCAGCGGGGGCCACGAACTGCACGGAGTAGGTGCCCGGCATCAGATCCTTGAACAGGTAGTTGCCGTTGATGTCGGTCAGGGTGGTGGCGACCACGTTGCCGCTGGCGTCCAGCAGCTTGACGGTGATGCCCGGCACACCGGCTTCGCCCGCATCCTGCAGACCGTTGTTGTTGCAGTCGGCCCACACCTTGTCACCGATGGAAGCCTTCTGGTACAGGCCCGCATCCCACGACAGGTCGTTCTCGTTGGCCGAGAGGGTCGTCGTGATGGTCTTGCCGGTGGTCGGATCGAAGTCGCTGTCGGTGGCGTCGTTGCCGCCCTGGTCCTTGGCGCTGATGAAGTAGCCGGTCGGCGCCACCACCTGGGCCGAGTAGTCACCCGGGGTCAGGTTGGTGAAGAGGTAGTTGCCGCTGGCGTCGGTGGTGGTGGTCGAAACCACGCTGCCGGCGCTGTTGAGCAGCTTCACGGTGACGCCGGAGAGACCGGCTTCGCCCGCGTCCTGAACACCGTTGGCATTCTTGTCCAGCCACACCTTGTCGCCGTAGGAGGCGGTCGGCGCAACCAGGCCAGCATCGACGGTGGTGTTGTTCTCACCGGAGGCAACCGTCACGGTGGCGGTCTTGCCGGTGGTCTGATCCACGTCGCTGTCGGTCAGATCGGTGGCCGCGGCGGCATCCTTCGTGGTGAAGGTGTAACCGGTCGGGGCGACGACCTGCACCGAGTAGCTGCCCGGGGTCAGGTTGCTGAACACGTAGTTGCCGTTGGCGTCGGTGGTGGCGGTCGCCACCACGGTGCCGGCGGCGTTGAGCAGCTTGACGGTCACGCCAGCCACGCCGGCTTCGCCCGCGTCCTGCACGCCGTTCTTGTTGCTGTCCAGCCACACCTTGTCACCGATGGAGGCGGTCTTGTAGATGCCCGCATCCCAGGAGAGGTCGGTTTCGCCGGCGCTGAGGGTGGTGTTGATGGTCTTGCCGGTGGTCGGATCGATGTCGCTGTCGGTGGCGTCGTTGCCACCCTGATCCTTGCCGGAGACCACGTAGCCGGCCGGGGCAGTCACCTGGATCGCGTAGTCACCCGGGGTGAGGCTGCTGAACAGGTAGTTGCCGTTGGCGTCGGTGGCAGTGGTGGAAACCACGGCACCGGTGCTGTCGAGCAGCTTCACGGTCACGCCAGCCACGCCGGCTTCACCCGCGTCCTGCACGCCGTTGGCGTTGGCATCCAGCCACACCTTGTCACCGATGGCGGCGGTACGCTCATCGACGAAGTCGTTGCCGGTGCTGGACTGGCCCGGGGTCAGCGTCACGGAGATGCTGTTCGGGTTGCCACCATCCTTGTCGGACACGTCGAGGTAGCCGGCCTTGTTGGTCTCGACCACGTTGTACGAACCCGCCGGCACGTTGGTGAAGGTGTAGTTGCCATTCACGTCGGTGGTGGTGGTCGCGATGATGGCGCCGGTGGTCGGGTTGACCAGGGCAACGGTCACGCCGGCGATGGGAGCATCGCCAGTGTTGTTGTTGTCCAGATCCTCACGCACGGTACCGCTGATGTTGCCGGTGCTGGCCACGATGCCGGCGTCCCAGCTGCGATCGGATTCACCCGAGTCGAGCACGGTCTGCACGGTCTTGCCGGTGGTGGTGTCGGCGTCGCTGTCGGTCAGGTCGGTGCCGAGGGCGGCGTCCTTGGTGGTGAAGGCGTAGCCGGCCGGCAGGGTGGTCTTGTCGAACTGGACCGAGTAGGTGCCCGGCTTGAGGTTCGAGAACAGGTAGTTGCCGTTGGCGTCGGTGGTGGTGCTGGTCACCGCGTTGCCGGCGGCG
>JAKLLO010000012.1 GCA_023150095.1 Zoogloea sp. | reverse complement strand
GGCTCTTCCTGGCGGCGCTGCTCTCCGGCATGTGCGCCGGCGCCATTTCGCGGCTCAACGGCGAGAAGCCCTATTACCAGTGGTTCCTGGGCCTGCTGGTGGTGCCGCTGGTGAGCATCAACCTCATCGAGGGCACCCGGCTGGATTACCTCATCGGCATCGCCGCGGTGCTGTACGTGTACGCGATGCTCGAAAACGCGCGCAACCACAACGAGGCCCTGCGCACCGCGCTGAAACTGGGTTTCGAGCGCCTGTCGCTGCTGGCCGCATCCCGCGAGGCGCTGGCCCAGGCCGAGCAGGCGAGCAAGGTGAAGAGCCAGTTCCTGGCCAACATGAGCCACGAGATCCGCACCCCGATCAACGCCATCCTCGGCATCGCCCAGGTGATGCTGCGCGGCGAGGTGAGCCCCGCCCAGGCCAGCCAGCTGCGGCGCATCGACGTGGCGGCGGAGCATCTGGCCGGCGTCATCAACGACATCCTCGACCTGTCGAAGATCGAGGCCGGCAAGATGCGCCTCGAGAAGAGCGAACTCGACATCGCCGAGGTCACCGAGCGCGTGACGACGCTGGTGCTGAAGGACGTGGCGGCCAAGGGCTTGAGCCTCACCGTCGATTGCGAGCCCCTGCCCCGCAAGCTGGTGGGCGACAGCGTGCGGCTGACCCAGGCGCTGCTCAACTACACCACCAACGCGGTGAAGTTCACCCCCAGGGGCAGCGTGACGATCCGCGTGCGCCGCGGCACCGAAACCGCGCAGCGCATCCTGCTGCGCTTCGAGGTGGAAGACACCGGCATCGGCATTCCGCCCGAGCACTTCGGCCGCTTGTTCACCGCCTTCGAGCAGGGCGATGCGTCCACCACCCGCGCCTTCGGGGGCAGCGGCCTGGGGCTGGTGATCACCCAGCATCTGGCGCAGCTGATGGACGGGGAGGTCGGCGGCCACAGCGCGCTGGGGGTTGGCAGCACATTCTGGTTTACCGCCTGGCTCGACAAGCCGGACGCAAAGCCGGACACCCGCCAGCTCGACATCTCCCTCGACGAGGCCGAGCACACCCTGCGCCGCGACTACGCCGGCCGGCGCGTGCTGCTGGCCGACGACGACGCGGGCAACCGCGAGCTGGCGGCCGAGATCTTCCAGCTTGCCGGCCTGCAGCTCGACATGGCCGATGCAGGCGACGAGGCCGTGGCCATGGCCGAACGCACCCAGTACGATCTCGTGCTGATGGACATGCGCATGCCGCGGATGGACGGGCTGGAAGCCACCCGGCGCATGCGCAGCCTGCCCGGCTACCGGAAGACGGCGATCCTGGCGATGACCGGCAACGCCTTCCAGGAAGACCGGGAGCAATGCCTGGAGGCCGGCATGAATGACTTCATCGCCAAGCCGGTGCGGCTGGAGGCCCTGTATGCCAAACTCCTCGAATGGCTGCCCCCCGTGCGCTGACGCACCGGCAACCGGCCGGGCAGGCTCGGCGGCCCCGTCAGCTTTGGTGAGTTTCGAACCGGCAACGGCGCCGGGCTTACCATCGTCCAGCCGTGAACGAATATTCAAGCAGTATCTTGTGCAACTCCGACCAGAACCCGAGGTGATCCGATGATGGCCGCGGACATCTCCCTGCAGGCGTCCGGACTCGTGCCAGGACCGGCGCTCCACGCGTCGCTGGTGGTCGGGCTCGCGCTCGCAACGGGCCTGATCAGCCTGTCCGAGGGGCTCAGGCCCGGCCAGCAACGCCTGCTTCCGGTGGCCGGCCTGGCCGCCGCGCTGGGCCTGGCGATCGGTGTCGGCCATGCCCTTGGCGGCGTGGCGCTGCAGCTGCTGCTGTGCCTGCTGTCCGGAGCGGCGCTACTGCTGCTGCGTGCGCCCCTGCGCCTGGCCGACCACTTCCCGCGCCTCGACCGGGCGCTGCCCTGGTACGTGGGCGCCACATGGCTGGCCGCCTTGCTGGGCGCCGCGCTTTACGGGCGGTGGCCGACGTCCCTGGCGTGGGCCCAGGCCCTGCAGGTGCCTGCCGTCCCGCCGCTGGCCGTGGCCGCCCTGCGCGGCCTGGGCCGCGGCGAAGCCGGGTCGGCATGGCTGACGGCCGCCTCGGCCGCCTACGCCGTCACAGCCTTCTCGGCGCTTTCCGGAGCGCACGGCACCACGCTCGCGGCCGCGGCGATGGCGGCAGTCACCCTGTGCCTGCACCTGGGCATCCGCCCCAGACTGCAGGCGGAAGACGCCCGGCGCCAGTCCGCCGACGCCGACGACGCCCTGTCCCGTCAGGCCGCCCGGCTGCGGGACGAACACGCCCGCTTCTTCTCCTTCATCGCCCACGAGCTGCGCAGCCCCCTGGGCGTCCTGCTGGTCGGCCTGAGCAACCTGCGGCGCGCCATGCCCGACACCGAAAGCGCCGCGCGGATCGGCCGGGTGAGCAACGCCGCCCAGCGCATGAGCGCCCTGATCGATCGCCACGCCTGCCTGCTGAACCTGGTGCGCAGCGATTTCGAGCCGGCCCGCTCGG
This sequence comes from Zoogloea sp., assembly GCA_023150095.1. GTDB lineage: Bacteria > Pseudomonadota > Gammaproteobacteria > Burkholderiales > Rhodocyclaceae > Zoogloea. The sequence continues at coordinate 48,775 of JAKLLO010000012.1, read as the reverse complement.
AGCACTCACCGGAACAGCCGGCGCTCGAAGCCCTCCACGCGCTGCAGCACGCCAACCCGGACCGGGTGTTCGCCCACGCCGGCCCCGACCACGCCCTTCAGCCTGTCTCCATCGACGCCGAGCTGGTGACCCTGGCCCTGTCCAACCTGCTGGAAAACGCCGTCAAGTACGCCAGCGAGGATTCGCCCATCCGGCTCGAAACCGACGTCCGGGCCGACGCGGTCAGCTATCACGTCATCAACGATGGTCCGCCCCTGCCCGACGAACTCGCCGGCCAGCGCTACCCCGTGCTGCTGCCCATGAAGGACGCCAACGGCACCCGCAGCGGCTTCGGCATCGGGCTCGCCCTGGCCGCCCGGGTGGCCGGCGTGCACGGCGGGCACCTCACCGGCAGCTCGGCGGCCGGACAGACCACATTCACGCTGACGCTGCCCACCCGGCAAGCTCACGGCGCGCAGGAGTGACGATGGGCATTTCGGTACTGATGGTGGAAGACGACCTCGACCTCGCCGAGGAGATCGCCACCTTCCTCGACTCAGCGGGCTTCTCGGTATCCCGCGCGGCGACGATCCGCGAAGCCGAAACCCTGCTCGCCAACGCCTACGACCTGCTGATCCTCGACATCAACCTGCCCGACGGCGACGGCCTCGCCTTCTGCCGTGAGGCCCGGCGCTACATCCGCTCGGGCATCGTGATGTGCACCGGGCGCGGCGAGCGCGAGCTGCGCATCGCCAGCCTGCGCGACGGGGCCGACGCCTACCTCGTCAAGCCCGTCGACCCCGAAGAGCTCGAGGCCACGCTGCTCAGCGTGCATCGCCGCCTGACCACCAACGCGGCCATGCCCCTCCAGGCCATGCCGCACCCCTGGCATCTGGACGTCGAGCGCCGGCTGCTGGTGGCCCCGAACGGGATCAGCATGATCCTCAACGGGCCCGAATCGGTGCTGCTCGGCACCCTGTTCCGCAGCGCCGACCGCACCGCCCGCAAGGAAGACCTGATGGCGCTGCTGGCCTCGGAAGACGAAGGCTATTCGCTGCACCGCCTGGAGGCCCTCGTCAGCCGCCTGCGGGCCAAGGCAACGACCCGCTGCGGGCTGAAGCTGCCGCTGGTCTCCAACTACGGCAAGGGCTACGCCTTCATCGAACACGGGCGCCTCGTCTGAGCTGCCCAAAGTGAGGATTGGTTAGGATTTCTACGCGCACACCGCACTGATTACATTCCAGCCTGAACATCGATCTCACTCAGGAATGGCAATCATGCGCCTCGCACTGCTCTCGTCAGACACCGCGTGCACCCTCGACCTCCACATGGCCCTCGAGGATGCCGGGCACGCCGTCCACCTCTACGACGACGCCCAGCACCTGCTGCGCGACCTCGGCCGCGAGAGCTTCGACCTCCTGCTGATCGACGGGTCGGCCTTCGCCGGCGGTGTTCCCCGCTATCTGCGCCGCATCCTGAGCGTCGCCGACCACGACGTGGCGCTGATCCTCGTCAACTGCCGCGACAACGAGACCCTGCTGGCCGATGCCTTCGCCCAGGGCGCCGACGACTTCATCCGCAGCGGCGTGCGTCCCCGGGAGATCGCGGTGCGCGTCGATGCGGTCCTGCGCCGCCGCCATCCGGCCCTCTACCGGCGTGAGGCGCGCCTGAGCTACCGGCCATACACCTTCGACATCGAGGCGCGCACCGTCCATCTCCTCGACACCGAGATCACGCTCACCGACAAGGAATTCGACCTGGCGGTGTTCATGTTCAAGAACCAGGGCCGGGTGTTCTCCCGCGGCCATCTGCTGGAGGCCATCTGGCGCAGCCAGGGTTCGGTGCTGACCCGCACCGTGGACACCCACATCAGCCGCATCCGCAAGCGCATGATGATCAACGAGGAGAACGGATTCCGCCTGGTGTCGGCCTACGGCACCGGCTACCGCCTCGAAAGGCTCAACGACACCTGGGTGTCGCCCCTGCTGACGGTCAGCCTGTGCAGCAGCCCCGAGATGATTCCGGCCAGCCACGCCCAGCAACGCCCGCGCGTGAATTAAGGCACGCCGACAGCGCCATCGGTCACGCGCCGGCTGCGTTCTGGCACGCAGTCTGCTCTTTCCCTGATGAAACCAACGTCAGGAGAAGGATCATGGATACCGGATTGGCTGAAATCATTGCGATGGCCACGCTTGGCGCCTATTCGCCGCTTGCCCTGGCCGCCGCCTGGCAGGCTTTCAAATGCACCAGAACGGAACTCCCCTGAGCCACCGCGTCCCTTTTTTGTGCAAAGCACAAATCCTGCAGGCGCGCGACGCGCGGGTGCCTCTCAGGCGCCCGTTGCGCCGGTGGGCGTGCGCACGAGCTGCATGATCCGCACCTCCACGGTGATGTCCAGCCGGGTGAGCGCCGCCGCCCGCGCCCGCCCCTCCGCCGTCGCCCGGTAGAGATGGGGCGTCATCACCAGCAGATCGCCGATCAGGCCCGCGCCCTCCAGCGCGGCACCGTAGCGCAGGGTTTCCACGCCCTGCAGCGCGAAACCCGCCGGCGCCGCGAACTCGGGCCTGGCGTCGTCCTTCAGGCGCGGGTAGATGATCTCGCGCAGCTCCCGCAGGTGATCCGGCCCGGCATCCACCTGCACGATGCGTCCGCCGGGTCTGAGCACCCGGGCGAACTCCGGATAGACCGGAAACCCGAACATGCACAGCAGCCGGTCGAGGCTGGCTGACTGCACCGGCAGCCTGGCGTTGGTGCCCACCACCCACGCGGGCCGCTTGTCCTGCTTCGCCGCCGCCAGCACCGCCCACTTCGAGATGTCGAGGCCCAGCACCGCCAGCTGCAGATCGGGCCCGGCCGCCGCGGCCAGCTCGCGCAGGTAATAGCCCTCGCCACAGCCCGCGTCTAGGCAGCTCGCCGGCGCATCCGGCGCCAGATCGGCCAGCGCCGCCCGGGCGGTAGCTGCGGCGATCGGCTGATAGACACCGCTCTCCAGGTAGCGCCGCCGGGCCGCGACCATCTCCTTGCTGTCGCCCGGATCTTTCGAGCGCTTGTGCTGCACCGGCAGCAGATTGGCGTAGCCCTGGCTGGCGATGTCGAAGCTGTGGCCGGCGGCACAGCGCCAGCTGGTGCCCTGGCGCGTGAGCGCGGCACCGTCGAGGGGGCAGGCAAGGGCCTGGAAGGGAACGATCATGGACAGGGGGCCCGCCGCGCGCCGGAAGAAAGGCGGCACGTCGGGCTGGATGGAAAACGGGGCAGCCGGATTGTGCCCGGAGTGGTGGCCGGCGTCATCCCGCCGCCACCGGCGGGGCAGCTCAGGCGCTGGCGGCGTGCCTGGCGGGCCCGACCCCGCGCATGCCGAGCTTGGCCCGGCAGCGGGGGTAAGTGGAGCAGCCCCAGAACGGGCCGTGCTTGCCCTGGCGGGGCGTCATGCTGGCGCCGCAGGCCGTACAGGTGGGCGTGGTCCAGTCACCCTCGGTGGCGAGCTCGAGCAGACGGCGGCTGGCGTCGTCGGGCAGGCGCTGGATCATGGCGAGGATCAGCCGGCCGTCGAGCAGGGTGATGCGGTTGATCGCGGCGAACTCGCGGGCGTTGTCGGTGAAGCCGTTGGGCGCCATGAAGAAGGCCCGCTCGATGGCCTCGTGGGCCATCACGCCGCGCAGCTCGCGCATGGTCTTGACGCCGACCGGCTGGCCCCAGGCCTTGCACTGGACGATGGCGGTGCAGGCCTGCGGGTTGTCCGGGTCCTGGTACAGGCGGATATCCACGCCGCCGTCGGCCCCCATCCGGGTGGTGGCGGCCTTGATGCCCTTCTCGTTGTAGAAGGCGCAGCACACGTCCTCGAAACGCTTCCATTCCATGCGGTCGATCACGTCGATGGACCACTGCGCCGGGCGATCGGGGGCGCCCCGGTGGGAGACGGGAAACGGCACCTGCCTGCCCGGCGGAGCCCGGCGCTCGCCGACGAACTCGGACAAGGGCATCACGAACTCGGACAGGGGGGCAACGAACTGCGGCAGCGGCGCGGCACCGTGATGGGCTTGGGTGGTGTAGCGGATGAAGGCCAGCAGCCCGAAGACGAGAGTGCCGAACAGGAACAGCCCCTGCACGACGGACAACATGCCCTTGAGGTGGCCATAGCCGCCCAGCGCCAGCGGGGCAATGCCGATGACGATCAGCAGACAGGCCAGGGCAGACAGGGCGGCAGGTTTCCAGCTGGGGGCGGCGGGGCTGTCGGTGACGACTGCGCCAGCCGCGACGCCGCGACGCCGCGACGACCGAAATCAGGCATCCTATTTCGCACATGACAAGTGAAGTCTCGATTTTAAGCGGAATTAATTCACGAGTCATTGCAAAAATATTGCCCCCGTCGCGCCTTCAGCCGTAGCGGGTCCGGCGGCTGCGCTCGAGCCGCTGGGCGAATCTGGGGTAGTCGAGCCCGGTGCGGGCGCGCAAGGCCTTGGCGAGATTGCCGATCTCGCGCCAGCGGGGCGTGAAGCCGGGCTGGCGGAAGGCGAAGATGATGTCGTTGCCGTCGGGCAGGCGGATCGACAGCAGGCGGTCGTCAAACACCTGGGCGATCATCGCAAGGTGGTCTTCGCGGCTGTCCTTGTCGCCGGCGAGGTTGGCCACCATGATGCCGCGCCCGGAGAGCGCCTCGTGCACGTCCTGGTAGAAGCCGATGGAGCTCACCGAGCCGGACAGCCCGTGGCGGTCGAAGGCGTCCATCATGATGATGTCCGGGCGATCCTCCCACCCGCGGCTCTTCACCACCCAGTCGGCGCCGTCGCCTTCGATCACGGCAAGGCGCGCGTCGTCCGGCGGCAGCTCGAACTCGTCCCGGAAGGCGATCACGTTGGGGTCGATCTCGACCACGGTGATCTTCGCCGAACCCACATGGCGGTAGCAGAACTTGGCCAGCGACCCGCCGCCCAGGCCCAGCATCAGGATCTGCCGCGGGCGCTGGCAGAACAGCAGGAAACCCATCATCGCCTGGGTGTAATCCAGCGCCAGGGCGTACGGGTCCTTCAGGTTCATGGTGCTCTGGATCAGCGACAGCGAGAAATGCAGGCTGCGGGTGGTGCCGTCGTCGATCACGAAGGGCTTGTCGTATTCGCCCGAGCGCACCTGGCGCAGCAGCCACTGGCTGTCGCAGTCGGCGGGCTCGATGAGGCGGATGGTGTCGGTGTCGGACAGGAAAGGGCTGGGCAGGACGAGGATGGAAGTCGACGAAGCGGGCACGGCGGAGCTTGCATGGGCATAACGGGCGCCCATTGTAAGCCGGGCGACGCCACCGCGACACCGGGGCGATGGCAAAGGCATAGGCCCGGCAAATTCCACCCGTTCGCGGGGAGAACCCGGACTAGGTACTACTAAAGTTATACAGACCAACGTCGTTACCGCATATTAGCGCGGCCTGTTGGAGGAGCCCTCGGCCGCGGCAACTCATCTGACAAACTGCCACCCCGGGGATAGCCATGACCATCGCCAAACGACTTCTGCTGCTCGTCGGCGCTGCCTTAGCCAGCCTGCTTACGCTGACCTTCATCAACCATCACCAGATGAACAAGGTGTTCGACGCGACGAACTACGCAACAGTCAATGTCGTGCCAAGCCTCGAAACGCTGAACAAGGTTTCCACCGAATTCGGTCGCCTGCGGCTGCGCGTTTACCGGCATGTGCTGACCACCGACGCCGCGGAGATGGCCGAAATCGACAAGTCGATCATCGAGGCCCGTGGCTTGATCGATCAAACCCTTAAAAAGTACGAGAGTCTCATCAGCGACGCAGAAGACAAGCGCCTGCTCGAAGCCGAGAAGGCGGCGATCGTCGAGTACAACAAGGCGGTGGACGGCGTGCTGGTGCTCTCCCGGGAAAACCGCAACGAAGAGGCGCGGGCCCACATGAAGAAGATCCAGCCCGACGCGGTCAAGTTCATCGAAACCCTCGAAGCCCACACGAAGTACAACGAGGAACTCGGCAAACGCTCGGCGAACGAGGCCATCGCCACCAAGGATTCCGCCACCTGGATCGCCTTCGGCATCCTGGGCGTCAGCGCGATCGTGATGGCCGTCATCAGCATCCTGACCATCCGCAGCATCACCGCCCGCATCGCCGAGGCCAACGACGTGACCAACCGCATCGCCAGCGGCGACCTGCGCCAGATCACCACCGGCGGTGGCGCCTCCGACGAGATCGGCGAGATTCTCACGGCCCTCGAGAAGATGCGTGCCGAACTGGCCCATACGATCGGCGGCGTCATCGCCAACTCCGACGAAGTGGCCGGGGCTGCCTCGGCGCTGTCGGCCACCGCCCGGCAGGTGTCGATCAGCAGCGAGCAGCAGTCTGCATCCACGTCGTCGGCCGCCGCGGCAGTCGAAGAGCTCACGGTGAGCATCGACCACGTGGGCACCAGCGCCGAGGAAGCCAACGAGCGCGCCATCGAAGCCGGCCGCCAGGCCGCCAACAGTGGCACCGAAGTCGCCGCGGCCGCCGACAAGATTGGCAAGGTCTCCGACCAGGTGGAGAACACCTCCAGCCAGATCCAGCAGCTCTCCGAGCAGGTACAGCAGATCGACAAGATCACCGTGGTGATCCGCGAGGTGGCCGACCAGACCAACCTGCTGGCCCTCAACGCCGCCATCGAAGCCGCCCGCGCCGGCGAGCAGGGCCGCGGTTTTGCCGTGGTGGCCGACGAGGTGCGCAAGCTCGCCGAACGCACCACCAGCTCGGTGCGCGAGATCAGCAACGTCATCAGCGCCATCCAGCAAGGTGCGGTCGGCGCCGCAACCAGCATGCAGTCCAGCCGCGCCCTGGTGGGCGAGGTGGTGTCCTCGGCCAGCGCGGCGAGCGACTCGATGGGCAGCATCAGCGATTCAGCTCACACCATGCAGAGCGCCATCGAGAACATCAGCGACGCCCTGCGCGAGCAGCGCGGCGCCTCCACCGAGCTGGCCCGCAACGTCGAAGCCATCGCCCAGATGTCGGAAGAGAATTCCGCCGCGGTGGCCTCGGTGGCCGACACGGCCCATCGGCTCGTCAGTGTCTCGGACCACCTCAAATCGAGTGTGGCCCGTTTCAGGGTGTAGCAGCCCGCGTTGCCCGGTACCAGCGGCCGCCCTCGGGCGGCCGTATGGTTTCTGAAGCCCATTCCTTGCGCAGCCGGGCGGACAACCAACTACCCCGAAGGGAATAGCCGCCCCATCTCTTTCGGGAAATTTACCGGTCATTTCATCAAGTTCGGCCCCGCGGTGCCGTAGCTGGCGTTTATTGCCCCACCGATCCGGCGAGCCCCTTCGCCGCCCGATGCAGAGACGCCGACCATGACCATTTCAAACCGCCTGTTGCTCCTCGTGGGCATCGCCATCGCCAGCCTGCTGGCCCTCGCCGGCATCAACGCCTACCAGATGCACCGCGTCTACCAGGCCGCCAACTACGGTAACGAGAACGTGGTGCCCAGCATCCAGCTGCTCAACACCGTGACGTCCGAGTTCGGACGGGCCCGCGTGCGCGCGTACCGCTTCACCATCCAGACCGATCCGGCCGACCGGGCCGCCCTCGAGAAGATGATTGCCGAGGCGCGTGCCCACATGGACAAGGCCCTGAAGGCTTATGAGCCCTTCGTCGCCAACGACGAAGACCGCCGGCTGCTGGAGGGCGAGCGCGCGGCCCTAGCCGAATACAACGCGCAAACCGACAAGGCCCTCGCGCTGGCCAAGGCCGGTCAGAACGCCGAGGCCCAGGCCATGCTGATCGGGAACGTGGCCGCCGCCCTGCGCTTCGACGAACAGCTCAGCGCCCACATGCGCCTCAACGAGAAGCTGAGCCGGGAAGCCACCGAGGGCGGTGCGGCCACCAAGGCCAGCGCCAACTGGATCGCCGCCGGGCTGCCGATCGCGGCCAGCCTGATCTTCATGCTGATCGGCCGGGGCATCGCCCGCAGCATCAGCACCCGCCTGGATGACGCCAACCGGATGGCCGAGCGGATCGCCAATGGCGACCTGACCTCCGCCGGCCAGCTGGCCCGCAGCCACGACGAGATCGGCCAGCTGCTGGGCGCCCTCGAGAAGATGCGCACCGAGCTGGCCAACACCATCACGGCCGTCGTCAACAACTCCAACGAAGTGGCCGGATCGGCCACGCAGCTGTCGGCCGCCGCCGGGCAGGTGTCGGTGAGCTCCGAACAGCAGTCGTCCGCCACCGCCTCCGCCGCCGCGGCGGTGGAAGAGCTGACGGTGAGCATCGACCACGTGGGCAACAGCGCCGATGACGCCAGCCGCCGCGCAGCCGAGGCCGGCGACCTGGCCACCGAGAGCGGACGCGGCGTCGACGCTGCCGCCGCCAAGATCAACCAGATCGCCACCCAGGTGGAAAGCACCGCCCAGCAGATCCACACCCTGTCGGAACAAGTCCGCCAGATCGACCGGATCACCGTGGTGATCCGCGAGGTGGCCGACCAGACCAACCTGCTGGCCCTCAACGCCGCCATCGAAGCTGCCCGCGCCGGCGAGCAGGGCCGCGGTTTTGCCGTGGTGGCCGACGAGGTGCGCAAGCTCGCCGAACGCACCACCAGTTCGGTGCAGGAGATCAGCACCGTCATCAGCGCCATCCAGCAAGGCGCGGTCGGCGCGGTGACGAGCATGCAGTCCAACCGTGCGCTGGTCACCGAAGTCGTGGCCTCGGCTGGCGCGGCCAGCAGCTCGATGGACGAGATCCGCAGCTCGGCGAGCACCATGCACGGCGCCATCGAGAGCATCAGCGACGCCCTGCGCGAGCAGCGCGGCGCCTCCACCGAGCTGGCCCGCAACGTCGAAGCCATCGCCCAGATGTCGGAAGAGAACTCCGCCGCGGTCGCCTCGGTGGCCGGCACCGCCCATCGGCTGGTCAGCGTCTCGGACAGCCTCAAGTCCAGCGTGGCCCGGTTCAGGGTCTGAGCGAGCGGTGCGGCAAATCAGCCTGCGACACTGTGACGCACCACGGTATCGGAGCTGCTTGCGATCCATCAATTTCGTCAATTCAGCCAGGACTTAAGGTGCGCGCTCTTGCAAAGCAACAGGGAGCGCCACCATGTCCTGCCGAGTTCCGCACCGGCCCGCCATCCTTCCGCTGGCCCTTGCCAGCGTTTTCGCCTGCAGCCTGCCGGCCCTGGCCGACCAGCCTGACACCCTCGGGCAGGTGGTCGTCACCGCCCCGGCGATGGAAGCCCCGCTCACCGTCACCACGGATCCCCGCGCACCGCGCCAGCCGGTGCCGGCCCATGACGGCGCCGACTACCTCAAGAACATCCCCGGCTTCTCGGTGATCCGCAAGGGCGGCACCGACGGCGACCCGGTTTTCCGCGGCATGGCCGCCTCGCGGCTGGGCATCCTGCTCGATGGCGAGATGATCCTCGGCGGCTGCGGCATGCGGATGGACCCGCCCACCGCTTACGTCTTTCCCGAAGCCTTCGACCGCATCACCGTGCTGAAGGGCCCGCAGACCGTCAAGTACGGCCCCGGCAACAGCGCCGGCGTGGTGCTCTTCGAGCGCACCCCCAAGGTCCGCAGCGGCTACTCGGCCTATGCCGACGCCAGCCTGCTGGTGGGCAACTTCGGGCGCAACGACCAGGTGTTCGAGGCCGGCGTAGGCAACGAGCGTTTCTACGGCGAGATCACCGGCACCCATTCCCACGCCCAGGATTACCGCGACGGCAAGGGCCGCAGCGTGCATTCGGCCTACGACCGCTGGAGCAACAACGGCGCCCTGGGCTGGACGCCCGACGCCGACACCCGCCTCGAACTCACCTTTGCCCGCAGCGACGGCCGCGCCGCCTATGCCGACCGGACGATGGACGGGGTCAAGTTCGATCGCACCAACGTCGGGCTGAAGTTCGAGAAGCAGCGCATCAGCCCGCTGCTGGCCAAGCTGGAAGCGCAGGTCTATCACAACTACGTGGACCACGTGATGGACAACTACACCCTGCGCACGGCCCCGATGATGAAGATGGTGAGTAACCCGGATCGCCAGACCCAGGGCGGGCGCATCGCCGCAACGCTGGATCTGTCGCCCCGCACCAGCCTCGAAACCGGCCTCGACTTCCAGCGCAACGAGCACACCCTGCGCACCGCCAGCGGCGCCGCCGTCGCCAGCTACGCCAGCAAGCCGCGGGTGGCCGACATGCAATTCTCCAGCTGGGGCGCCTTCGCCGAAGCCGCCCATGAACTCGACGCCACCCACCGCCTGCTGGGCGGCGCACGCATCGACTTCAACGAGGCCGAAGACAAACGCTCCGGCCGCAGCACCTCCGGCCAGACCGCCAAGGACACCCTCAAGGCCGGTTTCGTCCGCTGGGAGAACGCCTACGCGCCCACCACCACCCTCTTCGCCGGCCTCGGCCACAGCGAGCGGGCCGCCGACTACTGGGAACGCAACAAGTCGCCTGCCGCCACCGCCATGGCCACCGGCAGCGCGTCGACCTTCCTGCCCAAGCCTGAAAAGACCACCCAGCTCGACACCGGCGCCATCTACGCCGCCGGGCCGCTGCGGGCGTCCGTCTCGGCCTTCTACGCCAAGCACAAGGATTTCATCCAGATCCGCCGGATCGACGCCTACGCCAGCGACGCCACCAACATCGACGCCACCACCTACGGCCTCGAAGGCGACCTGAGCTACCGCATCGCCACCTTCTGGCAGACCTACGCCACCCTCGCCTGGACCCACGGCGAGAACGATTCCACCGGCAAGCCGCTGTCGCAGATCGCCCCGCTGGAGGCCCGCCTGGGTGCCGGCTACGACGACCGCACCTGGAGCGGCGGCGCGCTGCTGCGCCTGGTGCAGGGCCAGAAACGCTACGACACCAACTACGGCAACATCGTCGGGCAGGACATCGGCAGCTCGGCGGGCTTTGCGATCTTCTCGATCAATGGCGGCTACCGCCCGGCCAAGGGCACGCTCATCACCGCCGGTATCGACAACCTGTTCGACAAGACCTACGCCGAGTTCATCAGCCGCGGCGGCGCCAGCATCGGCGGCTTCACCCAGACCACGCGGGTGAACGAGCCGGGGCGCACCCTCTGGCTGAAAGCCACCTTCGAGCTGCGCTAAGCCGCCCCGGTCGGCCTGCCCGCCAGCGGCAGGCTGACCCGGAAGGTCGTCCCCGCGCCCGGCGCGCTCGTCACGTCGATGCGGCCGCCGTGGCGGGCGACGATGTCGTAGGAGATCGACAGGCCCAGGCCGGTGCCCTTGCCCACCGGCTTGGTGGTGTAGAAGGGATCGAAGATGCGCCGCTGGACCTCGGGCGGCATGCCCACGCCGGTGTCGGCCACCTCGATCCACGCCCACTGGGCGTCATGGCCGCTGCGCACGGTGATTGTGCCGCGCTCGGTGATGGCCTGCGCGGCGTTGATCAGCAGGTTCATCACCACCTGGTTGATCTGCGCCGGCAGGCAGGGCACGCGGGGTAGCGCCGGGTCGTAGTCGCGCACCACCTCGGCCTTGTACTTGAGCTCGTTCCACACCACGTTGAGGGTGCAGTCGATGCCGGCGTTGAGATCGGCCTCCTGCCACTCGGCCCGGTCGACGCGGGAGAAATCCTTCAGATCGGCCACGATCTTGCGCACCCGGTCGAGCCCGTCGCGGGTTTCGCCGATCAGGGCCGGGATGTCGTCCTTCAGGTAATCAAACTCGACCGCATCGAAATCCGCCGCGCTGGCCTCACCGGCACGGCAGCGCTCCAGCAGGGCGATCATCGACGCGTTGTAGTCCTTCAGCGTGCTCAGGTTGGAGCTGACGAAGCCCACCGGATTGTTGATCTCGTGGGCCACGCCCGCCGCCAGCACGCCGATGGAGGCCATCTTCTCGGACTGCAGGAGCTGGCTGTGGGCGGCTTCGAGTTCGCCAATCTTGCCGTCCAGCTCCAGCCAGCGCCGGCGCAGCACCTCCAGCAGGGCCCAGCCCCCCAGGAAGACCACCGCAAACGCGGCCCCGTGGGCAAAGATCGTCTGGCGGATGCCGGCGCGGGTGGTGGCCTCGATGGGCCCAAAGCGCTGGGTGACACTGATGCCGCCGCGGACGTCGCCGAGCTTGTAGCCCTGCTTGGCGTGGCAGGTGAGGCAGCTCTCCTGCACCTTAAGGGGCGCCATGTAGCGCAGCATCTCGCCCCGCGGGTCATGCACCACGCCGGTGGTCTCCACCTCGCCCCGCTCGAAGCGCTCCAGCGCCTGACGTTCCCAGGGGTCGGCGATGTTGGCCGGGCGGATCGGGCGCAAGCTGGTAAGGCGGAACTCCACGCCGCCGTCGCTGGCGGCCATGCTGGCGATCAGGCGGGTCATGTAGGCCGGATTCACCATCGTCAGCTTCTGGCCGTCGGTGGTCGTCACGTCTCGGAGGGGGTGCTCCAGCCACGGATTGGGTGGCGTGTCGGGCGTCACCGGCACGTAGATTCCACCATGGGAGGCGTTCCAGTTGCGGGTCAGCATGACCATCCGGAACATGTTTCGAGCGCCCTCGATGCCCACCTGGATCGACTGCTCCCGGATCCGCGCAATCTGGATCTCCAGCGACGAACCAACCACCGCCCCCCAGATCACGAGCAGCGCCAGCCACCACGCCCGCTCGCGCACGAAGCGGGGAACCCGGCGGGGAGCGGCGACCACCTCGACTGACTGGTCTTTCATTTGAAACAGCGTGGATCCGGTTAGGCGACCTGCGGCGCCGACGGCGGATTAACGACATCGCCCAGCCGTTCTGAACCTCCGGGCCGTCAGCCCACCAGCGCCACCGACTTGATCTGCGCCACCACGTCCATGCCCTCGACGAGGCCGAGCTGATCCTTCGACAGCCGGGTGATCCGCGCCAGCAGCGGCGTGCCCGCCGCATCCAGGCGAACCAGGCACTGGGCCGGGTGGGCCGCCGGGGCAAAGCCGCAGATCCGCACCGGCAGGCGATTGACGATGCTCGACGGGTTGTCGGCGGCGAGGGCGATGCTCACGTCCCGGGCCTGGATCTTCAGCCGCGCCGGCGCGCCCACCGCCAGCGCCTTGCGGGTGACCTGGATGCTTCCACCCGCGAACGCCAGCCGGGTGAGCTGGTAGGCTTCGTCATGGGCGGCCACGGTGGTATCCACCAGCACCGCAGCCTCTTCGTCCAGGGCGAGGGGTAGATCAAGCCGGGCCAGCAGCTCGCGGCACGGCCCGCTGGCCCGCACCCGGCCCTGCTCCAGCAGCACCAGGTGGTCGGCGAGGCGCAGCACCTCGTCCATCGAATGACTCACGTAGATCACCGGAATCGCCAGTTCGTCGTGAAGGCGCTCGAGGTAGGGCAGGATCTCCTGCTTGCGGGCCGCATCCAGCGCCGCCAGCGGCTCGTCCATCAGCAGCAGCCGCGGGCTGGTGAGGAGCGCCCGGGCGATCGCCACCCGCTGCCGTTCGCCGCCCGAGAGGCGCTCCGGGCTGCGGTCGAGCAGATGGCCGATCCCCAGCAGCTCCACCGCCGTGTCGTGGCTCACTCGCCGCTCGGCCGGGGCGATGCGCTTCTGGCCAAAGGCCAGGTTGTCGCGCACCGACAGGTGGGCGAACAGGCTCGCCTCCTGGAACACGTAGCCCAGCGCCCGCTTGTGGGGGGGCAGGCAGATGCGCCGGGCGTCGTCCTGCCACAGCTCGCCATTCACCTCGACCCGCCCCGCCGCCCGGGCAAGGCCAGCCACGCAGCGCAGCAGGGTCGTCTTGCCCGAACCCGAAGCGCCGAACAGCGCCGTCACGCCCCGCCCGGGCAGGGCCAGATCCACGTCCAGCGCAAAATCAGCCAGGGGCAGACGGGCCCGGATCGACAGCCCGCTCATGACCCAAAGCCCGAGGTATTGCGCGCTCCGCCAAGCACGTAAAGCCCAAGCAGCACCGCAAACGAAAACACCAGCAGGCCGGCGGCAAGGCCGTGGGCCTGGGCGTACTCCAGCGCCTCCACGTGGTTGTAGATCTGCATCGACAGCACCTGAGTCTTGCCGGGGATGTTGCCGCCGATCATCAGCACCACGCCGAACTCGCCCACCGTGTGGGCAAAGCCGAGGATCGCCGCGGTGATGAAGCCGGGCTTGGCCAGCGGCAGCGCCACCGTGAAGAAGGCCGCCAGCGGCGAGGCCCGCAGCGTGGCGGCCACTTCCAGGGGTCGCTCGCCCATCGCCGCAAAGGCGTTCTGGATGGGCTGCACGACAAAGGGCAGCGAATAGATCACCGACGCCACCACCAGCCCGGCAAAGGTGAACGGCAGCCCGCCGATGCCAAGGGCGTGGGTGAGCCGCCCCACCGGCCCGTCCGGCGCCATGGCCACCAGCAGGTAGAAGCCCAGCACCGTGGGCGGCAGCACGATGGGCAGCGACACCACCGCGCCGACCACCCCGCGCAGCCGCGACCGGGTGCGCGCCAGCCACCACGCCAGCGGCGTGCCGACGACCAGCAGCAGCACCGTGACGAGGGTGGCGAGCTCGACGGTCAGGCGGATTGCCGACCAGTCCGCGGCGGTCAGTTCCATTGCATGCTCACAGGTCGTAGCCGTAAGCCTTGATCACCGCCTTCGCGGCGTCGGACTTGAGGTAGCCCATCAGCGCCGTGGCCGCTGCGCTGCCCTTGCCCTTGTCGAGCACCACCGCGTCCTGGCGGATCGGGGTGTGATACTTGCCCGGCACCAGCCAGTACGAGCCATCGATGAGCTTGCCGTCCTTGTGGATCTGCGCGAAGGCGATGAAGCCCAGCTCGGCGCTGCCCGACACCACGAACTGCTGGGCCTGGCCGATGCTCTCGCCGGTCACGAGCCTGGGCTGCAGCGCATCGGCCAGCCCCAGCGCCTTCATCGTCTCCACCGCCGCCAGGCCGTAGGGCGCCAGCTTGGGGTTGGCGATGGACAGGTGCTCGAACTTGCCTGATTTCAGCACCTCGCCCTTGTCGTCCACGAAGCCTGGCTTGGGCGACCACAGCACCAGCTTGCCGATGGCGTAGGTGAACTGGCTGCCGGCCACGCCGTCGCCCTCCTTCACCAACCGCGTGGGCGTCTCGTCGTCGGCCGCCAGCAGCACCTGAAAGGGCGCGCCGGATTTGATCTGGGCGTAGAACTTGCCGGTCGAACCAAACACCAGCTGGGCCTTATGGCCGGTGGCCTTCTCGAAGTCGGCGGCGATCCGCTGCATCGGCGCGGTGAAGTTGGCGGCCACGGCCACCGACACCTCGTCGGCCTGGGCCGCGAAGGAGGCGCCCGCCAGGGCGAGACTGAGGGCAAGGGTGCGAAGAACGGGTTTCATGATTCTCTCCGGCAGGTTGGAAGTCAGTCGAAAACGGCGAGGATCACCGACGTGGCCTGGAACACCGCGCAGGCCGGCGAGCCCACCTGCAGCTCCAGGTTGTCGATGCTGTCGTGGGTCACCACCGAGGTCACGTTGCGCCCGCCGGGCAGGGTGATCGTCACTTCCGAGCTCACCGGCCCCTCGTGGATCGCCGACACCGTGCCCCACAAGTGGTTGCGGGCGGTGGTGCGCGCGGCCGGGTCGGTGATGATGAGCACCGACGGCGCCTTCACGAAGGCATGCACCTCCCTGCCGATGGTGAGCTCCAGGTTCTCGGCGCTGGCCCGGGTAATGACGGCCACCAGCTCGTTGGCGTCGTCGAGGCGCAGGCGCACCTCGAAGCTCACCTCGCCCTCGCGCAGGCCGGTGATCGCGCCAACGAACTGGTTGCGCGCGCTGGTGCGCATCGACATGCGCCGCAGCAGGGTCTGGAACTCGCGCACCGTGCTGCCCTCGGTGCTGCCGAGCCGCTGGGAAAGCCGGTCGATGGCCTCCTGGTATTCCTGCTCCACGGCCCGGTACATCGCGATCACCCGCCGGCCGTAGTCGGTAAGCGCGGTGCCGCCGCCATGCTTGCCGCCCACCGAGCGCTCCACCAGCGGCGCCTCGGCGAGGTTGTTCATCGCATCGACGGCATCCCACGCCGCTTTGTACGACAGCGGCACGGCCTTGGCGGCCTGGGAGATCGAGCCGTAACGGTCGATGGATTCCAGCAGACGGATGCGGGTGTCGCCGAGAAAGGTGCCGAACTCGGTATCGACTGTCAGCTTTCCGACAAGCTTGTGCTGAATGGGGCGGCGGGTTGTCATGAATCTACCTATATATCCGGATATACAGCGTTGCGTACTGTACCTCAGCAAATAACGGGCCACAAATGCTGCACTGCGTTATGGTTGTAACTATCCAGCTGCGGCCCATAAAGTGGGAGCCAATGCCCGACTGGCCATCAATCCGGCAACCCTTCGTCCCCGACCAGGAGCAGCAAAATGAAAATCAGCGCACGCAATGTCTTCGACGGCACCATCGAAACGGTCAAGCTCGGCGCAGTCAACAGCGAGGTGGACATCGCCCTGCCCGGCGGGCTGAAGATTGTCGCCACCGTCACCAACGACAGCGTGGCCGAACTCGGCCTTGCTGCCGGCAAGGCCGTCAAGGCCATCGTCAAAGCGTCGTCGGTGCTGGTTCTGGCCGATGGCGCCGACGTGAAGCTGTCCGCCCGCAACCGCCTCGAAGGCACCGTCAGCGCCATCGTCGAAGGCCCGGTGAGCAGCAGCGTGACCATCGCCCTGCCGAGTGGCGACAGCGTGTTTGCCACCATCACCCACGAAGGCTCGGTCGCCCTCGGGCTCAAGGTCGGCTCGCCGGCCGCGGCCATCTTCAAGGCGCCGTCGGTGATCGTCGGCGTCAGCGCCTGATCCGACAACGGCGGCAGAACGTCTGCCGCCAGTCGTTGATGATGCAGGGCAGAAAACGATTTCGTTCTCTGCCCTGTCTTTTTATATGCACCGATATATAGCGGTTTCCCGCGTTTGGTGCGCAGTCCTCCGTCCTTTCAAAGGGATTGCGGCGAGGCAAACAGCGCGGCCCGCAGATCTTCTCCATCTGGCCGAAGCCCCACGGGGGAGGTACTCACCACTCGCGCCCCGACGTACCGGAACCCCGCGGGCCATCGGCCTGCCTGGGAAACGCCCCAGACAGCCACGTCAGGCAGCCTCACGTGCCCCAGCGCAGCTTGGAGCCAAAGCAGCTATCGGCTGCTTACTTCAATACATAACGATGTCGACAACCCGACAAGCGGAGGCTCCGCAGCAGCGTATGGCCCATAAGCATCAGCGCCCGCCTCCAGGCATGTCGATTGCTAGCTGAAAGCCCATCGCAACGGGCCCGCGCCCCCGGCACGACTGCGCTTACCCCCCAAGAACACGCACTCCCGGAAAACCGATGGAGACCGGCAATGACACGACACCCGTTATATACACACCAATATTTTGATATCGCCCCGGGTCACGTGCGCCGCCCGACCGAGGCGATCAAGTGGCAGGAGGGATTGCCGCCCGAGTGGGCCGATCAGGTAATTGCGCCGCTCTACTTCGATCACTACATGGACTATCAGATCGCCGCGGCGCGCATCCTCGGCCGCGACGAGGACGACCACGTGTGCTACTGCGCCCACAGCTTCGTGCTCGAATCGCCCACCACGAATGGCGTCCGCCGCCAGCCCGCAGCGATGACCTACGCCGAATCCCTGCGCGCGTGGCGCCTGCGCGACGGCCGCTGGCTGACCCACCGGGTGGTCGTGGCCCCGGGCGCCACCGACAAGCCTCGCGGCTTCTTCGCCCTGAGCAACACCCGCCCGGCCTGAGCGACAGCCTGCATCCGCCGCGCATAGCACGCACCTATCGGACCAAAAGGAACATTCAACTGGAGCCGTCGGGCCCGGCGATCGATACTGACGTCAGCGGGCCAGCGACCCTGCGCCGCGCCGTGATAAATATCCCCGGCCAGCGCCGGCAGCCGAGAACCACTCGGGCCAACCACAGCTCAAAAGGGAACCGGGCAAACGGGCCGCTTCGCCAGAGAACCGTGAAAAGAGAACAACAAGAAAGGATCGCCGCCATGCAACGCTGCCAGGATGCCACCTCGTTCGCCGCGCCTGCGGGCGGCCTGCTCTCGAGCGCCGGTCGCCACGGGCTGTTCATCCTGGGCGGCATCAGCTTTGCCGTCGGCGCCGTCGGCCTCGTGCTGCCGCTGCTGCCCACCACCATTTTCTGGATCATTGCCGCGTGGGCCTGGAGCAAGAGTTGTCCGCGCCTGCAACAGCGCCTGTACACCGTCCCGGGCGCGGGCCCCCACGTGCGGGCATGGATCGAGGAAGGCCGCATCAGCCGGCGTGGCAAGCAGTTCGCGCTGGGCGGCCTGGCCTTCGGGCTCGCCACCTGTGCGTGGGCGCTTTATGCCACGCCGGTGATCCTGGCGGCGGCCGGCCTGCCGCAGGTCATCGCCGGCTTTTACATCGCCAGCCGGCCGGAGTGATCCGGCCAACTTGGCCGATCCGGATCAGCGGCTGCCCAGCCACACATCCAGCCCCTGGGCGTTGAGTTCCACGTCCAGGGCCAGGATGCGTCGGGTTTCTTCTGCCGACGTCTTCCAGCCGCCGCGCTTGGCCTCCTCGGCCACCAGAGCCCAGATGTCGTCCTCGATCAGCTGCTTGCGCCCTTCGCCCGCCCCGGCGTGACGCTCGGCGATCGCCACGTGGGCGTCGATCAGGCGATGCAGGTCGGCCGCCAGGCGCGGCACGTCGGTGACCTGCGCGTAGTGGGTGAGGTACATCGCCGCCGGCTGCTCGGCCTCCATGCGGCGGATCGAGTCGTGCATCGCGTCGGGCTCGAACTGCACCGGCGTGGTGGTCGGGAAGATGCTCGGCCGGCCATCCACGTCGAACTGCCGGTAGGAAAGCCCGAAGGTGTCGCCGGTGAAGAAGCTGCGGCTTTTGGTGTCGAGATAGCACACGTGATGGCGCGCGTGGCCCGGCGTGTCGAACACGCGGATGGCGCGCCCGGCGAGGGACAGCTCGAGCCCATCAGTGGCCTCGATCACCCGCCCCGCAGGCACCGGAATCAGCTCGCCGTAGAGTTCCTTCGCCCGCTCCGGCCCGTACACCGCCGACACGCCGGCAAACAGCTTGGACGGCTCGACCATGTGCCGCGCGCCGCGCGGATGGACCACCAGCTTCGCATTGGGAAACGCCCGGATGAAGGCCCCGGCACCGCCCGCGTGATCCAGATGGATGTGGGTCAGCAGCACGTAATCCACCGCCTCCGGCGACAGCCCGGTCTCGGCCAGCGCCTGCTCCACATGCACCAGCGCGTCGTTGTTGCCGGTATCCACCAGCGCCACCCGGCCGCCTTCCTCGATCAGGTGGATCGCTGCCACACCCGTGCCGGTGTAACCCGAATCCACGGCGTAAATCCCGTTACCGAAAGCGCTCAAACCCTGCATCACGAACCCCTGACGAAAAAAGTCGATTCTATCCATTCGGCAGCGTATGGCGCCGGATTGCGTTACGTCAATATTGCAAAAACAAAACAAGCGCCTAATGTCAAGTAAGAAAAAAGCTTACAAGACGAGAGGAGAAAACCCATGTTGACGCTGCAAGACTGCATTGAGCTGTCCGACCTGTCAGAGGACGAAATCCTCGCCATCGCCGAGCACGAACACATCCCCGAAATGGCCGCCGTCGAGATGGGTTGCTACCTCTGCCACACCCCCAGCGGTGAAAAGCGCATCCGCCGCATGATCATCGACGACATCCGCCACGCCCGCGAAAAAGGCGACAGCGCCCACGCCGCCATGCTGAAGACGGTGCTCCAGCATTACATCGCCGAGCACCACGGCACCGCCGCCTAGATCTTTCGGCATATCGCCACGCGAAGCACGGGTTGGCATAATCCGGCGACCCGTCTTCGTTTCCCCGCTTCCATGGCAATCCTCCGTTGCAACAAATGCGGCCATGTCGCCGAAGTCCCCGGCGAACTCACCGGCCAGCAGATCGCCTGCCCCCAATGCACCCAGCCGGTGGCGGTCTACGACACCGTCCTGTTCGTGCGGAAGGTACTCCAGCAGTATTTCAGCCAGCGCGACGAGCTGAATGCCCTCAAAGCCCAGCAGGCGAGCGCCTTCCCCACGCTCAATGAAAGCCCCGCCGCGGCCGCTGGCGGCAGCGATCTGGACGTGGACATCCACAACTCCGACCACCTGGCCAACGCGGCGCAGCACGCCGCCGTCCTCCAGTGGTTCGAGCGCCGCCAGATCCAGATTCGCGCCAACCACGACGCGGTGGATACCACCGGCTTCTTCGACGAGATCGCCATCGAGCTGGGCGACAACTACGACCAGCTTCGCGAAGTCGTGGACAAGATCCGCTGGGGCCAGCAGAAGGATGTGCCCAACTTCAGCCTCAACCTCGGCAAGCTCAGCCAGAAGGACGGGCAAACGCTCAACGCCTTCTGCAAACGCCTCTACGACTGCGCCTTCCTGGCCAAGTATTTCTACCAGAAGCAGGAGAAGATCGGCCGCGGGACCATCCAGTCGGCCCCGACCATCCGCAGCTTCTTCGGCGGCGAATGGCTTGAGTGGTACGCCTTCATGAAAGTGCTGGGCCTGCTCCGCGAGCGCCGGCAGAGTTTCTCGTGCGCCCGCCAACTGTCGGTGATCTTCCCCAACGAAGACCTCCACGAGCTTGATGTGTTCTTCCTCGTCGACGGCAGCACGCCGGTGTGCATCGAGTGCAAGACCGGCGAGTTCCGCCAGGACATCGACAAATACCTGCGCCTGCGCAAGCGCCTCGGCATCGACCGCAGCCAGTTCATCATCTGCGCCACCGGCCTCACCGATGAGCAGGCGGCCGGCCTCTCCAGCACTTACGAACTGACTTTCGTCACCCTGAACGGCCTGACCACCCATCTCGCCCGGCTGTTCTGAGGCGGGCCGGGGTAAAATCCCGCCCCTATGAGCCGCGCCCGCGAAACCCTATTCCACGTCTTCGGCTACACCCAGTTCCGCGGGCCGCAGGAAGACATCGTCGAACACGTAAGCGCCGGTGGCGACGCCCTGGTGCTGATGCCCACCGGCGGCGGCAAGTCGCTGTGCTACCAGATCCCCGCGCTGCTGCGCCCGGGGGTGGCGATCGTCGTGTCGCCGCTCATCGCGCTGATGCAGGATCAGGTCTCCGCGCTGAAGGAAGTGGGCGCCGCCGCGGATTTCCTCAACTCCAGCCTGAGCTTCGACCGGGCGATGGAGATTGAGCGGGCCATGCTCGCCGGCGCGCTGGATCTGCTCTACGTGGCGCCGGAGCGCCTCGTCACGCCGCGCTTCCTCGATCTGCTGGATCACCTCTATGAGGCCGGCCAACTGGCGCTCTTCGCCATCGACGAAGCCCACTGCGTATCCCAATGGGGCCATGATTTCCGGCCCGAATACCTGCAGCTGTCGATCCTCCAGGAACGCTACCCGCAGATCCCGCGGATCGCCCTCACCGCCACCGCCGACGCCCAGACCCGCCGCGAGATCGCCGAGCGCCTGCGCCTGCTGGATGCGCGCGAGTTCGTCTCCAGCTTCGACCGGCCCAACATCCGCTACACCATCGTCCCCAAGGACAACCCCCGCGCCCAGCTGCTCGCCTTCATCAAGGACGGCCACCTGGGCGAGGCCGGCATCGTGTATTGCTCGTCCCGCAAGAAGGTGGACGAGACCGCCGCGTGGCTGCAGGAGAAAGGCATCGCCGCCCTGCCCTACCACGCGGGCATGGGCGCCGACGAGCGGGCGATCAACCAGGACCGCTTCCTGCGCGAGGACGGCATCGTGATGGTCGCCACCATCGCCTTCGGAATGGGCATCGACAAGCCCGACGTGCGCTTCGTGGCTCACCTGGATCTGCCCCGCTCCATCGAGGGCTACTACCAGGAAACCGGCCGCGCCGGCCGCGACGGCCAGCCCGCCGAAGCCTGGATGGCCTACAGCGTGGCCGATCTGGTGCAGCAGCGCCGCTTCATCGACCAGGGCGAGGCCAGCGACGAGGTGAAGCGCGTCGCCACCGCCAAGCTCGACGCCCTGCTCGGCCTGTGCGAAACCACCGGCTGCCGCCGCCAGCGCCTGCTCGGCTATTTCGACGAAGACTCCGCCCCCTGCGGCAACTGCGACACCTGCCTGAACCCGCCCGAAGTGCGCGACGCCAGCGAATCGGCCCGCAAGGCGCTGTCATGCGTGTTCCGCACCGGCAGCCGCTTCGGCGCCGCCCATGTGGTGGACGTGCTGATCGGCAAGGCCACCGACAACGTCAAGAAGTGGCAGCACGACCAGGTGAGCACCTTCGGCATCGGCACCGAGCTCGACGACAAGGGCTGGCGCACCCTGATCCGCCAGCTCGTCGCCCACGGCGCCCTGGCGGTGGATCACGAGCGCTACGGCGCCCTCACCCTCACCGAAGCCGCCCGCCCCATCCTGCGCGGCGAAGCCGGCTTTACCCTGCGCGTCGATCCCAGCCCCACCAAAAAGAAGAAGGACACCGCCCGTCGCATCGACTGGCCCGAGGCCACCGGCGAGGAGGCCGAGCTCCTGGGTCGCCTGCGCGCCTGGCGGGCCAGCACCGCCAAGGAGCGCAACGTGCCGGCCTACGTGATCTTCCACGACGCCACCCTGCGCGACATTGCCCGCCGCCGCCCCGACAGCATCCTCGCGCTGGCCACCATCTCCGGCGTGGGCGACCGCAAGCTCGAGGCCTACGGGCAGGACATCATCGCACTGCTGGCCGAGGCCGGGTAAGGCGCCTGAGGTCAGCCCAGCAAGACAAAAGCCGCCCGGCCTTCACGGCCTGGCGGCTTTTTCATGCCCCCCACGTGGCGCGAGGCAGACCAGGCGGATCAGCTGATCACCGAGCTCACCTGGATGGTCTGGTGACCCGACCCGTAATTGGCGTTGTAGGTAATCTCCACCTCACGGGCGCCGGCAAGGGCCGTCACGGCGTTTGTACACAGGAACGCCAGCGGTCCGTTCTTCAGATCCGACAGCTGCAGGTTGCGCACCTCCCCCGTCTTCTTGTCGGGCACTCGGGCGGTCATCTGCGCAATGCCTTCGGCACCGCATTTGGCGGCCTGGATCAAGGTTATGGTCGTCATCATTTCACTCCTCGATAATGGACTGGAATCGGATTCCAGTGAATTGCCGCATCGCTGCGGCGGGATATAAAACGGGCAGGCGATCAGATCAGCGCCTCGAACGCCTTCGAGGAGATCACCTGGGCAAAGGCCGTCATGTCCATCACCGTGTAGCGGGCGGTGACGGCCGAGCGGGCCTGCTCCTCGATGACCGTGGCGCAGCGCTGGGCCAGGGCATCGGGCAGGAAGCACAGCACCGGGACCAGATCGGCGTTGTTGATGACGGCCCAGAACTTGACCGACGCCACGCTGCCCACCCACTTCGCCCGCTCCTTGGGGTCCAGCGCAAAGCTGGAGCTCCCGCCCATCGACTCCATCTGCTGGCTGCGCAGCTGGTCGAGCGCACTGTGCTTGCTCTGGCTGCTGTCGCTGTACGAGTAACCCACGTCGAACTTGGCCTTGCCGGAGTCGGTCTCGAATTCACCGTTCGCGGCAAAATTGAACTCGGTCAGCAGGCTTTCCTGGTCCGTCTCCGAATCCGACCGGGAGACGAGGCTGCGCTGCAGCTTTCCGCCCACCGTGACGCGGCACGGGTAGAAATAGCCGAACTTCCTGAACACGTCCCGGTGCAGCGCCTCGTATTGCTGGGGCAGCGACGTGTAGGTCTCGAAGACCTTCTCGACCGCCGCCTGGAAACGCGGCGCGCAGCGCAGGTCGTCCTGCCTGTCGAAGAGCAGGATCACCTTGGGCACCAGGGTCTGCTCGGTCAGGAAGATGTCCGTCGTCTCCTTGCGCTGGAGCTTTTCCAGGTCGTGCCGGAACTCGGCGGCAACCCCGCAGCCGGCGTAGCTCCCCGAGGCCTTGGCGGCATGGACGCTGCGCTGGCGGAACTCGTTGAGGACGCGGCTCGCCGTTGCTGTCGTCACATGACGGGACGAATAGTTGGGCGGCGAGGAACGCATGATCCGGTTCTCGTGGATGTAGACGACCGGCGCGTCGTCCGAGCGCCTCACGAAATCCAGGTCGAGCGGGTCCGGGCCGACGTACAGCCCCCGGTTGAGGTAGAGCATCGTGTACAGCGCCTTGACCTGCTCGATGCTCAGGCTGGTGAACAGCTCCGGCACCTCCACCTCGGCGCCATTGAGCGGCACCTCCAGCTCCTTCAGCAGATCGGGCGGCGAACCCTCTTCGGGCAGGCCCCAGGCCAGCGGGCGGCGGGTGGTATCGACGAAGGACGGCGCCCCCGGCTGCCCGGGGCGGACCGACGGCTTGCCGGATTTCGCCGACAGGATCTGCACGCCGCCCTTCTCCGCCTCGATATCGCCCAGCGTCCAGCCGGCCTCCTGATCCGGCGCCACCTTGCCGCCGGCCTTGTCGGCAAAGTGGTCGTCCTTCTGGATCCACGCCCCCAGCGCGGTCCGCGCCGCGGCCAGGGTGTCCGTCGGCATCAGCTTGAGGGACTTGCTCTCCTCGTCGACGCTGCGGGTGAAAGTGAAGGGCCGGGCCTCCTCGGGCTTGGCCGCCACCACGTCGTGCACGGCCACCACGCCTTCGGCGCTGGCGATGTCCTTCAGGGCCCAGTCACCCTCTTCGGCCACGGCGATCTCGCTGCCGTCACGGCCCAGAAACAGGTCCGACGCGCCCAGCCAGGCCCCCAGCGCGGTGCGCACCTCGGCCAGCGTGAGCGTCGGCTTCAGCTTGAAGGCGCGCTTGCCACCCTCGCTCTTGCGCTGGAAGGAGTACATCGCCGGCGGCACGTCCGCCGCACTCGTCCGGATCGAGAGCCGCAGCTCCGTCGCGTCCTTCGTGGCCAGCAGGCTCTCGATCCGGGTGCCCGCCTCGTTATCCTTGACGACCGCGAAGCCGTCGCTGAGGAAGACGTCACCGTCCTTCATCAGCTGCTCCTTCGCCAGCTGGGCGCGCACGTCCTGAAGGCTCTGGGCCGGCTCGAACTGCAGGACGGTGTTCTTGGTCGAATCCGTCTCGTTGATGATCTTGACGCTAATCTTGGTCATATCCGCTTTTCCCCGAAATCCGGCATTGCGCCGGCATCAGCGCGCCACCAGGAAAGTGACATGCAACAGCCCGAAGCGATCCTGCGGGCTCTCCCTCTGAACCTGGATGCGCTGGAAGACCTGCTCCGCGCCCGTGTCCCGCCACAGGCCGCCGGCCCCCACCCCCGACGACGCCGTCGCCATGCCGAGCCCGTCGGCGAGCGGCGGCGCCTGGCGCACTGCGCGGGCAGGCGGCGTGGCGAGGTTGCGCGGATGCCGGTCGTCGTAGACACGCCCCGAGATGGGCTCCAGGTACTGCAACACCGGCCACGCCTCGATATCGCAGCTCCAGTGCGCCATCGCCTCATCGGTCGATGCGCCGCGATCGATCCGGGTGCGCGCTGAATCGATGGTGAGCAGATCGGACGACGACTGGTAGCGCCGGATCGTGGCCGACATCATCCCGTTCTCGTCCAGCTGATCGACCGCGTAGAGCCTGTCGACCACCGTCTCGGCGTTGCTGCGGATGGCGAAGCCGAAGCCCACCGTGGCCGCACAGCGGATCCGGATCGACAGGGCCGCGTTCGCCGGGGCGACGACCACGTGGGGAAACAGCCGCCCCTCGACCGCCGCGTTGCCCCCCGCGCCCAGGCGGACATCCGTCATCATGCGCAGCGTGGCGTCCTGGTTCCGGGTCTTCGCCAGCGCGTCGGCCATGTTCAGCCCGAACTGCACCTCCATGTTCGGCTGAACCCGGAACCACTCCGTCTCGGCGCCGCTGCTGATCTCGATCATCGGGCCGCTCACAGCAGGTCAACGCCGTAGAAGAGGGTGGTGCCGGCGGCGCGATGCACGGCGGCATGGCCGTTCGGCGCAAACAGGAAGGCAGGCCCACGCTTGTCCACGCCGGCCACGACCCGGACGAAGATCTGCAGGCTGTCGCCCACCTGGGGGGCCTCCCCGTTGAAGCGGAGGGTGCTCAGATCGATCCGCCGCTGCTGCCCGATCGGATAACGCCCGCTGTTCCAGTTGTCGCCCGCGTTGTCGAGGCGACCGGCGACATCGCCGCGGTACACCTCGAAATCCATGACAAAGCCGCCGTCATTGAGACAATCGGCAAACTGATAGTACTTTTCGACCTGACCGGATTCCGAAACCATGTCCATTTCCTTTCGTGACGTGATGCATTGAGCTGTGCGACATACCCCGTCGCTCACCAGGCCCTGAGGCCACATGCGCATGGGCGCTTCATTCCAGCCCCCAGCTCATGCCAAAGAAGTATTCACGACACCAGGCAAACGCGCCATAATCCGGATTGACTACGGCTAGTCCTTCCCGACTAGAGGCGGTGGTCATGACCGCCCCTTCCGACACACGGTCGCCCGTTCTTCCCCATTCCTCCCCACTGTTCCCGTGACGCCGCAGCCTCAGGCCCGGCGCGAGGAGAATCCATTGATGCAGCACTGCCGATTGCTCCTGATCGACGACCACACCCTGTTTCGGACCGGCCTGCGCCTTCTGCTGAACGACGCCCTGCCCTCGTCCCACATCCTCGAGGCGGGCTCGATCATGGAAGCGGTGGAACGACACGGCCACACCGCGATCGACCTGATCCTGCTCGACCTGCAACTTCCCGGCCTGAATGGCCTGGATGGAACCCAGGTGCTCCACCGGCATTTCCCGGCGGCGCGGATCATCGTGGTGTCGGGCACCGCCGAGACGTTCACCGCGGAGATGGCGGACCGCTACGGCGTCTCCGGCTTCCTGTCCAAATCGGCGACGCCGGAGCAGATCGAAGCGAGCATCGCCCAGTGCCTCGGGGCCTCGCATCCCCAAGCCACGCCGCGCGCCGCGGGCCGGGCAGGGTCGCCCGGCCCGCTCACGCCACGCCAGCTGGAAGTCCTGCATCACCTTGGCCTGGGGCGCTCGAACAAGGTCATCGCACGTCACCTAGGGGTGGCAGAGAACACCGTGCGGGTTCATGTGGCAGCCATCCTCGCCCAGCTCAACGTGGCGAGCCGGATCGAGGCCGTCCTGGAAGCCCAGCGCCGGGGGCTCATCCAGCAGACACCATGAGCTCGCCCCTGCGCCTCGACGCGCCTCACCTGCTGGCCGCCGGGATGGCCCTGATCGACGAGAGCTTCGGCATCGCCATGCTTGGCTGCTTTCTCGCCTCGGCGCTCCTGGGCAGCGCCGTGCTGCTCTCCGGCGGGCCTGCCCACATCGGGCTGTGGTGCGCCGCCATGGGCGCCGCCTGCGCCTTCGGCCACCTGTGGCGACAGCGCATCCCCGAGCGCATCACGCCGGCAGGCGCCCGGCACTACGCCCGCTGGATGACCACGCTGCTGATCGTGCTCGGCAGCCTGTGGGGGCTGGCCGGCTGCGTGTACATGGATCTGGACTCGCCCCCGTCGGCGATCTCCACCCTGGCCCTGATCGCCGGCATGAGCGCGGCGGCCCTGTCGATCTTCTCGCCCTGCCTGCCCGTCGCCATCGGCTTCCTCTTCCCCGCCATCCTGCCCGTGTGGGCCTACGTGCTCATCGCCGGAAGTGCGCAGTATCTGTGGCTGTGGATCGGCATCCCGCTGTATCTGCTGGTGCTCACGGTATTTGCCCGCAACTACTCGCTGGTCGCCCGCCGGTCGATCCTCCTGCGCTTCGAGAACCTGGAACTCGTCGAACAGCTGCGCGCCGAAACCCTGCGCGCCGAAGAAGCAAACCGCGCCAAATCGGTCTTCCTGGCGGCGGCCAGCCACGACCTGCGCCAGCCGCTGCACGCGCTGGGCCTGTTCATCGCCTCGCTCCGGCGCACCCGGCTGGACGAGGCGCAGACCGATCTGCTGACCCACATGGAGGGCGCCGCCCGAGCCTCCGGCGAGATGCTGAACACCCTGCTCGACTTCTCCCGGCTGGAGGCCGGCGTGATCGAGGCCAACCCGCAGCCCTTCCCGCTCCTGCCGATGCTCCGGAAGCTGGAGGCCGAGTTCGCCCCCCAGGCCGAGCAGAAACAGCTGGTGTTCCGGTTGCGGGACACTCCGGCGATCTGCCACACCGACCCCGGGCTGCTCGAACTCGTGCTGCGCAACCTGATCGCCAACGCGGTCCGCTACACCGAGCGCGGCGGCCTCCTCATCGCCTGCCGGCGGCCCCGGGCGGGGCTGGCGGTGATCGAGGTGTGGGACACCGGGATCGGCATCCCGGCCTCCCAGCACGAGACGATCTTCCAGGCCTTCCACCAGCTCGGAAACCCCGAGCGCGACCGGCGCCACGGCCTCGGCCTGGGGCTCGCCATCGTCCGCCAGCTGGTCAGGACCATGGATCTGGCGCTCAGCCTCGCCTCCCGCCCCGGGCGCGGATCGGTGTTCCGGGTGACCATCCCGTGTCACGGGAATGCGTCCAGCCCCCCTTGGCAGGCTGCGCCCGACCCTGGCCAGCCCCATGATCTGCAACGGCTCAAGGTGCTCGTCATCGACGACGACCAGACCGTCCTGTGCGCCATGCGCGCGCTGCTGGAAAACTGGAACTGCGACTGCCGGACGGCGGAGTCCGAAGCCGACGCCATCGCGTGCCTCCACGACTTTGACCCGGCGGTGGTCATCACCGACTACCGCCTGCGCGGGCATCGCACCGGGCACCAGGCCCTCGACGCGATCCGGGCCCACCTGCAGCGCCGGCCGCCGGCGATCCTGATGACCGGCGACACCGCCCCCGACCGCCTGCGCGAAGCCATGGCCGGCGGCGTGCGGCTGCTGCACAAGCCAATCAGCGCCGATGTGCTCCTCGAGGCCGTGCAGCAGCTGGCACCGGCCCGGGCCGACTGACCGCCGGACGCAGCGCTAGCTGCACGCGCCATGCGCTTGCGCTATAACGTCTGGAATCGCCTCAGGAACTCCGCCGATGCTCCCGCCCCGCCTCGCCCCCCTCGCCATCGTGACTGCCATCGCCCTTGCCGGCTGCGCTGCCGACCCCATCGCCCGCCCCCGGGGCGAACCCGGCCACGCTCGTCCGCCCGCGGCCACCGGCCTGCTGGCCGACGCAGAGGCGCAGGTCCGCCGCGATCACGGGCCCGACCGCTCCGGCTTTCATCTCCTCGACCGCAACGAGGACGGCCTGCGCTGGCGCCTCGCGCTGGTGGACACCGCCACCCGCAGCCTCGACCTGCAGTACTACGTGTGGTGGGCCGACGAGAGCGGCGAGCTGCTGATGAAGCACGTCATCGACGCCGCCAACCGGGGCGTGAAGGTGCGCCTGATCCTCGACGATCTCTCCACCATCCTCAAGGATGCCGCCCAGGTGGCCGAGCGCGACGAGGCGATGGCCCGCCTTAACGCCCACCCCAACATCGAGATCCGCCTCTTCAACACCTGGAACCGGCGCGGCCTGGGCGGGCGCAGCTACGAATTCATCGAGCGCATGGAGCGCATCAACCACCGCATGCACAACAAGCTGATGGTGGCCGACAACCGGGCGGCGATCATCGGCGGGCGCAACATCGGCAACGAATACTTCGGCCTGTCGCCCGAGTTCAACTTCCGCGACCTCGACGTGCTGGGCATCGGCCCGGTGGCCCGGCAGGCGTCCCAGGTGTTCGACAGTTTCTGGAACAGCGAGTGGGTGACGCCGGTCGGCGGCCTGGGCGTCGATGCCACCACGGCCGACCTGCGGCGCGACTACGCCCCGCTACGCCGGCGGCTCGCCAGCGCCGAGGCGGTCACCCGCTTCCGGCTCGATCCGGCCGACCGGGGCCCGGCCATCCGCGCCCTCCTCCCGCAGCTGCACCCCGGCACCAGCCAGGTGCACTCCGACAAGCCCGATCTCGACGTGCCGCGCCACCACATGCCCAAGGCGATCCGCCAGCTGGTGGGCACCACCCGCAGCGAGCTCATCATCACCAACGCCTACATCATCCCGGATGAAGCCGCGGTGGCCGAACTGAAGGCGCTCGGCGGGCGCGGCGCGAAGGTGCGGGTGCTCACCAACTCGCTGTCGTCCCACGACGTGCCGGCAGTGAACAGCCACTACAAGGCCTGGCGCCGGCCGCTCATCGAGGCCGGGGTCGACCTCCACGAAACCCGCTCCGACGCCGCCATCCAGCCGCTGCTGGTGGATACGCCGCCCACCCGCGCCGAGTTCATGGGCCTGCACGTGAAGGCGATGGTGGTGGATCGCCAGCGGGTGTTCATCGGCTCGATGAACCTCGACCCCCGCTCGGCCCACATCAACAGCGAGATGGGCGTCATCATCGACAGCCCGGGCCTGGCCGGCGAGCTGGCCGCCGCCATGGAGCGCGACATGCACCCCGACAACGCCTGGCGGGTGAGCCTCGCCGACGACGGCAGCCCGCGCTGGCAGGCCGGCGACCAGACCCTCGACGCCCAGCCCGCGCGCAGCCTGTGGCAGCGGGTTCAGGACGTGATCTTCATGGCCTTCCCGCGGGATCTTTACTGAGGCTGAGGCGTCTCCCAGTCCATCCCCACGCTCGCCTCGCTGCGGAAGTAATCGCCCGCCAGGCGCCGGGCCAGATTGCGCTTGGGCTTGAAGCGCTCCGGCGTCAGCTCGAAATCCTCCTTCGCCGCCAGCACCGCCCGGCAGCTCATGTAGGCCCGCACCCGGGGGTTGTGGAGCTGGTCCATCCGGGTATTGACCCGATCCACCAGCTCCGCCTTCTCGCGGAACAGCGCCACGCTCGGCTTGAGCGCCCCGCCCACCGGCGCCGCCAGCAGGGTTTCCACGCAGCCCACCAGCCCGCCGCCCGGCGGGCACGACGCCGGCAGGCGGCGCGGCTCCAGCCCGTCGCTGTCGGCGCCCAGGTCGATCCGGGCCTGGCGGATCTCGCGCAGCAGCAGGTCCAGATAGCGGTGGCCGTGCTCGTACATCAGCGCCTGGCAGCCGTCACAGTATTTCCACATCGAGGCGTAAAGCCAGTCCGTCAGCGATCCGCGGGCGGCCCGCTGGGCGCTCACCAGCTGCAGGTCGCGGGCCTTGAGGCGCGCGTCGGGCACCCCGTCGCCAGCGCAGGTGGCGGCCTCCCAGGCAGCCAGCAGTTCGGCGTCGCTGGCCGGCGGCGTGCCCCGGTTGGGCATCAGCGCCGCCACCACCTTCAGGCGCCGGGCCGCCTCGTCGTATTCGAAGTGGATCTGCCGGTAGGCGATCGGCCAATCCGACAGCGAGCTGACGTTGAGCTCCAGCAGCGGCCGCCCGGCCACCCGGTGCATGGTCCAGAAGCCGCTGTGGGTGTGGGCCGAGAGGTACACCAGCGGGTGATCGGCCCGCGCCATCAGGCTCTCGATGCGCTGGCGGGTCGGCCCGCCCAGGGCGCGCCAGTTGTGATGGCCGGCAAACACCACGATGTCGCCCCGCGCCCGCGCCTCCTCCATCCACGGCATCGCCGCGTCGATCTGGTCGGCCTGCACCCGGCCCACGTCGCCCGGGCTCTCGCCCCGCAGCACGTCCAGGGTGCCCACGAGCACCGACAGCTGATTGGTGTCCAGCCCGATCAGCTTCACCTGCCGCTTCGCGCCGGGGGCCGCCGGCAGCCGCAGCTTCTGGACGACGAAGGAGCTGGCGTAGCGGTTCTCCGGGGTGAGATGCGCCTCCACCGCCTCGACGAAAGCGCCGGGCAGCGGGTTCTGCCAGCTGAAGTGGCCGTCGCGCGTCTCCTGGTTGAAGACGAAGCCCTGCAGCCGGCTCCGGCTCCGGCCCCGGACCAGCCCGTCGAGATAGCTGTCGATGAAATCGTCCTTCGAGAACGCGGTGCGCTGGTCCGGCGGCGCCTGACGCTCGTCGCTCAGCCACAGGCCACGCCGGCAGGCCCTGTCCCAGCGGGCGCTGTCCGGGTCGCGGACGATATCCGCCACGTTGTAATTGAAGATGCCGAAGAGCAGCCCGTCGTGATTGCCCGGCAGGATGGCGCCGGGCTGGCGGGCCAGCTCGAACACCTTCTGCAGGCGCTGGGCCTCGGAATGGCAGGACACGTCGAGCAGATCGCCCAGGTGCAGCAGGGGCATGTCCGGGTGGCGGGTGAGCACCGTCTCGAAGATCTTGCGGCCGAAGAGGGGTTGCTCCGGCGGGCGCTGGGCGACTTCGACGTAGGCATCCACCGCGCTGTCGTTATCGAGCATCGGCATGGCGGTGGCCTCGTGCTCCTGAGTGTCGCCGAGGGCGATGATGGGCGTGGTGAGGGGCTGGTAGCGGCCGGCCACTTCGGGCGGCGGCGGGTGCAGCGCGGGCAGGCCGGAACAGCCCGACAGGATGGCGCCCATCGCAAGCAGGGCACCGCGCAGCAAGGACGCGTTCATTTTTTCTTCCCCCCGAGCCGCAGGCTGCGGCCCACGAAGGCCGGCCCCGGCTGCCGCCGGTTGATCCGGCTTCTGCTCGAAACTCTAGCACGCGCCCCTGCCGGGGCGGCCACGACAAACGGATTTCCGTCGATCCCTCGAACCGGCGCGCCGGAAAACACAACGGGCGCCCAAGGCGCCCGTTGTTAGTGCAGCAGCGTGCAGCCGGATCAGCGCACGGCCAGCAGCTCGACCTCGAACACCAGCGTGGCGTTGGGGGGGATCACGCCGCCAGCGCCGCGGGCGCCGTAGCCGAGGTTCGGCGGAATGGTCAGCTTGCGCTTGCCGCCCACCTTCATGCCCTGGACGCCTTCGTCCCAACCGGCGATCACGCGACGGCCGCCGAGGGGAAACACGAACGGGTCGTTGCGATCCTTGCTGGAATCGAACTTGGTGCCGTCGGTCAGCCAGCCGGTGTAATGCACCTGGACGTTCTTGCCCGCAACGGCTTCGTCGCCGCTGCCGACTTCCAGATCTTCGATGACGAGGCCGCTCGCCGTGGTGGTTTGAGTCATGGAACGCTCCTGTTTGATGAACGGCGGATTCTATCAATCCCGCGGCAAAATGCATCGGCGCCGTGCCCGCCCCCGCGGTGATGCTGCTGCAGCGCAGCCCCCGCCAGCGCCTCAGCTGCCCTTGCGCTGCCCCGAAAACGCCTTGCGGAACTTGGCCACCTTGGGCGCCACCACATACTGGCAATACGGCTGGTTGCCGTTACGCGAGAAGTAATCGTCGTGGTAGGGCTCCGCCGGCCAGAAGGTGCCGGCGGGCTCCACCTCGGTGACGATGGGCGCATCGAAAGCCCCTTCGAAAGCCAGCTGCTCGATCCGCGCGCGGGCCACGGCGTCCTGATCGGCGCGGGTGGTGAAAATCGCCGAACGATACTGGGTGCCCACGTCGTTGCCCTGGCGGTTGGGCGTCGTCGGATCGTGGATGGCAAAGAAGATGGTGAGCAGCTCGTCGTAAGAGATCACCGCCGGATCGAAATCGACGCGCACCGCCTCGGCGTGGCCGGTATCGCCACTGCACACCTGCTCGTAGCTCGGCGCATCCACGCGGCCGCCGATATAGCCCGACTGCACCGCGCTCACACCCTTCACCTCGAGGAACACCGCCTCGAGGCACCAGAAGCAGCCGCCCGCCAGAATGGCGACCTCGTTCGTCTTTTCGGTCATTGTTGTCTCTCCAGGCCGGGGTCCGCTCAGCCCCGGGCCGGCGGAAAGACCTGAAGATAAAGCAGATCGCTGGCAAACGCGAGGCCAGGCAGGGACACCAGCAACAGCGGAGGAACAAGGATCGTCGCGATGGTCGCGGCGGCCAGGATCAGCGCCCACACCATCATCGCCCCGAAGTTGCCGAACACCCCGCGCACGCTGGCCGTCACGGCCCCCACCAGATGCGCCCGACCATCAAACAGCAGCGGCACCGAAAACGCCGTGACGTTGAAGACGATGAAGGCCAGCACCGCGCCCATCAGGCTGGTCCATGCGTGAAATCGCGCCACCTGGGCCAGCC
This sequence comes from Zoogloea sp., assembly GCA_023150095.1. Taxonomy (GTDB): domain Bacteria; phylum Pseudomonadota; class Gammaproteobacteria; order Burkholderiales; family Rhodocyclaceae; genus Zoogloea. Next base: position 14,994 of record JAKLLO010000012.1, on the reverse strand, counting down.
CCGGCGTATCCGCGCCGATCATGAAGCTGTACACCGTGGCCGCATCGGTGAGCCAGATCAGCAGCAGCAGGCTGCACACGCCGGAGAGCACCCACAGCCCCCGCGGCGCCTGCCGGAACCCCGCCAGCACATCCGCAAAACCCGGACGCCGCCCCGCCGCCCCGGCCCGCCGCAACCCGAAGAATCCCGCGAGCACCGCCGGCCCCACCAGCAGAAAGCCGCCGGCAAACGGCAGCATCATCGCCGACAGGCCAAAGTGGGCGAGCAGCGCGAAGATCACCAGCCCCGCCACCGCAAACACCGCCGCAAACGCCAGCGCCGGCCCGGGCCGCTGCCGGAACGCCCCCCAACCACCGGCAACGGCGGCCAGCACAGTGGAGACGGCAATGCGACGGGGAACGAGCGGATCAAGCATGGAAAACCTCGGCGGGGCACAGTCCCGGAATCTGGCCAGAGCAGCCCGGGCACGGCCATGACGTGGGTCAAGGCGCAAGCCGAAGCACCGCCGCACATTCGATGCCATGCGCCCCACGTATAATCCGCGGAGCCCCGCGAACAACCAGAACACGCGCCCATGAATCCGCTCGCCCGCAACAAGGTCGCCCTGGCTGGCAACCCCACGGCATCCAGAACGCTCATCTTCGTCAATGGCCTGGGCACTGACCAGCACTGCTGGGATCGCGTGACACCGGCCTTTGCGGACGACTATCGACTGGTGCTGTTCGACAACGTGGGCGCCGACGCGGAGAGTCAGCCCTACTTTCTCGAACACCAGGTCCGCTACCTCGGCGTGCGGGGCTATGCCACCGACCTGCTGGAGATCTGCGACGCGCTGGAGCTGGACAAGGACGTGACCCTCGTGGGGCATTCCCTCGGCGCGCTGGCGGCGCTGCTGGCCTGCACCACACGGCCCTCGCTGTTCCGGCGCCTCATCCTGATCGGCGCCTCGCCCCGCTACGCCAATAGCGACGGCTACGAGGGCGGCTTTTCGAGCGACGACATCAAGGCCATCTACCGGGAGATGAGCGCCAACTACGCCGGGTGGTCAACGTCGCTCGCTGCGGCGGCGATGGGCAATCCCGACCGCCCCTCGCTGGCCAACCAGTTTGCCGAAGCCATCGCCCGCATTCCCCAGGAGATGATGCTCACCATCCTGTGCTCGGTGCTGCAGACCGACCAGCGCGCCGAGCTCGCCAAGCTGCGTATCCCGACCCTGCTGATCCAGTCGCAGGACGACATCTTCGTCCCCCGCACGGTGGCCGACTACCTGCACGCGGCCATCGCCGGCAGCGAGCTCTCGGTGATCGACGCCAGCGGACACCTGCCCCACGTCAGCGCGCCGGATCAGGTGGTGGCGGCGATGAGCGCCTTCCTCAGCCGAGGCTAGGCCCGGGCGGGCCATCGCGGCCGGTCGCATCCCCGCGCACCTGACGCAGCGCGGCGACCAGTCGATCCACTTCATCGGCCAGGGCCATCGCCTGGCCCAGCACATCGGGACTCCCGCCACGCAGATCCGCCATCAGGGCGGACGCCATCGCGCTGGCCTGAAGCGCCCCGACATTGCCGGCTGCCCCCTTCAGCGAATGCACCAGCCGCATCAGCGCCTCGTGATCGCCCGCCTCCGCCAGCGTGCGCAGCTGCGCCGGATCGGCGGCGTGGCTGTCGATGAACATCGACAGCAGGCGCAGGTAAAAACTGGGGCGCCCCCGCGAGATCATCTGCCCGTGCCGAATGTCGAGCCCCGCCACCTCATGCAGACGGGCGTAAAGGTCGATCGCCTCGACGCGCGCGTTGGCCCCGGCGACGGCCACGGCACGATCACCGGCCGGCAGCCACTTGAGCAGCGTGCTGTAGAGCCGATCCGGGTCAATCGGCTTGGCGACGAAATCGTTCATGCCCGCAGCCAGGCAGGCCAGGCGGTCCTCCTCAAAAACATTGGCCGTCATGGCCAGGATCGGCAGCCGGTTGCGCGCGGGCAGCGCCCGGATCGCACGGGCCGCCTCAACGCCGTCGAGCTCCGGCATCTGCATGTCCATCAGAATCAGGTCGTAGTCGCGGGTGCGCGCCTTGTCGACGGCGATGCGCCCGTTTTCGGCGGTATCCACCTCCAGCCCCGCCGCCTGCAGCAGATCGATCGCCACCTCGCGATTCACGGCGTTGTCCTCGGCCATCAGGATGCGCGCGCCGGCGCGGGTTGCCTGCAGCTCGGCCGCCGCGTTGCGGCGCGGCTCGGCCTCGGCCACCGGGATAACGCCGCTGCCGCGCTCCAGCCTGGCCGTCAGCCAGAAGCGGCTGCCGGTGCCCGGCGTGCTCTCGGCCCCGGCGTCGCCGCCCATCATCTGGGCCAGCCGCCGGGTGATGGCGAGGCCGAGGCCGGTGCCACCGTAGCGGCGGGTCGTCGAGGCGTCCGCCTGGGTGAAGGCCTGGAACAGGCCGGCCAGCGTGTCTGCCGGAATGCCGACGCCGGTGTCTTCCACCTCGAAGCGCACCAGCAGGCCTTGCGCGTCCTCGGTCACGAAGCGGGCGCGCAGGGTGATCCGGCCCCGTTCGGTGAACTTCACCGCGTTGCTGGCAAAGTTGAGCAGGCCCTGGCGCAGCCGTGTGGGGTCGCCGCGCAGCCCGTTGGGCATCGGGTCGGCTTCGACCTCCACCGCGAGGCCCTTGCTCCGGGCGGGCTCGGCGATCAGCGTCCGGGTGCTCTCGAGGATCTCGTCGAGGGAGAAATCGGTGCTTTCCAGCTGCATCCGGCCGGCCTCGATCTTGGACAGGTCGAGGATGTCGTTGATGATCGACAGCAGGTGGTGGGCGGCGGTATCCACCTTCTGCAGGCGTTCGCTCTGCTCGTCGGTCACCTGGGAGCGCTGCAGCAGGTGGGTCAGCCCGATGATCGCGTTCATCGGGGTGCGGATTTCATGGCTCATGTTGGCCAGGAAGGCGCTCTTGGCCTGGCTCGCCGAGTCCGCCTGCAGACGCGCCTCGACCAGTTCGGAGGTGCGCATGGCCACGAGGTCTTCGAGGTGGTTGCGGTGGGCATCGAGCTCGACCGCGATCCGCTTGCGCTCGGTGATGTCCTCCTTGATGGCCACGTAATGCGTCGTGGTCCCGTCGGGCTGGCGGATCGGCGTGACGATGGCGAACTCGATGTAGTCCGTGCCGTCCTTGCGCCGGTTGCAGAACTCGCCCTTCCAGATCTCGCCGCGCTTCAGGGCCTGCCACAGGGCGTCGTAATGCTCGGGCGAGGTCTTGCCGGAGCGCAGGATGCGCGGGTTCTGGCCGATCACGTCGCTCCGGTCGTAGCCGGTAACCTTGAGGAAGGCGTCGTTGACGTACTCAATCTCGCCTTTCAGGTTCGTGATCACGATGCTCTCCGGGCTCTGCTCGACAGTCAGCGAGAGCTTGCGCACCGTCTGGAGGGCGGCTTCGGCGCGCGCGCGTTCGTTCTGCGCATCCTCCATCAGGCTGAGCGCGGCCAGCTGGGAGAGCCGCTGCTCTTCCATCGACGCCCGCAGCGCCTGATCGACCCGCTTGCGGGCGGTGATGTCGCGCACCTCGCCGATCACCGTCCCTTCGGGCAGCCGCATGCCGTTGATCTCCACATCGACCAGCGAGCCGTCCTTGCGTTGAAGCTGCGTTTCAAAGAACTGCGCGCGGCCTTCCAGGTTCCGCTGGAAGCGTTCGAGCACCAGCGGTCGCAGGTGGTCCGGAATGCAGTCGTCAATGCGCAGCGCGGCAAACTCATCGCCGGCATAGCCGAGCAGCGCCTCGGCCTGCCGGTTGTGGTAGAGGTAGCGCCGGTCGGGGGAGACGATGAACACCGCGTCCGGCGAGAAATCGAGGATGCGGCGCAGTTTCTCCTCGCTGGCATGCACGGCCTCGGTCGCCAGCTTGCGCGCGGTGATGTCCTCCGAAAAGATCACGATCCCGCCCACGCCGGCGCCCGCCGCATGCCACGGCCGGACCTCCCAGCGCAACCACAGGATGCCGCCATCGGCACGCTCGAAACGGTCCTCGTCGGCCCGCACGCTTTCGCCGGCCATGCCGCGCTGATGCACTGCACGCCAGCTGTCAGGGATGTCCGGAAAGATTTCGTAGTGCGAATGGCCGAGGATCTCGCGCTCGCCCAGGGCGTAGTCGTCGCGCCAGCGCCGGCTCACGGCGAGGTAGCGCATCTCGCGGTCGAACATGGCGAGCGCCGCCGGCGCGTGGTCGATCAGCAGCTGCAGGCGGTCCTGGCTTTCCTGCAGGGCCGAGGTCAGGGACGCGGCGTGGCGCAGGGCGGCGTTGGCGTCCTCCATCTGGTTGAGCGCCGCGAGCCGCGCCATGCCCTGCTCGGCGAGCGCGGCCTCGAGGTCTTCCCCGGCTTTCTTCTGCGTGGTGATGTCGATGAAGACGGCCATCGTGCCTTCGGGCTGCGGGATCGACGAGATGAGCATGTCGCGCTCCGTGCCGTCCTTGCAGGTCACCCGGTATTCGCGCGGCGCGATGTCCTCGCCGCTACCGGCGCGCTGCCAGGTCGAGCGGGCGCGCGCCCGGAGCACCGGATCGGGATAGGCGCGCTCGAACCACGCCCCCGCCGTCGGCAGGTCGTCCAGCGTGTAGCCGAACACCGCCCGGAAGCGGAGATTGAGCGTCAGCACCCGGCCGTCGTCGGCCACGAGGGCCAGCGGCAGCGGGGCCAGATCGACCAGCCGCCGGAAGCGCTCCTCGCTCTCGCGCCGCCCCGCCTCGAGGGCCTTCAGCTGGGCGTGAGCGGCGGCGATCTCGGTGATCTCCAGCGGCGGCACCGCGCTGCCCGGCGGGGTGGTGAGCGCCTTCACCTGCTGGCTGATACGGCGGCTCGTCACCCGGCCACCGAGCCACCCGCACAAGGTGGCAAGCACGACGGCCGCCAGCAGGATGGCGGCACTTCTCAACTGCGCCGCCCGATGGGTGGTGTGCGGAATCTCCACCTTCACCGACCACCGTGACAGCACCGAACCGACGACGAAACGATGGTCGTCCGCCACCTGGCGCGCGCTGTCGAAACCCGGCGGCGAGCGCCGCGCGATATCGGCCCCGACGCCATCCACCAGCGCCAGCGACCAGCCGTCCGGCAGGGACACGTGGTTGAGGTGGTGCTGCAGCTGCGACACCTCCAGGGTGGTGAGCACCAGATGGCTGACCTTGCCGTCGCGCAGGCTGGGCACCACGATGGCGATCAGCGCCTGGTTGGCGACCGGCCCCATGACGATGCCGCCGACCTGCGGCTTGCCGGTTTCCAGGGCCAGCGGCGCCGCGCTGCGCCCGTTCGACAGGGGCAGCTTGGGCAGCGCCGTGCCGAACGGCGTGCGGGTGTTGAACAGCATCTGCCGATCCGTATCGGCAAAAATCACGTGGGAATCGAAGCTCTCCCGGAAACCCTGCGCTTCGACATAGAGCGTACGCCAGTCGCGCGGGTCGTCGGCCAGCGGCGAGATGGCGAGCATCTTCAGGCCGCGGATGCGCGCGTTCAGGTATTCATCCACCGTGCTGACGGTGTGCAGCGCCAGGTGCGCAGCCTCGCGCAGGTGCCGCTCTTCCTGCTCCTTGAGGTTGTCCCAGGCGAGCCAGGCGGCCAGCAGCAGCACCGGCGCCATGCATAGCCAGACCAGCCGCGTGAGCAGGGAGAAGATGGGGCGTGATTTCATGGCGCGCCCCGGCGTGGCTCGGCGTCGGCAAAGGACAGGTCGTAGGGCGGCGCGCGCCCGAGCTCGGCGGCCAGCGCATTGACCTGTCGCTTGAGCAGGATCATCTGCAGCTCTCGGTCGATCGAGGCGCGGTTGAAGCGCTCCAGCTCGTCGTTGCGGTGCCGGACTTCCTCTTCCGCCGCCTTGCGGGTGGAGATGTCCACCGCCGCCAGCATCATCTCGTCGCCCAGCTGGATGCGCGACAGCAGCACCGTCTTGCGGCTGCCGTCGCGGCACAGCACCGCCTGCTCGACCAGTGGCGCGCGCTGATGGGCCTGCCAGCCGTCGGGCTGGCTCGCCGCGTCCGGCCCGGCACCGTCGAGCACCCGCGCCTGCCAGTCTGCAACGGTCGGTGTATCCGCCAGGCGGTAGCCGAACAGCTCGGTGAAGGCCCGGTTCATCAGGAGGACCCGGCCGTCGTGAGCGCTGGTGGACAGCGCCACCGGGGCCTGCTCGAACAGCTGCCTGAAGCGCTGCTCGGCCAGTTTGCGGCCCGAGATGTCCTCGATGACCGCAATGAAGTAATCGGGCGCGCCGTCCGGCTTCCGGGTGAGGGCCACGCTCAGGTTGATCCACACCAGGCTGCCGTCCTTGCGGAAGTAGCGCTTCTCCATCGCATAGCTGTCGATCTCCCCGGCCAGCGCCCGATGCACGTAGTCCAGGTCGGCCTCGAGGTCGTCCGGGTGGGTGATGTCCTGGAAGGTCAGGGCCATCAGCTCGTCGGGGGCGTAGCCGACGATGGCGCACAGGCGGCGATTGACCCGCTGAAAGCGGCCGTCGGCGCCCACCATCGCAATGCCCACCGCCGCCTGCTCGAAGGTCGCCTCGAAACGGCTCACCGACGAGCGCAGCGCACGCCGCAGCCTTTCGTGAAACCACGAGAACAGACAGCCCATGCCCACGAACAAGACGATAGACAAGGCGCTGGAGGGCTTCTGCAGCGCAAACGAGAACTGTTGCGCCATGAAGACGTACCAGACCAGCAGCGCGCTGATCAGCGTACTGCCGATGCCGGCCACCAGCCCGCCCAGCCAGGCGCTGGCAAACGCCACCGGAAAAAACATGAACCAGACATACGGCTTGATCCAGTCATCCCACAGCAGCCATTGCACGCCGCAGGCGGCAAAGGGCAGCAGCAGGGCCACGCCGATGCGCAGGTGCGGGCTCACGGCGTGGGCTCCCGGTCGCCCTGGGGCAGGAAGGCCAGCGGATAAGGCGGCTCGCGACCGAGCTCCCGGGACAGCGCGTTGATGGTCTTCTTCATCTCGATCATGTCGATCTCGCGGCCGACGGTGGCGCGGTTGAAGCGCTCGAGCATCTCGTTGCGCTCGCGCAGCGACGCCTCGACACGCTTGTGCCCGGAGATGTCGCGGGCGATCCCGAGCACGCCGATGACGGCGCCCCGGCTGTCGCGATACGGGGCCTTGGTGGTTAGCAGGCACTCCCGCTGCCCGTCCCCGGCAAGGCTGATCTCCTCCTCGTCATTGACCGGATGTCCCGCCTCCAGGGCCGCGCGGTCCCGCTCGCGGAAGCGCTCGGCCATCTCGGGCGAGACAAAGTCGAAATCCGTCCAGCCCAGGATGTCGGCCTCTCGGGCGCCGAAGACGGCCTCGAAACGCGCGTTGCAGGCCAGGTAGCGGCCCTCGACATCCTTCAGCCAGATCAGGTCGGGGATGGTGTTGATGACCGCACGCAGCATGTCGCGGGCGTTCTGCAGATCCTGCTCGGCGATCTTTCGGGCGGTGTTGTCCCGATCCAGGCCGCGGTAGCCGAGCAGCGTGCCGTCTGCGGCGACGATCGGCATGCCGTTGGTCCACACGTGGCGCAGGCTGCCGTCCTTGTGCACGTTGATGCTGTCGAGATCGCGGAAGGGTAGCTTCTGCGCGGCGATGGCGGCGAACGCGGCCTGCACCCGCAGCGCCTCGTCGGGCGGCATCAGGTCGAACGGGGTCTTGCCCAGGATTTCAGCCGGCGTGTAGCCGAGCAGGCTCTCCACGCTCTCGGACACATAGGTGTAGCGGCTCAGGGCGTCCACCTCCCACACCCAGTCGGCCGACGCCTCGACGATGTCGTGGAAGCGCTTCTCGCTGTCGCGCAGCGAGAGCTCGACCTGCTTGCGCTCGGTGATGTCGCGGGAGATACCGAAGATGCCCGCGACGCTGGCATCGGGCGCGTACAGGGGCCCTTTGGTGGCCAGAAAGACGCGCGGCCCCTGCGCGGTATCCAGGGTTTCCTCGTTGGTCTCGGCACGGCCGCTGGCGACGACGCGGCGCCCCGTCTCCATCAGGATCACGGCCTGCCCGGCGGGGAAGATCGCCAGGTCGTCCCGCCCCAGCACCTCGGCCTCGGGCTTGCCGACGATGCGGCTCGCGGCGCAATTGAACAGGATGTAGCGCCCCTCCAGATCCTTCGCGAAGATCGCGTCTTCCGAGTGATCGGCGATGGCGGCCAGCAGGTCGAGGGAGCGCTGACGGGTTTTCAGGAGGTCCGTCTCGCGCGCGTACCCGTCCTGGATCTGACGGAGATGGCGCCCCACCAGCACGTAAAGCAGCAGCCCGGTGACCGCCACGAACAGCCAGCCCTTGATCATGCTGGCCCGCGTGATCGCCAGCGGATCGGAGAACAGCAGGCTCACCGCCTGATCGGAAAACAGGATCCACAGCGCGGCAAAGACGGCATAGCCCAGCGCAACGCGCAACGCACCTTGCTGATAAGTCTGACCGCTGGCCTCCGCCGATGCGACAAGCGTCTTCATCCATCCCCCATCGTGGGCGGCAGGCCAAACGGCCCGCTCGCGACACAGTACTGGAAACCCGCACTACGTCTGCATCATGAACCAGCTCTTCCGGTCCGGGCCTTGAGCCAGGCAAAGACAATTCAAATCGAATCAGGATCGGGGCTATGCAAAGTATGAAAAAAGCCGTGCACTCGGCTTCCCCTACTTTCGCATCAACGTCAAATTCATCAGCGGCTTGAAGGTTATCGCTTGATTGTCAGGCAGCACGGCACGAGACGGGCCGCACGCCCGGTGGCTGGCTTGAAACCGCCGACCGTCGCGGCAGCGGGCGTGCCTGCCGGCCAGGGAAAGGGGCGCAGCGGCACGGGCGGCAGACAGTGGTGGTGCGAACGCGGGGCGGGAAGACCGTGGGGAACGGATATCCGGGCCGGTCGCAGCGCGACCGGCGCCCGGCGCCGCTTACTTGAACGAGATCGAGAACACCGCATCCAGCGCGTTTTCGCTGCCGGCGCGGCCGATCACCGCGATGCGGCGGGTGAGCTGGTAGGTGAGCTTGACGATGCTCGAGGTGCCCGAGATGCTCTGCTCGAAGGAGAGCATGGCCTGGGCCGAGAGGCGCTTGCCGATGGTGATGACCTGCCCGGGCACGCTGTCGATGTTGCTGGACGACGCGCTGGAGGCGGTGCCGGTGACGCTGCCGGTGGCGACGCTGCTGGTCTGCACGCGGCTGCGGCCATCGACGCTGGACCCGAAGGAGATCTCGTCGAAGCCCAGGGCGCGGGCGAGGCTGGCGGACATGCCGCCCCCGGATTCGCCGAGCAGGGCCTGGGCGGCGGGGAGCAGCAGGGCCATTTCGCCGCCGGAGCCTTGATCGGGCGGCCGGCCGAGGACGATCCAGCCGAGCTTTTCGGGATCGGGCACGTTGGGTTCGGACACCAGCCGCACGAGGGGCCGCCGGGCGGTGCCGGTGATCCCTACGCCGGCCTCAACGGTGAGCCCCTTGCGCAGCGCCACCACGTTGAGGCCGGGATTGGCCACCGGGCCGTTGAAGGTGATGATGCCTTTTTCGATGCTGAGCTTCTGGCCGTAGCCTTCATACACCCCGCCCACGGTGTTGATGGTGCCGGTAGCGGCCAGCGGGCGGCCGGGGCCGGAGGTGAGCCGCAGGTCGCCGGCGAGGCGGGTGTCGAGGCCCAGCGCCCGCACGTAAAGCGCGTCGCCAAGGCCGATGGCCAGATCGACCGACATGCTGAAGGGGCTGGCCTGGGGCTTGGCGCCCCGCGCTGGGTCGAGCACCACCACGTCATCGCCCAAGCTGGGCGGCGGGGTACGCGAGAGCTCGACGAAGCCCGCATCGGCAGCCAGCCGGCCCTTGAGGTGGGCGGAATTCCAGCCGGTGGCGAGCTCGCCCTCGCCGCTCAGCACCAGCCACTGATCCGCCCGCTGAAGGAGCGGCAGGCGCTCGGCGCGGAAGTCGAAATGCCCCTCGCCGGTGGCCAGCTGCACCTGGCCCCTGGCTTTGAGGGTGCCCGGCGTGGCGGTAAGCCGGGCCACCTCGATGCGCCCTTCGCGGGGTTTGACGCGGTTGGGCGAGACGAAGCTGAATTCCTCGAGGTTGAGCCGGTCGCGGTTGAAGTCGGCCTGCAGGGTGCCGCCGGAGAGGTGCAGCCCCTGGTCGGCCATCACGAAGGAGAGCTTCTCGCCCCGGATGCGGCCGGCGGCTTCCGGGTTGGCCGGCGTGCCGGCGAGGGTGAATTCGCCCTTCAGGCTGCCGTCGGTCTTGAGGTTCTGGTCGGCCAGCGGGCCGGCCCAGGCGATGGAGGGGATGTCGAGCCGCGCGGAGCCCAGCAGCGGCGCGCCGGGCACCAGCCGCACGGTGCCGTCGGCGGTGCGCTCGGCCAGCGCGGTGCCGGCGCCCGAAGCGCTGCCCAGCCGGCTGCCGTGGGCCGAGAAGCCGAAGGCGATGCGGTTGGCCACCGCGTTGAGGGTGAGCTGGAGTTCATCGAGCCCCAGCTGCACGGGCGAATCACCCTGCAACTCGAGGTCGCCGCCCTCGCGGAAGATGCGCACGAGGCCATTCACCTGCTCGCCGATGTCCACGTTCCATTCGCCGCCCAGTTGCAGGGACGTACCGCGGGACTTCACCTTGCGGGTGGACGGGTCGAGGATCACCCCCACCTGCACGCCGCTGACGCTGCCCCGGGCGAGCAGGTGTCGCGCCTGCCAGCGGGTCTGGTCGAAGCGGTAGCGTCCGCCGGAGGCGCCCCGCAGTTCGGCCGCCCCCAGCTCGACGATGTCGGCCGAAAGCAGCAGCGGCGCCGGCGCGCCAAGGCTGAGCACGTAGTCGCCCCGCAGCTGCAGGCTCTCCAGCCGCCCCTGCCAGCGCGGGCCGTCCGAGAGCATCCCGGCCAGCGTGGCGACCAGCGAATTGCCGTCGTTGGCGTGGGCCTCCAGCCGGGCAGTGTTGGCGGCGCGGGTGCCGTCGAAGGTGAAGCTCGCCCGGCGCAGCAGGGTGTCGCCGGCACTGCCGTCCTTGGCTGGCGTGCGCAGGCCGGCTACCGACAAGGCCACGGCGATGCTGCCGTTCTTGCCCTCGGCGATGCGGCCCTGGCCGTTGGCGGCGTCGATGCGGATTCCACCGACGGCGAGCTGCTCGGCGGCGAGCTCGAAATCCCCCGCCGGGTGGTCGATGCTGCCCCGGAGCACGCCAGCCAGGCGCAGCCTGCCCCCCAGGTCGTGGCCGAGGGCGGCGAGCGCCGGGGCGTCGAGCTTCAAATCGAGGGCGTCGCCGGGCTTGCCGTAGCGGCCCTTGGCGGCGAGCCGGTTGCCGGCCAGGGTGAGGGCCACGTCGGCGTCGGTGAGATGCTTGCCGTCGATGGCGAGCACGCCGCGCCCGGCGAGGGGCTTGCCTTCGAGGGTGCTGGGCGCCAGGTCGAAATCGAGCCGGCCGGCAAGCTGCGGCGCGCGCCTGCCCTTGAGGGTGAAGCGGGTGTTGAGGTCGGCTGGCGGCGCGGTGGTGACGAAGGCCCGCGGGTTGAAGTGGTCGAGGCGGCCGGTGGCCTCGAAGGCGCCGGCGGCATCCAGCGCCAGCTTGCCGGTGGCCTCCAGCCGGGCAGCGCGGGCGGTGGCGAGGAGCTTGTCGATGGTGACGAGGCCGGTGGCGTGGCGGGCGTCGAGGCGCAGGGCGAGCTGCGGGTCGCGCAGGTCTGCGCGGACGGTTTGGGCGTCGGCGTCGGCGGTGGCGTCGATGCGGCCGGCGATGCGGGTGGTCACGGCGCGCTTGTCGAGCTTGCGGGCGTCCAGGTTGCTGATGCGCAGCTCGGCATCCACCTTGCCGAAGCCGGCGGCGGGCTCGTTGCCCGCGCCGGGCTTGGGGGCCTGCCAGCGGGCCGAGCCTTCGGCGCGGCCGTTGCCGGGCAGGCGCAGGTCGAGGTTGGCCAGGGCCAGCTCGCCGCCCGCCCAGCGCAGGGCGGTGGCGAGGGATTCGAGGGGCAGCGCGCCTGCGTCGATGCTGCCGGGGGCACGGTTGACGATGCGCACCGGGCCGCTCACCACCCAGTCGGTGGCGGCCGGCTTGTCGGCGGCGGCGGAAGGGACGAGATCGGCGTCGATGTCGAGGGTGGCGGTGGGCGCGTCCGGGTGGAAGCGCTTCGGGTCCACGCCCCTGAGGTGGGCCTTGGCCGATTGCAGCGGCACGGGGGCGAAGGGCGTGGCGACGACGGCGGCCGTTCCATCAACGCCGGCCCCGGCGATGGCGGCATCCAGCAGCAGCTTCTGCAGATCGCCGCCGGCCTTGGCGCTCACCGTCCAGGCCTCGTCGGCGTGGCGGGTGGCGAGGCTGGCGGTGGCCTTGAGGGGGAAAGGCCGCTGGCCGTCGAGCTCGGCGTCGGCCGCCAGCTGGCCGAAGGGCGCGGTGGCCTTGAGGCCGGTCGCCCGGTGGTGGCGACCGTCGGATTCCAGCGCGCCGGTGAGGGCGGTGAGTTCGATGTCTGGCGCGGCGGGCTTGCCGTCTTCGAGCGCGCCCACCTGCAGCCGGCCGATCTCGAAGTGGTCGATGGCGATGGCGGCGGGCAGCGCGAGGCTGTCGGGCAGCGTGGAGGGCTCGTCGCTGGGGGCGCTGGCCACCTGCACGTCGGCGGCAGCGAGGCGGGCGATGTCGAGCCGGCCACGGGTGAGCGCGGCGGGGTTCCAGGTGAGGGCCAGGTCATGCACATCCACCTGCAGCGTGGGCGTGCGCACCCGCAGCAGGCCCAGGCGCAGATCACCCAGCAGGTAGCCGTCGGCCTTCTCGATGCTGACGACGCCGCCCGACAGCCGGGCGACGAAGTCCACCAGCATGCCGAGGCCCGAGGTGGTGCCGCCCAGCCAGCCCACCAGCACGAGGGCGACCGTGATGCCGGCAAACAGCAGCGCGAGCGCCCCGCGCAGGAGCCGGCGCCCCCAGCCCGGTCGGGGTGGCGGCGCCGGCTCCTGCGGGGCCGGCCCGGACGGCTCCGGCGTGTCGCTCATCGGTCAGCCGAACAGGGCGGCGAGGCCGGCACCGGGGTCGTCGGCGCGCATGAAGGCTTCGCCCACCAGGAAGGCATTGACCTTGTGCTCGCGCATCAGGGCCACGTCGGCCGGGGCGAGGATGCCCGATTCGGTGACGACGATGCGCTCGGCGGGGATGCGCGGCAGAAGGTCGAGCGTGGTCTGCAGGCTGACCTCGAAGGTGCGCAGGTTGCGGTTGTTGATGCCGATGAGCGGCGTGCGCAGATTGAGGGCCACGTCCAGCTCGGCGCCGTCGTGGACTTCGACCAGCACGCCGAGGCCGAGGCTTTCGGCGATGGTTTCCATCTCCTGCATCTCGGCCAGCGAGAGCGCCGAAGCGATCAGCAAGATGGCGTCGGCGCCCATCGCGCGGGCTTCGTACACCTGATAGGGATCGACCAGGAAATCCTTGCGCAGAGCCGGCAGGCCGCAGGCAGCGCGGGCGGCCTGGAGGTATTCCGGCGCGCCCTGGAAGAACTGGCGATCGGTGAGCACCGACAGGCAGGCGGCGCCAGCCTTCTCGTAGCTGGCGGCGATCTCGGCAGGCCGAAAGTCGGCGCGGATCACGCCCTTGGAGGGGCTGGCCTTCTTGATCTCGGAGATCACCGCGGCGCGGCCGGCGGCGATCTTGGCGCGCATGGCGCCGACGAAATCCCGGGCCGGGGTCTGGGCGGCGGCGAGCTCGCGCACGGCGGCGTCGGACACCGCGGCGCGGGCGGCGGCGACTTCCGTGTGCTTCACGGCGAGGATCTTGTTGAGGATGTCGGACATGGTGGTTCTCTTCGTGGGGGGGCGTCTTTCGCCCGTGATGCTTGGGTCGGGGCGGCCGAGGTGCGATGGGCGACTGAAGTCGCCCCTACGCGGATTACTCGGGCCCTGTAGGGGCGACTTCAGTCGCCCACCGGGCTCAGGCAAACGCCTTGGTGCAGGCGACGAACTCCTCGAGCTTGGCCCGGGCGGCGCCGGAGGCCAGCACCTCGCGGGCACGCAGGATGCCCTCGCCGATGGAATCCACCAGATTGGCGGTGTACAGCGCGGTGCCGGCGTTGAGGGCGACGATCTCGCGAGCGGCGCCCGGCTTGTTGTCGAGCACGCCCAGCAGCATGGCCTTGGATTCGTCGGCGTCGGCCACCTTTAGGTTGCGGCTCGACATCATCGTGAGGCCGAAGTCTTCCGGGTGGATTTCGTATTCGCGGATCTGGCCGTCCTTCAACTCGCCCACCAGGGTGGAGGCGCCCAGCGACACCTCATCCATGCTGTCGCGGCCATGCACCACCAGCACGTGCTTGGCACCGAGGCGCTCCATCACGCGCACGCAGATGCCGACGAGATCCGGGTGGAACACGCCCAGCAGGGTGTTGGGCGCGCTGGCTGGGTTGGTGAGCGGGCCGAGGATGTTGAAGATCGTGCGCACGCCCATCTCGCGACGCACCGGCGCGACGTTCTTCATCGCGCTGTGGTGGTTGGGGGCGAACATGAAGCCGATGCCGGTGCGGGCGACGCACTCGGCCACCTGCTCGGGCTTGAGGTTGATGTTCACGCCCAGGGCCTCGAGCACATCGGCGCTGCCGGACTTGCTCGAGACACTGCGCCCGCCGTGCTTGGCAACCCGGGCGCCGGCTGCCGCGGCGACGAAGATGGTGGCGGTGGAGATGTTGAAGGTGTGGGAGCCGTCACCGCCGGTGCCCACCACGTCCAGGAAGTGATCATTGGGCGGCGGCACGATGACCTTGGTGGACAGTTCCCGCATCACGGTGGCCGCCGCGGCGATCTCGCCGATGGTTTCCTTCTTGACGCGCAGGCCGGTGAGGATGGCCGCGGTCATCACCGGCGAGATTTCGCCGGCCATGATCTGGCGCATCAGCGACAGCATCTCGTCGTAGAAGATTTCCCGATGTTCGATGGTGCGTTGCAGGGCTTCCTGGGCAGTGATGGACATGGCGGCTCCGGTCAGGCTTTGGATTGTTCGAGGAAATTGCGCAGCAGGTCGTGGCCGCGCTCGGTCAGGATCGATTCGGGGTG